>JAUQPQ010000013.1 GCA_030550295.1 Chloroflexota bacterium
CACCTCCGCATCGCACCCCACATCGCCAAACTCCACAAGGGCCATCCCCTCAGGCACCCGCGGGGCAGGGATGGATGGTGGCGTAGGCGGAGGAAGTGGAGGTGGAGGAGGAGGTGGAGGTGGCGGAGGAGGTGGAGGTGGAGGCGGCCCATTAGAGCCTTGCTGGAAGAGGAGGGCGTATATACCCGGGCTTGAGATGTTAGTTGCTGCGCCTCCCTCTACCAAATCTTCACCGGTAAGCTGCCAGGCACCCTCCTGTAGGATGGCAAGCCGGAGGCTATTGCCTTGCCCCAAGAGGGCCAACCGCAAGGGCTGTGCTGGCGTGATGGGTCTCCCTGTGGCCAAATCTAAGGTGCTGACCGCCACTGCTCGCATCAGTTCCATCCCCTCAGGGGGAGCTGGAAGCTCCGCCTCTTCTCCCAGCACTGTGCCGTTGAGCAGAGGGGATACTACCCCAGGGAAGGCCCCCGGCGGCACCTCTATGTAGCCCACAAGCTCCGCCTCATGCCAGATCTCTACCCGGCCACCTGTCCGCTCGGGCCAATCTCCTGCCCTCTCTATGACTGGCACTACTGGCAGGACAGCGAACCCAGTCGCTACGTCCCTCCTTGCATCCTGAGCAACGCCCCTTACCACCTCGGGGCCGCCTGCTCCCTGGGGCACCTGGAAGCAGATGGCCCCGGTCCACCCGTCCGCACTGCTTGTTCCCTCCCCCAAAGAACTCTCATGGCCGAAGGCAAAGAACCTCACCGAGGCGCCGGGCACGGGGTTAGCCCCCCGGTCCATGACCTGAGCCCGCACACAGGCATCCCTCCCTACTTGTACAGGGACCTGGCTTACTACCTCCACCGCTACCTGGGCAGGGTCGCCACCTGTCACCTGGACCTGGAAGGAAGTCGACTGGCCTCCTGCCCGCACTGTCAGCGTAGCCTCAGCAGCTCTGCCTGTCGTAAGGAGGGCGGTACCATCGTCATGCACTTTCAACTTTGCAACTTGCTCCGAAAGGCTCTGCCACTGGACCCCCTCAGCAGGTCTAAGCAGACCACCCTCAAGCCTTAGGTAGGGGACAAGGAGCCTCGCCTCGCCTGCTGTCACTTGGAGATGCTCCCCTATCAGTCCATCAGGCCCGTAGACCACAAGACCGGTCACTGAAAGCTGTGAGGCGGGCTGCAACTGCCCCAGCTGGGGCATCATCCAATTGTCTACTGAGAGGGACGCCACGTGGAGGCTACCTGGCTGGGCCGTGGCGCTAGCGCTTTGTACCACCGCCCTCCTATGCACCACCTGAATGGTATAGGGGCCTGTGCCGGTCCCCCATACCAAGATGGTGTAGGGAGCAAGATCGAGGGGCAGGGTCAGCATCTCATGGGTATGTACAGTGGTGCCATCCATGTCAGGCAGCTCGACGTCTTCCAAGGGCGGCACATAAGAGGCGCCAGGCACCTCGTTGCGCCCCACGCCCTGGCCATCTATACCCACCTGGCGCCCCAGGCGGTCCACAGCCATGATGTGAACAGGGGAAAGGGCGATCACCTGGAAGGCGTTCTCCTGTTCCTCCTCGGCATCGGCCACGGCCCCCTTGTCGAAGGCTTCATACATGCCCCGGCGTGTAAGGATGCCTGCCTCCCCATCGGGCTGTGCCAGTCCAGCGAAGGCCAAGCCATTGAGGAACTTGGCCGCCAGGACGCCCCACTGCACTGTCTCCATGGCTGCCGAAAGCGCCAACGAGGAACCGCCGGTGACCAGGGAGGCCGCAGCAAGTGCCAGCTGGAAGCCTCCTACTGCCTCGTAAACGATGTTGTAAAAGTTCTCCATTCCTGTGCAGAAGGAGGAGTGCTGGCCCCAAAGTTCGCTCAGGCGCCTAAGGTAGCCGGCAACCTTCTCTGCTGCCTGACGGTAGCTGTTTTCAGACTTCACGAAGTCCCCTGCCCATGCCCACTCCGCCGTCTGGGCCAACCACTCGTTCACCTGACTGCGGGCCCCTGACTTAGCGAACTCTTCGATGGCACTTTTGATGTTGTCAAACAGATTAGTGATGGGGGAGATGAGCTGGTCGCGCAGGTCGGTGATGGTTGAGACTATCGTCGGCCAGTTGGTCGCCGTATTCACCGCCTGGTCTACCCCCTTGGCCAAGTCATAGAGGGTCTTCAGGACGTCGTAGTCTGTTAGGGCCTTGACGGCAAGGTCCAGGTGCTCCAATAACTCCAGGTCTATGCTCCACATACCTGAAACGTCAAGACCACGAAGCAGATCCCATATGAGCGAAATACGATCATCACCCCGCGTCTCGATAAGCTGCTTGCGCATTTGCATTATGCGCTCACGCCACTGGGCTATTGCTTCAGCGATGCTCTTCTCCACGGCATTTAGGCGGGCGATCTCCTTCCCTATGGCCTCCCGTACGTCGTCCCCTAGCTCTGGCCCTGAGGAGCGGAGAATCCACATCTGCTCAGCCTTCTTCAAAAGCCCCTGCAGGTAGGAATCCACCAGCTTGTTGAACAGGCCCGTAAATACGGCGAAGGAGGCATCCCACATGTAGCGGACTCCGCATTCGGCCCAGACAAACATGGCGTCTAAGCCCTCAATGGCCACCTGCTCGGCAAGGGCGAGCCGCCTGAGGGCTTCCTCCTCCCAGGGCTCGGTGGGGCGGAAGTTACTGCTCGGCGCCACCCGGGAGAGGAGGTGTTCGGCGTATCGGCGGTGCGATCTCGTTCCATAGGTCTCCTCTCCCCTTGCGAGCCTCTGCCGGAGGGCAGGTAGCCGCGACTCCAGCACCTGTCGCGCCACGCTGGTGCTGGCAAGGTAGATGTCCCCCACGTCTACGGGCGTCTGGCCACAGGAGACACTAACCTCCTTGCTGCTCTGGGTGTAGCCGTACTGGTTTCCCAGCTCCAGCAGCTGGACGTAAAGGGTGACGGAGGTGTCGCAGTATACGTCCTCCAGCTGGAAGCGCCCCTCCGCGTCGCTGAAGGTCCAGTTGCCGTCGGGGGCGAAATTGGGGTCGGTCCCTACCTGGGCGTTGGCTAGGGGCAGGACCCCATCCCCATCGGGGTCAGTGGGGATGGCCCCAGCATGCCTCTGCACTACCCGGCCCACGACAGTAGTGGTGGGCCTGATGTAAATCCACGCGTAAGCCTCGACGAGGTCATCGGCCCATGCTCGGATGGGCACCAAGATGGTCCTCTCCACTTGCCCCAGCTCCTCGGCTGAGGGCGGATCCCAGTAGAAGACGTAGCGGCCGTCGGGGCCCGTCTGGCGGGGCTCCGGCAGGTGCAGGCGTCCCACTGCCTGCCCGTAGGTACTAACAAACTCGGCCGTCACCGGCACGCCGCCTATCGCCTGCCCATCCACCTTCAGCGAGAAGGTGAGGGTCACCCGTGGCCGATCGGGCTGGGAGAGCTGTCTCAACAGTATCTCCCTGGGTTCGGCTGTAAGGAGGGCTTGCACCCGTCCGGATGAGACCATCAGCTGGCAGGGCTGATGCTGCACCAAGTCGAAGGAGACGGAGCTCCCAGTCCCCTGGCTGTTGGGCGCATACCAGCACCGCACTTCCGCAGGCGGCCAGAGACCTCCCGTCACCTTCTCTATGGAGACGGTGACCCTCGTCCCCTGCGGATATGAGGTCCAGCAGAGGGTCCCTTCGCAGGGCCGCCCATCTGGCTGAAAGGTGACACGGTAGTGTTCAAGCAGGCGCTCAAGCTTTGCCAGCTCCCGCATTCGCTCCTGAGGAAATGGGCTCTCCCGAGCGTTGAGGTAGACCATCCTGTCCCCTGCAGGCATGACCCGCACATCCGTCAACTCGTCCACTCTCATCTGATCCGACAGGCGGCTGGCCGAGCGGGACTGGAAGTATGGTGGTGGTAGTCCCGGACATCTGTTAGTGCAATCGTTCTCGTCGGGATAGGGGTCGGCTATTAGCTCGTCCTGGATGGGGTATCCCTCTAGGGGCAGGATGCTCCCCCCGAGGCTTCCGAGCGAGCCGGCGGGGTAGATGGCGATGTCTCCGAAAAATCGGTTACCGGAATCCCAACTTTGCCTGGCGAGGTAGAGGGAGTCACCTACTGCCGCCAGGTAATCCGAGCCGCGAAAAGAGCCTATCGTGTGTGCATTGTATACGAAGGAGGAGGTGACCCTTCCATCCCCCCCTACAACGAACAAGGTGCGGGGGCAGGGGCCATCGACCCGGCAGGTCATGCGGCCCTGCACCACGTAGCTCCGCCCCACAGGCTGGACCCCATCGACGTAGACGTAGTCCCTCTCTCCTCCGGGGCTGAAGAACTCTCGCCACCACAGCACCTTGCCCTCCAGGTCGGTGCGGAAGACGCCGTGCATTACGAAGGCTACGAAGCCGGGCCCCTCGGGATCATAGAAGACCCGCTGCACATAGTTGACGTATGGTATGGGGCGGTTACTCTGATCCCACGGATACTGCTCGGCGTAGATTCGGGCCCACTGCCATCGAAGGGGCGGTCCCTCGCTTCCCTCCTGTGGGACCAGCAGGCCGAGGAAGGGGTAGCACGGGTCGTCGCTGGAGGCACCACAGGTTGTGCTCGGGACCCACCACCCTGCCACCAGATAGCCGCCGGGGACGGCAATGACGTCTTCGAGCCGTAATCTGGAGTCTAGCTGACCCATCCACAGGAGGTTGCCCGCATCATCGACCAGGGCTATACAGCCTCTCCCCACCACAAGCCAGCCCGAAGGCCCCCGGGCAGAGGGGAGCCACTTGGCGGGGCCGCCCGGCCCTACCGGCCCCACCTCGCAGGAGTACCAGCCGCCGCCCCATTCGGCCCTGTAGCGCCACCCCTGCTGGGGCTCGCCATCGGGCCTTATGACGAAGGTGCCCCCCACCACCTTCCAGGAGAGGAGGGAGCCATCGGCCGCAGAGATGCGTAGGACGCTCACGGGCGATGATCGGTCGGCTATGTAGCTAGTGTCGTCGCGCCCCACCCATACGAGGTCGCCCCCGGCTGTCGTGAACAACAGGCGCGGCTCAGACGCAGCCGCTTGCCGCAGGTAGCCGCCCCTATCCATGGCCAAATACGTCTTGGCCCATCCGCCGGTGGCCCTCGTGGCCTGGGGCCTGTCCGACGTGGCCACCAGGAGGGCGACGAGGGCCATGGCGAAGGCGCTCATGAGAAGGGCCCTTGCTAGCGCCCGCCGCAAGCGCCCATCGGCTGCGTATGTCATCGTATCCCTCCTCACCATGCTGCTCAGGGTGCTTCCGGGAAGGCGCAGGGCAGTGTGGGCAGGCCCGGTGCGAGCACCCGTTGGCATATATGCGGATTAAGAGGGGCCCCAAGCAATAAGGGAGATGTACGCAAGATGTGACATCTGCCCCGTTAGCTTGTACGCAATTCTACGTACATGGCTTGCTAACAGGTATGAAGCCCTTCTTGGGGCCTTGTGGACTCGATTGGGGTAATTTGTAGCCCTTCTGCCCGAGGTGGTACAATGTGTCCTAAATGATGTGGGATAGGGGGGCTGTTTTCTCCTACCTGCCTGTGCAGGCGCCAGCAGGGTAGCAGCTCATGGACAGCACAAGCCCTTGCTCGGTGCCGGTTCGAGGCTGGGGCCGCCTCCTTGGCCCTGCCCTGGCGCTGGGTCTCCTCTTTGCCTGGCTGCTTGCGGTCCCCCTGTCGGGGCCGGTACTCGCCCGCTCCTCGGCGCCAAGCCTAGGGGCCCTCACGGCCGCCCAGGCTTTCGCTTTGGTTCATGGGCTCTCCTTGCTGGCCTTGGGGGTGTGGACGCTGTGGCGGCCATTGGCGTCGGTTACTCGCTGGGCGGGAGCTGTAACTGCCATGTTTGGCCTCCTTTTGGCAGTGGCGCCCACTAGTTGGTGGCCATTCCTGCTCCTTGGGGCCGGTGTGACAGCGGCGGGGTCTGTGCTGGCGGTGGCTACCTCTATCGCCCACCTTCCTTGGGAGGGGAGGCCCTGGGCCATCGCTTTGGGGGCCGGCCTTGCCAACGTCCTCCTTTATGTGGCTAGCCTGCCCGAGCACCCTGTCCCCGACCGCCCCCTGGCAGCAGTCCTAGCCCTGGGGCCTCTGGCTTTGCCGTTTCTCCTTGGGCCTCGGCCTTGGGAGGATAAGGGTTTTTTCTCCCTTGAGAAGTCTTTTGTGGCCCTAGTAGTTACCGCCTTTTGCGCTTATCTGGTGGGTGGCCTCATGTACTCCCTGATCCTTCCCGCCTTGGGCCAGCTGGGCCTGAGGATAGGGGTGCTGCCGTACATGGCCCTCTTGCCTGCCGCTGCCTGGACGGCCAATCTCTGGGGACGCAACTGGGCCATACGGCGCGGACTGGCGCTCTTAGGTGTGGGGTTCATGATCTGGGCCCTGGCCCAAGGGGCCGGACGGGAGGTAGCGGCGCAGGGCTTGGTAGTGGGCGGATTCGCCTTCTTGGACGTCCCGTTCTGGGCGGCCTTCGCCGACCAGGGCGGGAGGCCCTCTGCCTCCTTTGGCCTGGGGCTTGGGGCAATGATGATGGCCATCTTCGCCGGCATGGCCCTGGGGGATAATTGGGCTGCAGCTCTCCAGGGGAGAGAAGAGGAGGCAGCCCTAGTGGCGGGAATGTGCCTCTTTTTGGCCACTACCCTCGTGCCGCACCTGTGGCAGGTAGAGGAGCAAACGGACACCTCCACCTTTGCCCCTGAAGCGCGCAACGGCTTCGGCCTCAGCCGACGGGAGGCGCAGGTGGTAGCCCTGGCGATACGGGGCCTCACCAACAAGGAGATCGCCAAGACTTTAGGTCTCAGCGAGGGCACAGTGCGCAAGCACCTTGAGAGGACCTACCGCAAGTTGCGGGTGCGTGGCCGCGTGGAAGCGTTATCCCTCCTATACCGGCAAAAGCAACCAGAAGCGTAAGCTTCAGGCAGGTGTGGCCAAAAGCTTTTGCCCGCGGGAGAGCTAACCTGGCCTCCAGAAGCACTTAACCTCTCTCCCCTCCGATGAAGCTGAACAGGGCGCCTGCCATCCGCCAGATCTGGATCTCCTCGGAGCCCTCAGTGGTGCGGTAGTTGATACAGGGCTGGGCGATACCCACGGCCGAGGCCGCCTGGCAGATTCGGTTCTCATGTACGAAGTGCTGGGCCAGGTCAAGGGCCAACTGTAGGCTCTGTCCCACCACACCGTCTTCTCCTGGGCAGGTAGGCCCGGGGCCCTCCTTTTCTGCTATCCTTACGGAGGAGAGGCGCTCCTGGCCAGCGTCCTTATCGGGAGGTATGATGCTGGCGGGCAAGTTAAGTAGGGTCGTCTTCCCGGCAGCGTTAGGCCCCACCAGGGCTGCTACCGGCCCCGCGCCCAGGGTCAGGTGTATACGGTCAACTGCCCAGGCCGTAGACGTCAATAGGCCTGTGTTCTAGGGCGGTGCGCCGGTGCTTGCCCACTGGGCCTGGGGGCATTGTGGGGGTTGACAGGCACAGAGGAGGGTGTATCTTTATTAGTGGCCGCCCGTGCCGAGGTGGCGGAAGTTGGCAGACGCGCCGCCTTGAGGGGGCGGTGCCCGCAAGGGCGTGCGGGTTCAAATCCCGCCCTCGGCACCACTGGCAGGAGCGGAAGTGGCGCAGCGGTAGCGCGCCTCCTTGCCAAGGAGGAGGTCGCGGGTTCGAATCCCGTCTTCCGCTCCAATTTTTTAAATTTTCCTCCCCTTATCTCCGTCTTGACAGCTGCCTAGGTGGGCCCCATCATCTCCCACAACGGAGGTGGGAACTTTGTTGGCTTTTCTGCCTGAGGCGGTGGAGAAACTTAGGGCCCATATTCGCCTTCATCACGGACGTAACGCCGCCGACGTTTCGTTCCGGCGCCAAGTGGAAGAGCTCATTAGCAGCTTCTACGACGACATAGATGTAATCGTACAAATACCCTTAAGGAGCTTCTTCCAGCTTCTGGTCATCAAGGCCCTCTACGTAGATCGGGCCAGCACCGATGCCGACGTCATCGACTACCTCAGCGATATGCTCACCCGCTACCTGTATGCGAGGGAGCTGTTCCCCTTCTTGGGGAAGGGGGGAGGGGCTAGGCCATTCTACTTCTCTTACCTCTTGGAAGAGATGCAGCAGGGCCTTAGGCACTTCCAGAACCTCTTCGAGGCGTGCCGCCGCTACGGGGACAACGCCCTTTTCCTAACCGGCATCTTCCCCCAGTTCTTTAGGAGGCGGAGCAGAAGCGGCGCCTTCCCGGAACCATCCTACTATATCTCCACTGGCAAGAGTTGCTATCATATGGCTGCCCAACACGAGCTAGCCCAGGTCACCCAACTGCGCCCCGCCCTCCTCCAGCTCGCCCGCCACTTTGAGACCTACATGCTCGCCCTCAACGACATCTCCCAACGCTACATCATGGGCCTAGATATGAACCTGCTGGCCGATAAGATGCTCGATGCCTTTAACCTGTGGCGCCAAACAGGCGACGAGCACCATCTGGAGAAGGCCCGCCGCTATGCTGCCCTCCTTAAAGTGGATAGCACCCGCTTTCCATCTCTGTTCCAGAGGGGAAGATACCGAAGCCATAATTGAGCTTAGAGACAACATCTGGATGTAACTGACCAAGATATCCAAATACGGCCCCTCAACCCCATTTTTCGGCCCTTGCATACCCTCTAGCTCTGCAGGCATCATAACCTTTGAGCTTAGCACTCGGCAAACGCGAGTGCTAAAAAGTGTGGAGCAGCGAGGAGGGATAGAGGATGGCGAAGCAGCTTTTGTTCGATGAGGCAGCGCGGCAGGCCCTCAAGAACGGGATCGATGCCTTGGCGGACGCGGTGAAGATCACCCTTGGCCCCAAGGGGCGCAACGTGGTTTTAGAGAAGAAGTTCGGTTCCCCCACCATCACCAACGATGGGGTGACCATCGCCAAGGACATAGAGCTGGAGGACCCTTTTGAGAACATAGGGGCTCAGCTGGCCAAGGAGGTGGCCTCTAAGACCAACGATATAGCTGGCGATGGCACTACTACTGCCACCGTGTTAGCCCAGGCCATCGTCCATGAAGGCCTCAAGAACGTAGCCGCTGGCGCCAACCCCATGGCCTTAAAGAGGGGGATCGAGAAAGCCTGTCAGAAGGTGGTGGAGTACATACAAAAGAACGCTATCCCGGTCACCACCCGCCAGCAGATGGAGCAGGTAGCTGCCATCTCTGCCAACAACGACCCCGAGATCGGCGCCCTTGTGGGAGAGGTGATGGAGAAGGTAGGAAAGGAGGGGGTCATCACCGTTGAGGAGGCCAAAGGGATCAAGACGGAGGTGGAGTACGTAGAGGGGATGAACTTCGACCGTGGCTACATATCCCCCTACTTCATCACCAATCCCGAGCGCATGGAGTGTGTCATTGAGGACCCCTACATCCTTATCACCGATAAGAAGCTCTCCTCCGTTAACGACATCCTCCCTGCCCTAGAGAAGGTGCTGCAGGCCGGCTCCAAGAACATCTTGGTCATCTGCGATGACCTGGAGGGGGAGGCCCTTGCCACCCTGGTGGTGAACAAGCTGCGGGGAACCCTTAACGCGTGTGCTGTCAAGGCACCCGGCTTTGGCGACCGGCGGAAGGACAACTTGGGCGACATCGCCACTGTCGCTGGCGGTCAGGTGATCTCGGAAGAGCTGGGTCGCCGCCTAGACCAGGTTCAGCTATCAGACTTTGGCCGTGCCCGTAAGGTGGTGGTTACCAAGGAGGAGACCACCATCGTAGAAGGTCGAGGCGATCCCGCCAGGATCCAAGAGCGGATCAAGGCTGTCAAGGCTGCCTTGGAGGAGGCCACTTCCGATTGGGACAGGGAGAAGCTCCAGGAGCGTCTAGGGAAGCTCTCGGGGAGTGTGGCGGTGGTGAAGGTGGGCGCAGCCACCGAGACGGAGCTCAAAGAGAAGAAGCACCGGGTAGAGGACGCTGTCCAGGCTACTAGGGCCGCAATAGAGGAAGGGATCGTCCCTGGAGGGGGTGTCACCTACATCAACGCCTTGGAGGCCCTCAAGGACTTCACCCTGGACGACCCTGACGAGAACACAGGGGTAAACATCTTACGCCGCGTCCTAGAGGAGCCTGCCCGTCGCATCGCCATCAACGCTGGCCAGGACGGCTCCGTCATCGTCCAAAAGATCAAGGCCCTCCCCAAGGGCCAAGGGTACGATGCCCAGGCCGACGAGTTTGGCGACATGGTGGCTAGGGGCATCATAGACCCCGTGAAGGTCACCAGGTCGGCTCTGGAGAACGCTGTCTCCATCGCAGCCATGGTGCTCACCACCAACTGCCTAGTGGCTGAGATCCCGGAGAAGAAGAAGGAGGAGCGGCACGAGCACGAGTACTGATGCGCTAAGGCTGGGGCTCCCAAGGCTTATCCCTAGCTTAGGGGGGAGGTAAGTTAGAAGAGGTGGCAGCTCCCCCCTATTTTATTGCTGTAGACCTGGGCGCCACTAAGATCCTCTCCCTTGTGTCCACCCCCGCAGGAGAAGTGCTAGGACGCGACCGGCGGCCCACCTTGGCTAGAGGAGGCCCTAAAGTTGTCCTTAGCCAGCTAGAGGCCTCCATCCGCAGCGCTGCTAGAAGAGCAGGGGTATCTTTGGAGGGGGCCCAGGCGCTAGGGATTGCTTCCCCTGGCCCCATCGATCTGACAGCAGGGGTAGTGCGAAATCCTCCCAACCTCCCAGGGTGGAAAGGGGTGCCCCTGCGGCGCCTCCTAGCTGAACGGTTGGGGCTTCCTGTGGTTCTCGAGAACGACGCTACCGCTGCCGCTGTGGGTGAGCACGCCTTCGGTGCTGGGCGGGGCCTAAAATATATGGTCTACGTGACGGTGAGCACGGGAATAGGAGGAGGGATCATCATCGATGGGCGCCCCTATCGGGGCAAGGGGGGATCGGGAGGGGAGCTGGGGCATATCATCGTCCAGGCCTACGATGGCCCCCAGTGTGGGTGTGGGGCCCGGGGCTGTATCGAGGCCCTAGCATCGGGAAGGGCCATCGCCGCCAGGGCACAAGAGCTGTTAGCGCAAGGCAAGGCCCCTGTCCTCGCCCAGCTGATTGGGCCAAGGCAAGAGGTGACGGCCAAGACGGTAGCCCAGGCGGCCCGTGCTGGCGATCCCCACTGCCGCGCTCTCATGGAGGAGGCAGGGCGCCTGTTGGGCCTCGCCCTTACTAGCTACGCCCATATCTTCGACCCGGAAGCGATAGTGGTAGGAGGAGGGGTTAGCCGCGCAGGCCCGCTCCTGTGGCGTCCGATGCGGGCCTCCTTCGCCGCCAATACCATGTCCCAGCTCAAAAAAGGGCTCCTTTTACTGCCCTCCCGTCTGAAGGATGCAGCCGGCGCTTTGGGTATGGTTTATATCTTGGCAGGAAGCCTGGCCTAAGGGCCCTTACCAGCGCCGCGGCGAACCATCTGGCCTATAGGGCAATACGCCTCCAGCCTGTTCAGGGCCTTGATCCGGTGGAAGGGGCAGATGAAGTCATGGACGCGCTGGAGGAGCCCTACTCTGGGTTGTTGGGTCATCTCCTCACCTTCCTTCCCTTTGGCAGGCAACCCCAATATAGGACATAGGCATACGTTGTCAAGGTGTTGGACGGCCCCTACGCCTCCGCCTAGGAGGAGCAGTGACGCGGCTAGGGGGAATAAGGGTGCAGGCCTTTAGCTCTTCCATGAGGGGCTGGAGGGCACAAATGAAGCCAGCCAGGTGAGAGGCGTAGACGTGGGCCAGATCAGGGGATAGGGGCTCCCAGGGCAAGACGTAATGGAGACGCGTCCACCAGCCGGTCCATTCCTCTAAATCAGCGGGACGGGGCAACGAAAGCTGGATCAGGGGCATATGCTGCGCTAAGGCCTCTGCCCACCGGTGATTGTGCTCCTTCTCCCCCTCGAAGTGGAGGCCTACCTCTACTATCCCCCGCTGCCTCTGAAGCCAAAGCTCGTAATGGATGGCCGGATACCAATAGTAGACCTGCATCAGGGCAGGTTGCTGACGCCACTGGAAGGAGCGAAGCTCCGGGGGCAAGAGGGAAGGGAGGGCCTCCCGCAGTAGGCCTAAGAATTGGGATACCTGGATCTCATCTCTTTTAGGCGATGGCGCCTGTCTCCATAAGGGAGCGGATCTGGTCATCGGAGTAGCCCACCTCTTTCAGCACCTCTACAGTGTGCTGGCCTCGGCGTGGCTGGGTATGGCGCAGGCGCCCTGGCGTCTCCGAAAGCTTCGCCCCGATGCCTACCTGGCGTACCCGCCCTACCTCTGGGTCTTCCACTTCGATGATCATCTTTCGGTGGCGAACGTGGGGGTCCTGGAAGACCTCATCCAGGGTGTAGACAGGGGCTATGCAGATATCGTACTGGCGTAACTCCTCAAACCATTGATCCCTGGTCTTCTCCCGGAAGCGCTGGCGGAAGGCCTCAAACATCTCCGGGAATCGGTCCCTATTCCATTGGTGGGGTATAAACTGCTCCAACCCGAGCCCGCGGCAGAGGGCCTCCCAGAAATAAGGTTCCAGGCACCCAATGCTCACGTAGCGGCCATCGGCACACTCGTAGACGTTGTAGCAGGGGGCGGCCCCATTGAGCATGTCTTGGCCTGGCAGGGGCACCGCCCCCTGCCCTAAATAGCGGGAGGCGATCCACGAGAGGAGGGTGGTAACGCCATCGCTCATTGCCAAGTCTATGTACTGGCCCCTTCCCGTCTTTTGGCGCGCCAAAAGGGCCAAGCAGATGGCGAAGGCGGCGTACAGGCCCCCACCAGCGAAATCAGCGATGATGTTCATGGGTATGGCAGGGGGCTGACCTGGCCACCCCGTGAGGCCTAAGGCCCCACCTACGGCTATGTAATTTATGTCGTGGCCCACCAGCTGGGCATACGGGCCGTCCTGACCGTAGCCGGAGAGGGAGCAGTAGACGATACGGGGGTTGATCTCCCGAAGGGTCTCATAGTCCACCTTCAGGCGTTTGACCACACCGGGCCGAAAGCCCTCCACCACCACATCGGCCGTTTGAGCGAGGCGATAGAAAACTTGGCGCCCATCCTCGTGCTTCAGATTTAGGCATATGGAGCGCTTGTTACGGCCAAGGGCGTTATAGGCCCGAGCCTGAGGAGAGATCCCTTCCTCCTCGGCTATGCGAGCAGCCCCCGGCGGCGCCTCAATCACGATCACATCGGCACCGTAGTCGGCCAAGAGCATGGTACAGAAGGGGCCAGGGGCAAGACGTGAAAGGTCCAGGACGCGCACCCCTTCCAGGGCCATCATGTGACATCACCTCCTGCGACGAGGTAACTTTCCCATTCCTCCTCTTGAGGCCAGTGGGATCGCCTTTTGCCTAAGGGGAGGACTATCCAGTCTAGGTGGAAGGCCCCTCTAGGCCAGGGTTGGGCCCGTTGGCAGAAGACCTCCCTGGGCATCAGCCACACTAGGGAACGGGAGACGTCTACCAGGGCCAGCAGCTCCTCAGGTCCTGAAGGAGCTACCCAATGAAGGCCTAAGTCCCCCCTTCCACCTCGCCTATGGGGGCCGAGACGGACCAGCACCCTCACGAGTTTCCTTTTCCTCTCAGTGGGCAAAGCTAAAAGTCCCTTATCCAGAGCGATGGCCCCCAAAGGAGCCAGCGCCTTAAGGGCCAGCTCCGTCCCTTGAGACAGGAGATCCATCACAGGCCATGATGGCCTCCTCTAAAGACGGGGTCAAGCACCTTGTCAGGAAAGACGGCCTTTGCTATATTCCTCAGCGGGTGGGGCTGTAGCTCAGCGGGAGAGCGCCTCAATGGCATTGAGGAGGTCAGGGGTTCGAGTCCCCTCAGCTCCACCAGACACGGATTGAATGGGTATGGATGGGCCCCCCACAGCTGTGGGGGGCCTAAGGTCTTTGGGGAATGACGCTAGGAGAGCAATGGGCCCTAGTGGGCCGTTTCATTCTCGCTGCCACGTTTGGGGGGTTAATAGGGCTGCAGAGGGAGATCCAGGGCTATCCGGCGGGGGCCCGCACCTTGAGCCTGGTCTCCCTCGGCTCTTGCCTCTTCACTGCGGCATCACGCCTTTTGGGGGGCGATGACCGGGTGGCAGCTGGGGTTGTGACAGGTATTGGGTTTTTGGGGGCAGGGGTGATCCTCAGGGAGGGGCCCACAGTGCGGGGCATCACTACGGCTGCTGCCATATGGGCCGTTGCGGCCCTGGGGATGGCGGTAGCGCTAGAGTTGTACTTAGTTGCTGGCCTAGGGACGTTGGCTGTCATGGCGATCCTTACAGCCAGGCCTGCCACCAGGCGTCTTGACCGCCTGGTGAGGCGGTGGGCAGGCCTGGAGACGGCTGCCACTGGGGTGGAAGGGAGCCAGGAGCATGGTTGAGCGCTACCAACCTCGGCAGATAGAGCGGAAATGGCAAGAGCGGTGGGAGAGGGATGGCATCTATCATACCCCCGATGATGATGCCCGCCCCAAGTTCTACTTCCTCACCATGTTCCCTTACACCTCGGGCGATCTCCATATTGGGCACTGGTACGCCATGGCCCCCTCCGATGCTGCTGCCCGTTTCCGTCGCATGCAGGGCTACAACGTCCTCTTCCCCATGGGTTTCGACGCATTCGGCCTGCCAGCGGAGAACGCGGCCATACGGCACGGCATCCATCCCAAGGAGTGGACTTTGCGCAACATAGAACGCATGCGGCAGCAGCTAAAGTCCATGGGTTCCATGATCGATTGGCGGCGGGAGGTGATCACCTGCGAGCCTGAATATTACCGGTGGAACCAGTGGTTCTTCCTGAAGATGTACGAGAGGGGGCTAGCCTACAAGGCCAAGGCCCCTGCCAACTGGTGCCCCTCGTGTCAGACCGTCCTAGCCAACGAGCAGGTCCTGCCCGAGGGCACCTGCGAACGGTGTCACTCGCCAGTGACCCGTAGAGACTTGGACCAGTGGCTCTTTCGGATCACCGCCTACGCTGAGGAGCTATTGGACCACTCCCACATCCAGTGGCCAGAGCCCGTGGTGGTGATGCAGAAGAACTGGATAGGGCGTTCGGAGGGCCTAGAGGTGGCTTTCCCCTTGGAGGGGGATGCGGCCAAAGAGGGGGAGGTAATCATCTTCACTACGAGGCCGGACACCATTTACGGCGTCACCTTTATGGCGTTGGCCCCTGAGCATCCCTTGGTGCCCAAGATAACCACCCCTCGCTGCTGGCCTCAGGTGGAAACGTATATTGAAGAGGCTCGCCGTCAGACGGAAATTCAGCGCCTCTCCACTGTGCGGCAGAAGACGGGCGTTTTCACTGGCGCCTATTGTCGTAACCCCCTATCGGGCGAGAAAGTGCCCATCTTTGTGGCCGATTACGTCTTGCCCTGGTACGGGACCGGGGCAGTCATGGGGGTTCCCGCCCACGACCAGCGGGACTTCGAGTTCGCCCAGGAGCATGGGCTCCCCATAAAGGTAGTGTTAGCCCCGCCTGGGTGGAAGGGGGAGCCCCTAGAGCAGGCATATGAGGGCCCAGGCGTCCTAGTGGGCTCTGGCCCCTTCAATGGCATGCCTTCCCACGAGGCCCAGGCGGCTATCTGCGATTACGTAGAAAAGGAGGGATGGGGCAAGCGCAAGGTCATCTATCGCCTTAGGGACTGGCTCATATCTCGACAGCGCTATTGGGGCACGCCCATACCCATCGTTTACTGCCCGTCCTGCGGCACCGTCCCCGTCCCCCAAGACCAGCTGCCTGTAACGCTTCCCGATGATGTAGACTTTCGGCCCACAGGCGAATCACCCCTGGCCCGGCACGAGGGGTTCGTGAATACCCCTTGCCCTCGCTGCGGTGGCCCTGCCCGTCGCGAGACGGACACCATGGATACCTTCGTCGATTCCTCTTGGTACTTCATGCGTTATCTGAGCCCCCACTGCCAGGATGGCCCGTTCGATGTGGAGAAGGGACGCCGCTGGCTTCCTGTAGACCAGTACACCGGTGGAGCTGAGCACGCTGTCATGCACCTTCTCTACGCTCGCTTTTTCTGGAAGGTGTGCCGAGACCTAGGCCTGGTACAGGGGGACGAGCCGTTCCTGCGCCTCTTCAACCAAGGCCAGATCCTGGGGCCCGATGGTCAGCGTATGAGCAAGTCAAGGGGCAACGTGGTAGCCCCTGATGAACAGATAGAGCAGTGGGGGGTGGACACCTTCCGTTGTTACCTTATGTTCCTTGGCCCCTGGGAACAGGGAGGCCCTTACACCTTCGAGGGGATCCAGGGCATCTGGCGCTGGCTCAACCGCGTATGGAACTTGTGCCTCCAAGATGTCTCCCAAGACCCTGGTGCCGACCCCATGCCCATCCGTCGCACCGTTCATGGCACCATCAAGAAGGTTACCGAGGACATGGAGCGTTTCCGTTTCAATACTGCCATCGCCGCCCTCATGGATCTGACGAATCACCTTGTGCGCTTCCGCCAGGAGGGGGCAGTCCACCCGGAGGCATGGGAGGAGGCCCTGAGCTCGCTACTCCTCATGTTGGCCCCCTTGGCGCCCCACATCGCCGAAGAGCTGTGGGAGCGGCGGGGATGGCCCTATAGCATCCACCAGCAGGCCTGGCCCACCTATGATCCCGACCTGGCCCGCCCCCTTGAAGTCACGCTGGTGGTTCAGGTAAACGGTAAGGTGAGAGACAAGATACAGGTGCCAGCCGATATCAGCGAGGAGGAGGCCCGACGCCTCGCTCTGGAGAGCCCCAAGGTGCGGCATCACATCGACCAGCGCCCCATTGAAAGGATCATCTATGTACCTGGGCGTCTTATTAACTTAGTGGTGCGCTAATCCCCTCTGGGAAGGCCTAGGCCGCGCACGGCTATGATGTTGCGCTGTATCTCGGAGGTGCCGCCGCCGATGGTAGCGGCCACACTGAAGAGGTACATGCGCGCTACCCGCCCCTGTAACGGTGCCCACGGGTCTTCCCTGGCGTTGAGCTGTCCATAGAGGGATAGTAGGCGCATCCCTGTAGCAGCTATCCTCTGCTCTAGCTCCGAGCAGTACAGCTTCACCATCGATGCTTCGTAGTTGGGGACGATGCCTCTGGCCTGCAAGGAGACCACCCTGAGGGATAGATTGTAGGCTACCTCGGTCTCGATGAGGCGCTCGGCCAGGGCCGCCCGCACCAAGGGGCGTTGGTGGGCAGGGGCATGGGAGCGGGCAAAGTCTACTAGGGAGAGGGTTATCTGGCGGTACTCTATGGGCAGGTGCACCAGGGACCGTTCGAAGTCGAGGGTGGTGGTGGCCACGTACCAGCCCCGGTTCTCCTCGCCCACAAGGTGGGTGACGGGCACTCGCACATCTTCCAGGAAGACCTGGCAGAAGATGCGGGTGCCGGCCATGGTTGTCATCTCGTGCACAGTGATGCCAGGGCTCTTCATGTCCACTATGAGATAGGAGAGGCCTTTGTGTTTGGGGGCGTTGGGGTCGGTGCGGCACAGGAGGATCATCCAGTGGGCATACTGGGCCAGGGAAGTCCATATCTTTTGGCCATTGACCACGTAATAGTCCCCCTGACGCACGGCGCGCGTCTGGACGTTGGCCAGGTCAGAGCCGGCATTAGGTTCTGAGAAGCCCTGGCACCAGATCTCGTCGCCACTGAGGATGGGTGGGAGGAAACGACGTCGCTGTTCCTCGGTGCCGTGGACGATTAGGGTTGGGCCTACCCACCCGATGCCCACGTCCAGGAAGCGGGGGGCGCGGGCCTTGGCCAGCTCTTCGTTGAGGATGAACTGTTCTTTTACAGTGAGGCCTCCACCACCGTACTCTTTGGGCCAGGCAGGGGCGATCCAGCCCTTTTCCAGGAGCTTTTTGCGCCATTGGCGGCGCCGCTCGCTCATAGGACGGCCCTCACCACTGAGCATTCCCCATTCCCCTCCCTCAGGGCTGCGCAGCTCTGGGGGACACTCTTTGGCTATGAAATCCCTTACCTCTTCCCTAAAGGCAGCCTCTTGGGGGGTGTCACGAAAGTCCATGGTCATACCTCCCTTTCGCCCCAATCTTAGCTTCTGCTCATGTGCCCTACAAGAATGGGAGGCATTGTCTCCTATCGCCGATAAGCCCTACAATGGCCCCATGACGCTTAAAGGGGGTAAAGGATAAATGCAGTGGGAGGTACGTCCTGGGCATACCTATCCTGCTTTGCACATCGCTCTAGAGCCGGGGGAAGAGGTGGTGGCAGAGCCGGGGGCCTTCCTCCTCATGCGTGGTCCTTTGGAGATCAAGACTAGCTCCTTGGGGATAGGAAAGGGGATTCTACGCTCCCTGTTTGGAGCCGAGTCCTTCTTCCTCAACAGTTACCGTGCTACGGGCCAGGGGGAGTTATGGTTGGCGCCCCCTGCACCTGGGGACATATATTATCTGCCTTTAGGAGGGAACGGCTACTTTGTACAGGACACGGCTTACCTAGCCCACCATGGGGACGTGGAGGTAGGGGTGGGATGGCGCGGTTTCAAGGGCTTGCTTAATGAGGGGGAGCTGGTATGGCTCAAGGTGCGGGGCAGGGGTGGGGTATGGGTATGCGCCTTCGGTGCCCTAGAAGAGGTACGGCTGTTGGCTGGGGAGAAGATGGTGGTAGACAACTTTCACTTTGTGGCCATGGATGAGGGGGCCCGCTATGAGGTGCGCACCTTTGGGGGCCTCAAGTCTTTCCTCCTTGGGGGTGAGGGGCTAGTGGCAGAGGTGCACGGCCCCGCCCACCTTCTTGTCCAGACGAGGCACCTAGCCTCTTTGGCCGAAGTGCTCCTCCCTATCTTGAAGCGTCAACTCAAGGTAAGGTGAGGCTAACCCTACTCGGGGAAATGCTCGCTTATATACCGCTCGGCGGCTATGGCTGCCGTGACCCCATCTCCTACCGAGGTAGCTACTTGTCTGGCAGCATACTGGCGTACGTCGCCAGCAGCGAAGAGCCCGGGTAGGGATGTCTCCATCCAGGCGTTGACCACGATGTGTCCGCCGTTGTCCATAGGGACTAGGCCCCGCAACCAGTCGGTGTTGGGATGGTGGCCAATGAATATGAAGACGGCCTTGACGGGAAGGAATGACTCCTCACCGGTTATTACATTTCGTAACTTTACCCCCTCCACTTCTTCGTCGCCCAAGATCTCCGTCACCACGGTGTTCCAGATGAAGTCCATCTTGGGGTTGGCGAAGGCCCTCTCCTGGAGGATACGGCTTGCCCGGAGACGGTCGCGCCGGTGGATAACGTAGACCTTGCTGGCGTAGCGGGTGGTAAAGAGGCCCTCATCGATGGCTGCGTCTCCTCCTCCCACCACCGCCACCTCTTGGTCGGCGAAGAAGGGGGCATCGCAGGTAGCACAGTAGGAGACGCCTTTGCCGGTGAGTCTCTCCTCCCCTGGTACGTTAAGGCGGTTGTATTCTGCCCCGGTGGCTATGATGACTACCTTGGCCAAGTAGTCGCCATCGTCGGTCTTTACAAGCCAGAAGGGCTCCTTGCGGATCAAGGACTTGGCCTCGGTGTACTGGAGCTCCAGCCCGTAGCTCTGGGCCTGTTGAAGCATGGCCTGGGCGAGGTCGTAACCACTTATGGAGGGGATGCCTGGATAGTTCTCGATGGTGGCAGTAAGGGCGATCTGGCCGCCGATGACCCCTTTTTCTAGGAGGATGGAACGGCGCCGGGCACGGGCAGCGTAAAGGCCCGCTGCTAGCCCTGCCGGCCCCCCTCCGACGATGAGGATGTCTAGCTCCTGGGCCACCTTATCTTAAGGAAGGATCAACTAAGGGCTCGGTCTAGGAAGCGCTTCAGCTCCCCCTTAGGACGGAAGCCGATGATGGAGCCCACTACCTGACCGTCCTTAAATAGGATGAGGGTGGGTATGCTACGGATACCGTATCGGATTGCGGTGTCCATGTTTTCATCGGTGTTGACCTTGACGAACTTAACCCGCCCCTCGTACTCCTCCGCCAGCTCCTCAACGATGGGGGCTACCATGCGGCACGGCCCGCACCATGGGGCCCAGAAGTCTACAAGCACAGGGACGGGGGACTTTAGCACCTCTCCCTCGAACTGGGAGTCAGTTATCTCCTGCGGCTTGGCCATGGCGCCTTCAACCCCCTCCTACGTTCCTAGTCTCTAAGTTAGCATATAACACGAGGGGATGCCACTCTACATCTATTGGGGTACTGATTCCTTCTCTTTGCGGGAGGCCCTAAGGGAGCTGGAGTTGTTTCTAGATGACTTAGGCCAGCTCTGGGCCAGTACTGTGCGTCTGGAAGGGAAGGGCCTGCGGCCTCAGGATCTCATGGAGGTGTGCGATGCCCTTCCCTTTCTGGGCAGGCATCGGCTGGTGGTGGTGGAGGGCCTTCTGGGCCGCTTCCAAGAGGGGAGTGAGAAGGAGGCTTTGGCGGGGCCATGGGCGGCCTTTGCTGCCTATGCTGCGCGTCTTCCTCCTCACACCCATTTGGTGCTCATTGAGGGGGAGCTGTCCCCCCAGAACCCCTTATTTAAGGCTTTGCGGCCCCATGCCCACGCAAGGGAGTTTCGTCCTCCGCGGGGAGAAGCCCTCCTGCGCTGGATCGGCCAGCGCTGTCGGGCTCTGGGCTTGCGCCTGAGCCATAAGGCAGCCCGCCTCTTGGCAGAGCTGCTAGGGGACGATCTGTGGGCCCTCAATTCTGAGTTGGAGAAACTTGCCATTTTCGCAAGGGGCGAGCTGGTGCGGGAGGCCCATGTACGGGAGTTGGTAGCGGCAGCGCGCCAGGCCAACGTCTTTCACCTGGTGGACTTGGCGAGCGAGGGGCGCCGTATGGAGGCGTTGCGCCTTTTGCGTCTCCTTTTAAGCCAGGGTGAGGAGCCTTTGCACCTCCTGGCCCTTATCCAAGGCCATTATCGTCGTCTACTGGTGGCCCAAGAGCTCATGTCGGAAGGGGCCACCCCTGCCCAGCTGGCCCAGGAACTGCGACTGCCTCCGTGGCTCCTCTCGCGGGTGGCAGCCCAGGCGCGCATCCACCCTCTGTCCCGGCTGCGGCGCATCTTTAGGGAGCTGGGTGAAACGGAGGCGGCCATCAAAAGGGGGCAGATGGCCCCAGAACTGGCCCTGGAGGCGCTCCTATTTGCTCTCGCTGCTGCCTGAGGGCTGCTAACTAGGGCGGCGGATGACCATAACCACTCGCCCCTGGACCTCCACGTTGTCGGCGCTGGTATATATTGGCTCCATGGCCCGGTTGGCAGGCTGCAACCGCACCCGCTCCCCCTCCCGATAGATCTTCTTGAGGGTCACCTCCCCTTCCCCCTTCAGCCATACCGCTACCAGATCCCCGTCTCTAACTTCGGGGGGCCTCTCTAGTACCACTATGTCCCCCTCAAAGATGAGGGCGTCCACCATCGACTCACCCTTTACCCTTACGGCGAAGAGGCCCTCCTTACCACCTATCAATCCTTCGGGAAGCTCCAACACCTCCTCCCAGGGGGCCGACCACTCCCCTTCCTCTGGGACAGGGATAGGGCGGCCAGCCGCTATAGTGCCAACCACTGGGACTGGGACTACTCGCCTCCTACCTCCCGGCATCAATAGCTCTATGGCCCGGGAGACCTCCCTGTCCCGCCGAATGTAGCCCATCTGCTCCAGGGCCCGTAAATTGTAGTCCACCACCGATGTAGAGCTGAGACCACACCCCTCCTGTATCTGCCGGATGCTGGGAGGATACCCATGCTCTGCTATGAACTGGCGGATGAACTCCAAGATCCGCCTCTGCTTCGCCGTCAACTCCCGCGTCGCCATCATCTCCTCCGAACGCTTGTTTCGCAGAACAAATGTAACACCTAGTCCACCTAAAGTCAACTTAGAAATGCGGCTGGGGAATTTAAGGAGAAAACCAGACTTAGGAGGAGGTAAAAGACAACATATGCCAGTTACAAGCTAGAAACTCTTCCATCTGCCTAACTTTGCCTCCTATAACTCTTGAACACCATGGGAGGGGTGGATAACATTGGCATTGAGTTTAGCACTCTCCGGCGTTGAGTGCTAAGAAGCGTTTAAGTCTGAGAGGAGGGGGTTAAGGAATGGCGACGAAGACGGGGGCGAAGCTAGTGCCGCTAGGGGACAGGGTGGTGGTGAGGCAGATCAAGCAGGAGGAGGTAAGGGCCAGTGGCCTGGTGATCCCTGACACGGCGAGGGAGAAGCCGCAGCTGGGCGAGGTGATAGCGGTAGGCCCTGGCCGTTTGGACGAGAATGGGAAGCGTATCCCCATGGACCTGAAGGTAGGAGACAAGGTGATCTATGCCAAGTATTCGGGCCAAGAGGTACCCAAGGGCGTTTTCGGCTCCGAGGAAGAGGAGTACCTCATCCTGAAGGAGTCAGACGTTTTGGCCAAGGTGGAAGGGTAGGGTTCGGTATAGGGGCTGGTCTGTCAGCTAGAGAAGAGGAGGGATAAGTATGCCTGCCAAGCAGGTGCTCTTTGCAGAAGAGGCACGGCGTCGTCTGAAGGAAGGGGTAGACATTTTGGCCAACGCCGTGAAGGTGACCTTAGGCCCTAGGGGTCGCAACGTGGTACTGGAGAAGAAGTTTGGGGCACCGGCGGTGGTGGACGACGGCGTCTCAGTGGCCAAGGAGATAGAGGTTAAGGACCCCTTCGTCAACTTGGGGGCCCAGCTATGCAAAGAGGTGGCCACCAAGACCAACGACGTAGCTGGTGATGGCACCACCACGGCGACGGTGTTGGCGCAGGCCCTGGTAAGAGAGGGCATGCGCAACGTGGCAGCTGGTGCCAACCCCCTCGCCCTCAAGAGGGGCATCGAGAAGGGGGTTGAGGCGGTAGTGGAGGCCCTCAGGGAGATGGCCCAGCCTGTAGCTGGCAAGGAGCAGATCAAGAACGTGGCCACCATCTCCGGCCACGATCCTGAGATCGGCGAGATCATAGCCGACGTGATGGAGAAGGTAGGCAAGGACGGCGTCATCACCGTAGAGGAAGGTAAGTCGATACGCACCGAGACGGAATTCGTAGAAGGGATGCAGATAGATAGGGGGTACGTCTCCCCTTACTTCGTCACCAACCCAGAGCGGATGGAAGCGGTGGTGGAGGAGCCGTACATCCTCATCACAGACAAGCGCATCTCCGCCGTCGCCGATATCCTGCCCGTATTGGAGCGAGTCCTCCAGACAGGGAAGAAGGAAATCGTCATCATCTGCGATGACCTAGAGGGCGAGGCGCTAGCTACCCTGGTGGTCAACAAGCTCCGGGGCACCCTCAACGCCTTGGCCATCAAGGCCCCCTCCTTTGGTGAAAGGCGGAAGGCCATACTGGAGGACATCGCCATCCTCACTGGTGGCACCTTCATAACTGAGGAGATGGGGCGCAAGCTGGAGAACGCCCAGGTCTCTGATCTGGGACGGGCCCGCAAGGTGGTGGCTACCAAGGAGGAGAGCGTCATAGTTGAGGG
>JAUQPQ010000014.1 GCA_030550295.1 Chloroflexota bacterium
ATTGGCCTGACAAGGGGCCTGGCAGAGGCCTTGGGAGCCCCTTCCATCCCCTTAGACCCCAGGGCCACGCCCAGCCTTGCCCAGACGCTGAAACTTATGGCGAGGTGACTCATGGGCGGCCTCCTGGACCGATACGGCACATCAGCAGAAGACATACTTCATCGAGGCATGACTATCGCCCGATCGCTCCTGCCACCCCTCCCCTTCACCGAGGATGAGAAGCATATAGCTTCACACCTCATTAGGGCCACGGGTGACCCAAGCCTCCCACTCCTCCTGCGCTTCTCTAAAGACGCCGTTAATGTGGGCGTAGAGGCCCTTAAGCAGGGAGTAACCATCGTAGTCGACTCCCACGTGGTGTTGGGAGGCCTCGATCGCCATGCCGCCGAGGCACTGGGGTGCCGATGCCTTTGTGTCCTTGATGCCCCAGGAGCTCCTCAGGAGGCCAAGCGCCGAGGCGTATCTTGGTCGGCAGCGGGGATGCTCCTTTCTCAA
The DNA here is from genome assembly GCA_030550295.1 of Chloroflexota bacterium. GTDB lineage: Bacteria > Chloroflexota > Dehalococcoidia > SM23-28-2 > HRBIN24 > JAVVHA01. The sequence goes on from JAUQPQ010000014.1 coordinate 496, forward strand.
GGGCAAATAGATGGGGCGATAGTAGTGGTGGGGACAGCCCCCACTGCCCTCTTGGCCCTTCTGGATCTGTGGGATGGTGGAATGGCACAGCCCAGGCTGGTCATTGGGGCCCCTGTCGGCCTGGTGCTGGCGGCCGAGGCGAAGGGCGAGCTGATGCAACGCTCCATACCTTACATCGTTATCGCTGGGGCCCGTGGAGGGGGAGGGCCTACCGCTGCTATCTTGAACGCCCTGATGGATCTAGCGCTGGGAAAGGATCGGTAAGGGCAAGTAAATAAAGTCAAGGAGGTGTGACACATGAGAGCATTGGCTGGGATAAAAGGATGGGCTGCGGAGTCAGCCGATGTCTGGTTTTCTTGGGCCATGATCCTTCTGGGCGTGCTGGGCCTTTACCTAATGGGCATCGATCAAGGGATGGCCCTGGGCGTCTTTGTGGGGGAGGTGGCTATGCGCTATAACTGGCTCCACGAGCTCTTCCACGACGCGCGTCACATTATGGGGTTCCCCTGTCACTAGACATGGAGCGCTCCCCAGCCTTGGGCAATCTGAAGGCGGCTTTAGGGGCTGGGGCCCTGGCAGGTATGGCCTTGGCCATCTTCCATTTCATGGCGACAGAACCGGTGCTGGAGGAGGCTATACGGCTGGAGGAAGCCCTTCCTCACTTGCATATGGAGGTGTTTCCTCGCTCTGTCCAAAGGCTTGGGCTTTTTGGGGGCTCCTTCATTTATGGCTTATCATGGGGGCTCATCTTCGCCGGGGTATATACCCTGCTGGAGAGCCAGCTACCTGGGCGCCGCCCCTGGCAAAAGGGGGCCGTCTTGGCGCTTGCAGCGTTGTGGGCGGTGGCCCTTTTGCCCTTACTTAAATTTCCGCCCAACCCTCCAGGAGGTACAGGTTCCGAGGATACCGTCACTACGCGTCAGGTGCGGTTTGCGTTATTTGCTCTCGCTTCTGCCCTGGCGTTGTTTGGGATTTGGAGGATAGTGGGGTTCCTTAAGCTTATCCCATTTTGGGCACGGGGGATGGCCTTCGTAACCTTGTATGCCCTTGCCTGCTGCTTGCTTGTGTTTCTGGTGCCCAATGCCAATGATCCAATTCCGGGACAGCTAAAGGAGTTGGTGCCACGCTTCCGCATCCTAGCTGTTGGGGGGACGATACTCTTTTGGCTGCTCCTAGGAGGTGCCTTTGGCCCTTTCCATATCGCCTTCGCCAAGCCGGAGGCTACGGCCAGGCGTGGTGCTAGTGGCCCACGGTAGCCGAAGGAATAAAGAGGAGACCTTAGTGGGTACAGCCTGGCTTGCCCACAGGCTCTCCGAATTTCTGGGGATGATGGTCACCCCTGCCTTTCTAGAGGCTTTAGAGCCCTCCCCTAGAGATGCTGTGTCCCACTTATTAGATCAGGGTGTAGGAATGGTGGTGCTTCAACCTTTGCTCCTTGGGGAAGGGCAACACCTCCAGGAGATCAGGGGCGTTGCCCAAGAGCTGTCCACCTGTATGGGGCTACAGGTGTTGGTAGGAGAATCCTTAGCACGCCATCCCTACCTCGCCTCCCTTGTGGCAAGGCGGGCACAAGATTTGCTTGCAGGGCAGCCGAATCCACAATCACTACTTATTGTAAAGGCCTTTACACGTTACCAAGGTGGGGACTTGGCGTGGGCCACGGACCTCGCTTTCCGCGTTGCCCATATTCTGGGCGACGGATGCGTCGTTGCCATAGCCCAGTCGGGAAAGGGCCCTCCAAGAGTGCAAGATGTGGGCCAGGCCCTTCTCAGCACAGCAGAAACATTAGCCGTCTTACCATGCGTCCTGTTTGGCGGCAAAACATGGGAGGAAATCGCCAACGCAGTGGCGGAGCTACGGAGCCGCTACGGCGAAAAGCGTATACTCATGGGTGAGGCCATCGGGCCCTGTGACGAGGTTGTGGCGATGTTGGCGCAGCGGGTAGGGGAGGTGCTGCTGGGTTGCCCCAGATAAGGCGCCGTGGCCTACGCAAAGGGTACACTACAGGGACTTGCGCCGCCGCTGCAACTAAAGCAGCCGTAACTGCTCTCATGACGGGCAAAGCACCCAGTCAGGTGACCCTGCGCATCCCAGCAGGCATCCAGGTAACCCTCCCTATCCTCCGGGTGGAGTTGGCCCCTAATAAAGCAACGTGCTCAGTGGTGAAGGATGCCGGGGATGACCCAGATGTCACCCATGGGGCGGAGATCTGCGCCACTGTCAGTTGGAGTCCCCTATCTCCAGGCGTGGTGATACGGGGCGGGCCAGGAGTGGGCACCGTCACCAAGCCCGGCGTGAGTCTACCCGTAGGCGATCCCGCCATCACCCGCGTGCCTCGCAAAATGATCACTGAAGCTGCCACTGAAGTCCTCGGCCCCTATGCTCGAGAGGGAGGCATCACGGTGGAAATATGGGTACCCAAGGGAGAGGAGATAGCACAGCGCACTACCAACGCCCGTCTAGGCATATTGGGAGGGATCTCAATACTAGGGACTACTGGCCTTGTCATCCCTTACTCCACCGCCGCCTGGCGAGCGAGCGTGGAGCTGGCTATAGATGTAGCTGCTGCCAACGGGCTCAACCATATAGTCCTGAGCACAGGCACCCAGAGCGATGAGTTCGTGCGTAGAGCCCTCCCCCACCTCCCAGATATGGCCTTTATAGAAGCGGGCATCTTTTTTGGCCCTGGCCTGAAAAGGGCCGTTAAAAGAGGGATACGTCGCGTCACTTTGGCAGGGATGATAGGCAAGCTCTCTAAGGTAGCCCAAGGCAAAATGGTGACCCATGTGGCCGGCAACCAGGTAGACACCGACTTCCTGGCTGGGATCGCCTTAGGACTAGGAGCACCTGCCAACCTGGTGGAGGCGATCCGTAAGGCACCCACTGCCCGTTACGCTCAGGAGCTGCTCTGCTCCTACGGCCTGAAGGGATACTTCGATCGTCTGTGCGAAAAGGTGTGCGAAGCAGCGCGGACGTATGTGGGAGGCTCTCTAGCCGTCGCATGCCTCTGCTTCGACCAAGATGGGGCTATCCTTGGAAGGTGGGAACTGGGATGACCAAGACCACGCCTTATCTGGGCATTCCCGATTCAGCACTTGAGACGTTCCCAAAAGGACTCCTTACCAAGGAGGAGATACGAGCGATAGCATTGTTCAAAATGCGCCTTTCTCCTGACTCTATCGTCTGGGATGTGGGAGCTGGCAGCGGCTCTTTGGCCTTGGAAGCAGCCCTGATAGTCTATCGTGGCCATGTATATGCCATAGAGCGACGGGCAGAGGCCATAGCTGCCCTTCGCAGGAACCTTCACCGCTTTCCCCGGCCCAACATTACCGTTGTAGAAGGGGAGGCGCCTGAGGCCCTGGCCTATCTCCCTCATCCCGACGCTGTATTCGTAGGAGGGAGCGGGGGCCACCTACCTGGAATCTTACAATGCGCAGCCCAGTCCCTTCGCCCCAAGGGGCGAATAGTAGTAGACTTGGCCACCCTTGAGAACCTAGAGCTAGCCTGCAGCACTTTTTCTCAACTGGGGATGCCTTACCAAATAGTCTTGGCCCAGGTAGCGCGCTCCCGCCGTTTGGGGGATCTTACTGCCTTCCAAGGGCTGAACCCGGTATTTATCTTGTCGGCATGGAGGGAGAAGGGATGAACAAACCCTGGGGGCGGTTCTACGGGATCGGTGTAGGCCCTGGCGACCCGGAGCTTATGACTCTCAAGGCTATCCAAATCCTGCACCGTGTCCCCGTAATATGCTATCCCCAGGCTGTGGCGGGAGACAGAAGCATGGCATTGGCCATCGTGGATAGGGCCATCCCATTGGAAGGCAAGGTGTTGGTGGCTTTTCCCTTCACCATGTCGTCCGCCAATTCTGGGGTTAGCTGGCAAAAAGCGTTAAACAAGGTTCTGACATACCTTCAAGAAGGAAAGGATTGCGCCTTCATAACCGAAGGCGACCCTTTCACCTACAGCACCTTCATATATGTCTATGAGTACATGCGGCATCATTATCCCCACGTACCTGTAGAGGTAGTCCCAGGCGTTTCATCGGTTATGGCCAGTGCGGCCCGTGCAGGGGTGCCCTTGGCAGTAGGGAAAGAGCGCGTCGCTCTGCTCCCAGCACTATACCACGTGACTGAAATAAGCCACCTACTGGACCATTGGGATACGATCGTCCTCCTTAAAGTGAACCGCGTCTTGGCCGACCTGGCTCCCGAACTGGCTAGGAAGGGGCTGGTGGAAAAGGCGGTTCTCGTGCGGAGGGCCACCTTACCCGAGGAGCAGATCAGCTGGGGCCATGAAGCCTTGAGAAACGAAACCGCGGACTACTTTTCGCTTCTTATCGTGCGGAGGTGAAGGGTGGAGGGCAAGGTCTACTTTGTGGGCGCTGGCCCTGGAAGCCCCGATCTGCTTACCCTGAGAGCTGTGCGCATCCTTGGCAGAGCAGACGTGGTGATCTGGGCCGATTCCCTCATCTCCCCTGAGGTCACTTCCTTTTGCCGCCCCGATGCCCAGATCCGTGGTAGCTCCAGCCTCACCCTCCCCGAGATCGTCGACCTCATGAGGGAAGGGGCCTGCGAGGGTAAAGTGGTGGCCCGGCTTCACAGTGGCGATCCCTCCCTGTATGGGGCCCTCTTAGAAGAGATGCGTGCCTTAGAGATGGAAGGGATCCCTTACGAGATCGTGCCAGGTGTGAGCTCCCTATTTGCTGCCGCTGCTAGCCTTAAGGTGGAGCTGACAGTCCCTGGAATCTGTCAGACGGTCATAGTTACCAGGGCACCAGGGCGAACGCCAGTGCCTGAGGAAGAAAGCCTGCGCTCCCTTGCCCAGCATCGCGCCACTATGGCCTTATTCCTTTCGGCGGCTAGGCTGTGGGAGGCGGTAGAGGCCCTCATAGAAGGAGGCTACAACCCTGAGACGCCTGCAGCCCTGGTGCATCGCGCTTCGTGGCCTGACGAGGTGATCCTCTGGGGCACCCTGGGCCAAATACCTGCCTTGGCTAAAGAGGCTGGGATTTCTAGGCAGGCCATCGTGTTGGTGGGGAGAGCCCTTGACCCCTCCCTTAAAGGCCCTAAGGGGCCATCATCACGACTCTACGACCCCACATTCAGCCATATGTTCCGCAAGGCCAAGGAGCGATGACAGATCTAGAGGCTCGCCGTCCCATCGCCTTGGTGGCCTTCACGCGGCGAGGGGCGCAGATGGCTACCCTGCTGGCAGAAAGGCTAACAGGGGCCCGCGCGTACATCGAGAAGAGATGGGCTCAGGGCTCACGACTCCCATTTCGTACCTTTTCCCTGCCCCTTCGGCCCTTGGTAGAGGAGCTTTTCCAGATCTATCCGTCTCTGGTCCTATTCGCTAGCGTAGGGGTTACAGTGCGCCTCATCGCACCCCTCATAAAAGGAAAGGGTTCCGATCCAGCAGTAGTAGCCGTAGACGAAGGAGGACGCTTCGCTGTCTGCCTCCTATCCGGCCATCAGGGGCGTGGGGAGGCCTTAGCGAAGGAGGTGGCGTCCCTGCTTGGGGCGATCCCTGTCATCACTTCGGCCAGCGGTGCTCTAGGGGTGCCGTCGCTGGAGCTAGTGGGTTCCCAGTGGGGCTGGCGGCGAGAAGGAGACGAGCACCTTAAGGCCATAGCTGCTGCCCTCATTAATGCTCAGCCCGTCGTCTTTTATCAAGAGGCTGGGGAGAAGCCTTGGGCCACGGCCCCAGCAGGTATCGTTGTCGCCCCCTCTCTTGATGAAGCTCTAGCTTCCCCACTCCCATGCATAATTGTGAGTGATCGCGAGGTGGGTACTGGGAGAACGAATAAGCCCATGGTAGTCTTTAGGCCTCGTAGCATAGTGGCTGGAGTTGGGTGCCGTCGTGGGGCCCTGGGGGACGAAATAGCCGCCTTCATAAGGGATGTGTTGAAGGCTCACGGCTTCTCTCCTCTAAGCCTCCGATGCCTGGCTACTATGGAGGCCAAGGCCCTAGACCCGAGCCTGCAGGATGCAGCATCCCTCCTGGGGGTGCCCCTGGAGGCTGTGCCGCGAGCCACTCTGCTGCATTTCGCCTCTCGGGTGAGCCCGTCAGCATCAGAGAGGCTGCTGGGCCTCCCCTCTGTATCTGAGGCCTCGGCCCTGGCTGTATCTGGGGCTGCCACCTTGCTGGGCCCAAGGGCTAGCAACGGTAAGGTGACGGTGGCTTTGGCCCGTTGGGAGCCGCAGCCATGAAGGGGAGCCTAGCTGTGGTAGGCATCGGCCCAGGGGAAAAGAGGCTCCTCACCCCTATGGGAAGGCGCGTCCTCCTCCAGGCCACCATCGTGATGGGGTACCGTGGCTACTTAGATCAGATAGCCTCCCTTCTGACCAAAAAGGAGGTAGTACCCTTCCTCATTGGGCAGGAATTGGAGAGGGCAGAGAAGGCTCTGGCTCTAGCCTCCCATGGCCAGAGAGTAGCGCTTGTGTCCAGCGGCGACGCAGGCATTTACGGCATGGCCTCTCCAGTATTGGAGCTTTGGCTACATCTTCCCACTGAACAGCGCCCCTCCTTGGAGATAGTCCCAGGGGTGCCAGCTATGGTGGCCTGTGCCGCTCTACTAGGTGCCCCCCTGGGAAACGATTTCGCTGTCGTGAGTCTCAGCGATCTTCTCACCCCCTGGGAGGTGATCTCCCGTAGGGTGGAAGCAGCTGCCCAGGCCGACTTCGTCGTGGTCCTGTACAATCCCCGTAGCAGCCGCCGCCCCTGGCAGCTGGCTGAGGCTCGCCGTCTGCTTTTGCGATACCGTCCTCCCACTACGCCCGTGGGAGTGGTCCGGAAGGCTTACCGCCCTGGCCAGGCGGTAACCGTAACGACCTTAGGAGAGCTAGACGAAAGGGCTGTGGATATGGAGACTACCGTCATCGTGGGCTCCTCAGTCACTTGGGCCCGGAACGGACACATGGTTACCCCCAGAGGTTATCGCCTGGAGGCGCTGCCATGAACGTCTTGTACGTTGTAGGGGTGGGCCCAGGGGATCCAGAGCTGATCACCGTGAAAGCTCTCCGCCTCGTACAAGAGGCCGATGTTGTAGCAGGCTTCTCCACGGTGCTGGAGGTGGTACGGAAACACGTCCGTGGCCAGGTCTTGCCCCTGACTTACCGTGACCAAGAGGAAAAGCTTGGACAACTGGCCGAGGCCGCTTCCCGTGGCATGAGATGCGTCCTGTGTGCTTGGGGAGACCCCTCAGTGTCGGCCCAAGAGCTGGTAGAGAGGGTACAGCGGGTATATCCTTGGGTGGAAATAGTAGCAGGGGTAAGCTCCCTGGCCGTGGCGTGTGCTCGGGTAGGTGCGGCCTTGGAGGAATCCCTTTTCATAAGCCTACACCGTCGAGAGGGGGCAGAAAGGGCCTTTCAGGAGCTGGTGTATGCCCTTAAGCAGGGGCACAGACATGTCTTTGTTTTTCCCCGCCCCTACGACCTCATGCCTGCCCAGATAGCCCAGCGGTTAATGGCTGAAGAGATACCCCCCGAAACCCGCGTCGTCGTCCTGGAGCGCCTCGGTCTGCCTGAAGAACGAGTGTTGTCCCTATCTCTAGGTGCCCTTACGCGCTGCGACACCCTCAGCGACCTAACCATTTTGTTCTTCCCCAAGGAGGACGAAGGGGGCTATGGGGATGGCCAGTGCTAGGCGCGGCCTAGTGCTTCTCTTCACCGGCAACGGTAAGGGCAAGACCACTTCTGCTCTGGGGATCATGATGCGGGCTTGGGGACGGGATATGAAGGTGGTCATGCTCCAGTTCATCAAGGCCTCCCACCATCGGTTCGGAGAGCACAAGGCCGCCCAAAAGATGGGAGTAGAGATCATACCCATGGGCAGAGGATTTACATGGCTCTCCCATGACCTAGAGAGGGACAAGGCGATGGCCCGGGCCTGTTGGGAGGAGGCCTTGAAACGCATCTGCTCTGGAGAGTACGACATCGTTGTCCTAGATGAGATCACTTATCCCATAAGGTATGGCTGGTTAACCACTGCCGAGGTAATAGAGGCGTTAAGTCGCCGTCCTTCCCACGTGCACGTAGTGCTTACAGGACGTAACGCGCCCCAAGAGCTAGTTGACTATGCCGATCTCGTCACCGAAATGAGAGAAATCAAGCATCCTTACCGTCATGGGGTAAAGGCGCAGCCTGGCCTAGAGTACTAAGGGCGATGAAGGGCTTTGTCATTGCAGGGGTAGCCAGCGGTGTGGGCAAGACTACGGTGGCTATAGGCGTCATGGCTGCCCTACGCCGTCGTAGACTCAAGGTGCAACCCTTTAAGGTGGGGCCAGACTACATCGACCCCACTTATCACCGGGCTGCTTGTGGAGTACCATCACGGAACCTGGATTCTTGGATGTTGCCCTATCCCCATCTGCGGGAGCTCTTTTGGCAAGCAGCCAGGAATTCCCAGGTAGTGGTTGTTGAGGGCGTAATGGGACTTTATGATGGCGCCTCACCCGAGGGAGAGGAAGGGAGTACAGCCCAGATCGCCAAACAATTGGGCCTGCCTGTGGTCCTGGTGGTAGACGTCCGCAGCGTGGCCCGTAGCGTGGCTGCCACTGTTTTGGGCTTCGTCAAGTTTGACCCCCGAGTGCGCATTGTCGGTGTAGTGCTCAATGGTGTTGCCAGCGAACGTCACCTGGAATACTGCCGCCAGCCAATAGAGGAAGTTGCTGGGGTGCCAGTACTGGGCTATCTGCCCCGGCGCCCAGACCTTCAACTCCCCCAGCGCCATCTAGGGCTTGTGCCAGAAGTGGAAGGGCCGGTGGCCCCTGACTTTTTCGACCGTCTCGCTGCCCAGGTTGAGCAGACCATACAGCTCGACCTACTACTGCGGCTGACAGACATCTCCCTTGGGCCAGAGCCGCCACGTTTCCTCTTCCCTGGAAAGGCTGCGCCCAAGGGAGCCGTCATCGCTGTAGCCCTTGACGAGGCTTTCAGCTTCTACTACGAGGACGCACTGGACTTGCTTCGGGCGTGGGGGGCAGAGATAGCACCTGTTAGCCCCCTAAGAGACAGCAGCCTGCCGAAGGAGTGCGGTGCCTTATACCTAGGAGGGGGATACCCTGAGCTGTACGCTGCCCAACTTGCCTCCAACCTCCCCTTCATAGACGCCCTTAGGAATGCAGCTGCCTCCGGCCTTCCTATATATGCCGAGTGTGGCGGCCTGATGTATTTGGGGAAAGAGATCGTTGATCCCCAGGGAATCCGCTATCCCATGGTGGGCCTTATTCCTGTGCGCACCACCATGGAAGGGGCACGCTTACACCTGGGATATCGCCACGTTAAGGCTTTGGTGGCAGGGCCTATTTTAGGTCGCGGTGACGAGGCCCGTGGCCATGAGTTTCACTACTCGCGGAGTGAGGCCCTTGAGCAGGTAACGCCGCTCTATCAGGTCTTAGGGCGGGGCCATTGGCAGGAAGGATTCCAAGTAGGAAACGTATGGGCAAGTTACATCCACCTCCACTTTGGGTATTCGCCCCGTATGGCTCCCCGTTTCGTGTCCTGGGCTGCAGCCCATTCGTCGCCTCGCACCGCTTCATCTGGAGTTAGGCCTGCTAGTTGTTTTGACATACCTTGACAGACAGGAGCGAATTTTGCAAATCTGCTAGAAGCCAAAATAATGCTCACTAAGGAGGTAGGCGACATGGCCGAGCTAGTGCGGGTAACCCAAGATGGCCCTGTGTGTGAAATCGCCCTCAACCGTCCAGATCGCCTCAATGCTATAAATGATGAGATGGTGCTTCAACTTCACCGGGCCTTGGATGGGATAGGATCGGCACGTGCCCTTCTCCTCTGGGGCGAAGGGAGGGCCTTCTCTGCTGGCCGCGACCTTTCAGAGATGAAGCTGGGGGAGGAGGATGCGGCCCGGGTCTTGCGGGAAACCCTTCATCCCCTCTTTTTGCGTATCTATACCCTGCCTATACCCACCTTTGCCGCTGTGCAGGGCGCATGCTTAGGGGCTGGCCTTGGCCTTGCCTTCTCCTGTGATGTGGTAATAGCGGCAGAGGACGCCATGTTTGCCTCCCCCTTTGCTCGTATAGGGGCGGTACTAGATTCGGGCGGCCACTTCCACTTCGTCCGCAGTCTGGGCCGGCAAAGGGCTATGGACCTCATCTACAGTGGCCGTCGCCTAACAGGTAAAGAGGCAGAGGCCATGGGGCTGGTAAGCCGTGCTGTTCCCGCCGACCAGCTACTCCCTACCGCCAGGCAGTTGGCCCAGGCGGCGGCAAGGGGGCCTACCTTGGCCTTCAGGCTTTCAAAGCGCATCGCCCAGGCGGCCATGGTGGCAGACTTCCCCACGGTGCTGGATCTGGAGGCAGAGGCACAGGGCATCGTCGCTCGTAGCTATGATTTTCAAGAGGGCGTGCGTTCCTTCCTAGAGAAGAGGGAGCCTTCGTTCCGAGGGGAGTAGGGTTAAAGGCTAGGCTCATAGCGCCCTAGGCCCCCTTAAACGGCCCCAGGGGTGCACCCTGATCGATACCTCTCCCTAGTGAAGGGGAGATTTAGTCATGTTTTCCCCGGCGAATGCCGATGGCCCTCCGTAGGCTTTCCAGCTCGGACAAGATGGCAGATAGATCCACGTCTTCTACTTCGGCAGCCAAGGTGCGTTCGCGGACTTGTTGGCTTACTTTGCGGAAGAGGTCACGCAAGTCCGGCTGAAGGCCATCCTGGGAAGTTGCTGCCTGGGGGGCAGGCACTTCTTGGGGCGGCTGGGAGGTGTCCTCAGTTGGAGCTGAGGCCTCGGTAGGGTTCGCCTCCCCTTCCCCTTCAACAGGCCATTCCCCTTCGGTGAACAAGGGAAACTCTTCCTGAGGCGCAGAGTAGGCGCCAGGTTGAGGAACAGAGGGTTGATCAGCATGGCCCTCCCTGGCGAAGGGGCGAACGAGAACGCCAAGCAGAAGGATACAACTAAGGCCTAATGGTACGGCCAAGGCCGCTGTTCCTTCCCAGCCCCTTGCAGCCCCATAGCCCAGGTAAGGGATCAGCATCTCAACCAGCATTACCTCACCTTGAGAGGCGAGGGATAGGGTTGCCCCGTCCCTCTCTCGGGCCGCCAGAATCACATCGCTGCCTGCCTCTCGCCGCACCATCAAAATCTGGAATAAGCCATCCCCGGTGACTATCCTGTCGCCAATGCCCACCTCTTGGATCTCGTGGGGCTTGGCTACCGCTAATGCTACGTTTGGAAGTAGCAAGGGGGACGAGGCCATATGCCCTTGGGCCTCGAAGCCAAAAAAGGGTCCGGCCATTTTTAAGGCAGCCCCCGGCAGAACCACCACCAATGCTCCCGCTAGAACCCAGGCTAGCAGCCTAAGCAACAGTTGCATGGTACGCCACCTCCTCACGTGAGGGTGATGCCCCCGAACATGCGCTGGGCCAAGATGGGGATCAGCGTTAAGGCCAGGCCGGTAGCACCGCCGGTGAGTGCACCGTACAGGGCAATCTTATAAGGCGACCCCCCTGAGACAATTTGGGCCACTAAAGAGTTGATGACGGTGAGGGCTAAGGCTATCACCGTTACCGACGTAGCGATATATCCCGTGTCCATGTTGTGGAAGGCGAGCCCTGTAGGAATCCCCACCTCTTGTAGTGAGACGGAGCTGATATTGGCAGTCTCTGATAGCACGTTTTGGGCCTGGGAAAGGGCGGCATTGAAGGAGGTAACCACCTCATTTACGAAAAGTAGGAGGCCTGACAGGATGGCATGTAGAGGGATGATAACAAAGTGAAAGGTGGAGGATACCAGACGACGACGGGAGCGCAAAAGGTAGGCTTGCAAGCCTAGGTCAGCTGCAAGGTTACCTGCTATAGCCGGATCCCCTCCCATGCGCACAGCATCCCAGAAGGCGCTCACTACCCGCTTCACTAGATCGCTGCTAGTCTCGCCTATAAACCGGGCCCAGGCCCGGGCGCTGTCTACCCCGGCATCCAGCCTCTGTAGAAGCCTTCGAAGCTCAGGCTCCAGAGAGCCTATGGAGCGCCGGTCCATGTGACGGAGGCTGTCGGCAACAGTGCTACCGCGAGCTGCCGTAACCCCACCTAACGAACGCACGAAGTCGGCTATGTCCCGGTCCCGGCTGTGGACTTTCCTTTCCAGCAAATACACGTAGACCCCCAGCGGCGCCAAAAATAAAGCCATCACCACTAAGGCCACCCCCATCGAATGTGTAACTGAATACGTTCCAGCTGTCCCAACAAGAGAGATAGGCGTAAGGAAGGCTGCCAAGCGACGTAAACGCAGCGGTTCCTGGCTTCCGGCCCCAGCTTTCTGGACCATGGGGTCAAAGGGCGCCACCCTACGTACTAGCCATGCCCCTAACACGCTCACTCCTAAGACCCCCACCTCTGTCACCACCAAGAAGAGGGGACCCAGATTATAGATCATGTTAGAGACTATGGCTACCAACACGATCATGATGGCAGTAGCCTCTAGGGCAACAAATGCGTCCGTCCATTTACGCAGGGACTCCAAGTCCCGTTCATAGTCGTTGACATAGTCCTGCATGAGCACCTGTAGCTCCCGGCGCAGGAAGGCTGACTCTGCCTCCCCCGATGCCAACGAGTTGCCAAACCGGAGCAAGAGGTTGCGCATCACCTCTTCTTGGGCCATGTGGGCCACCTTGTGACAAGCCTGGGCAAAGTCGTACCCTAGACCCCCCACCAAAGCGAGCACCTGCTTGAAAAATGGCGAAGGGCGATAGTCCAGATGTGCCCCCGTCTCGAAGAGCTGAGACCGGGCAGCATGGGAGGTAGCCAAAGCTGCTAGATGGGTGAATAGAGAGACAAGGTCGTAGCGATAGGCGCTGGCGTCAAAAAGGGCGCTCCCGCTCTTGGGCAGCGACACAGGCCTAGAAGAGGCCTTCGCGCTTGGCCTTGGCAAGGACCTGATAAAGATCATGGAAGTCCTTCACCCCCGAGCGATGGAGCTCCTCCAGAAGGCGGGCTCTTCTCTCTAGCTCTATGTAGATCTCGCGGCGCCTATTAGCTGGGATCCCCCGGCGCACCGCTATCTTGTTCTCCAGTAGGTAGCTGTTCATATGGCCTGGAAACTCGAAACGGTCGTGTACTGGGTCCCACTGGAATACCTGCGCAAAGGCGAAAGAGTCGGTAACCGAGTCATAACCAAATATCTCGCTTATAGAGAGGACACGGCGGGCCAATTTGCCTGTGCGTAGCCGCACAGCACTGGTGATGACTACTACATTCAGGTTGTCTACATAGGTCTTGGGGACGTTTATGGGGGCGGCCGTAATACGTTGGATGAGTTTCTCCACACTGGCGGCGTGAAAGGTGGCCATAACCTGATGCCCTGTCTGCATGGCCTGAAAGGCGATGTTGCCTTCCTCGCCACGGATCTCGCCTACTAAGATGGCATTAGGACGTTGACGTAGGGCAGCCTTGAGAAGGTCGAACATGGTCACCGCTGCCCCTTCATCGGTCATGCCTCGTACTACCTCCCGCGTCCAGTTAGGATGGGGCACTTGCAACTCGGGCGTGTCCTCAATGGTGACTATCTTGCTCTCGGGAGGGATGAAGGTGGTGATGGCATTGAGGAGAGTGGTCTTGCCAGAGGCCGTCTCCCCAGAGACGAACAAGTTCATCCCCTCTTCAATGACGATGGATAGGTAGGCGAGCATCCGGTAGTCTAAACTCTTTCCTTCAACTAGCTCGAGGACGCTCATGGGCTTGGCCGAGAACTTTCGAATGGTGAAGTTGCTTCCCCGCTTGGAGATCTCACTACCGTAGACAATGTTGATGCGTGATCCGTCGGGCAGGGTGGCATCTACAATGGGCCGGCGGTGCGTTACTGGCTTCCCGATCCTCTCGGAAAGGCGACGCAAAAACGCATCTAGGTCCTCCTCTTCGTCGAAGACGATGGCAGATTTAAGGGCCTTGAACACTTTATGTTCAATGAAGATAGGGCCAAGGCCGCTGCAGCTCACGTCCTCTATGTAGGGGTCGAGGATGAGGGGCTCTAGTATTCCCAGCCCCACTTTGTCCCGGAGGAGCAGGTACTTTACCGCCTCATACCTCGCCGGTGTCAGGGGCACCTTTTTCCTAGCGAGGCTTTTGGGATCGGTAGCGTCGCGTCCATTGACAACTGTGACCATCTGAAGGGCTTTCTCAAGGATCTCCTTGCGCTCTTGGGCATTTGTGGGCTGTGGGAAGCGGGTGACCATGTCCACTAGCCTGTCTTCTATCGCCTCCAAGATGGGGCGTATCGATTCCTCGCTCATTACCGGTTCAATGGGTATGTAGTAGTTACGGGCGTCTTGAGGATCGGTCAGGATGTGGGCATAGGTGGCGTTTCCTACAGGATAGATGACGTTGGGGAGGTCAGTCTCCCCCATGCGCCTCTCTAGCTTAGGGTGGAACTGGGGAATTCCCACTTGCTCCACCGGCAGGGAGTGAAGATAGCGCATAAGGTGGGGATGTTTTTGCCCTTCTTCTTTCAGCGCTGGCTGTAGGCTACGGCATAGGGGGCAGTCGGTGTGCCCATCCCACTCCTCTGTCAAAGGGAAGAAGAGCTTAAGGGCTGGCATGGTCCTTCCCCTTACGCCTTGGTCTTGGAGACAGGTACGCTCTTTATGCCTAGACCAGGCTCCACGGTGAAACTGGCGGTGTTGTCCACGGTGCGCACTGCTCCCCGCACCTTCATCACTTCCAGAGTGCGCACCAGCTGCTTGCCTATTTCTTCTATGCGCAGCCTTAATTGGGCGTCCACAATTGAGTTGGCCCGCCACCTTAGGGGCTCGTTGATGGCGTAAGAGTGAAGAGTAAGGATTATCGTCCTGCCCACATCGGCCAGCTCCTTGCATTTGGCCAAAAAGGCTAACACCTTCCACTCGTCAAACCTAAATATCAGGGGGGTGATGGAGTCGATGACGAACAAGTCGTACCTAGAGCAGTGGCGCACATAGTCCAGGAAGCGGGAGATGATTTTTTCGGCACCCCTTTTGTCTACGCGAAAGTCCACCGTGAAAAGGGCCAGCCGCCCCAAAAGGTAGTAGTCTGTAAGGGGCATCCCAAAGCCCTCCATACGCTCCAGTACCTCCCTGGACGTAGCTTCGGCCACGAAGACTGCTCCTCGAAAGCCCTCTTGGAGGGCACCGTAGACCAGCTGTAGGGTGAATACGCTTTTGCCGGCGTCGGGGTCTCCTTCTATGAGGGTGAGGGATGCAGGGGGCAGGCCACCTCCCAAGCGCTTGTCGACCTCTAAGACACCTGTGGCTATGAGCCTAGGTCTTTCTTCCTGTTCTAGCTCTTCTAGCTCCAGCGCCCCTTCCATGGTCCCACCTAGAAGTAAAAGGAGTAAGATATGCCACTTGGGGCTACTAGCACTAGCCACCGCCCCTGGTTGGCTACGTCTATAGGAGGATTGACGCGAAAGGCGATGGTTGCTACCTCGCCAGGGTCCCACACACCAGGACTGCGCCGATCGTTTCCTATCGCATCCACTGTCCAGCTGTTGTCCTGAAGGGGACCCTCAGCATAGGGGAGCCATAGGGTATGTCTATTCCCCTGGTTGTCCCTGTAGGTGACGATGAGGTCCATTAGCCGAGGGTCGTCTACAGAGGCCCTGCCGTCGTTACGCAAATAAAGGCGTACAAGGCGCCCATCTTGTCCTAGCTCGGTAGTTAGCAGGGCCAGCTGGGTACCTAGCCGCTCCTCGGCCGTGGCTAGGACTTCACGCCAGGCCCGGTGCATGTTGTCTACAGCGCCAGTGGTGACGCCAGTCATCACCAGGCTCCCCACTATCATCACAGCAGCTATGACTAGGGCAGGAAGGCTATGCTCCATGCCACCTTCATAGGGGAAAGACTTTGCTAACTACGACCCCGCTGGGAAGTACGATGGTGATCACGTAGTCTCTACTTCCTTGGAGAGGTGAAGGGAGTGTTATGGTGAGGCGAGCAGTGGCATAGGGGGCCCATTGGACGTCGTTCTCTATGGCCAGTTCCCAGCAAGGTGGGACCCCACTCGTCTGGACACAGGGAGGAAGGCGGGAGAAGGACCTAACTTCGCCGAAAAAGACGTCCATCCGCTCGGGGTTGCTTATGGTAGAGGCACCTGTGTTCTTGATCCATACTTGCACCTGTGACGAATCGGTGCCAGCTGAGACCTCCACAATCCGGATATCACTGCGCAACCTGTCCCCCATGCGACTGCTCATAGCGATAACGTCCCCTCCCACCCTCTGGACAGAGGGCACCACCGTGTTGACCACTATTGAAGAGGCCAAGATCCCAGCCACCACTAGCAGCACGGTGATAAGGATCTTGTCCATCCTCCCTCACGAGGTGCGGGTGATCTCTTCCAGCTCCCTTAGAGCGTCCAGCCAGGCACGGTCGGTGCCGTCGGCGCTGCGCATGAGGTCCTGAAGGTAGCCAATGGCCTTCCCCACATTAGGGGGTAACGGTTTAAGGAGCCTATAGACGTTGAGCAGTTGTTCCACCCTGCGCAGCCCTAACGCGTCTATCGCCTTGATAAGCCAGGCGATCATGTCTCCCTCTGGGCCCCCTTGCCACAAGACGTCCCTGCTCTCTTCAGCCTTGAAAGGACTCCTTGGCCCAGGCGACGGGTCCTGATAGCCCTGGTGATGGCCGTTTTTCGCCCCTTGGTCTTTGGTGCTGTCCTGTTGAGGGGTGGGGGCGGAGGCCCCCACCCCTATCCTCTCCTCTTCCTCTGAGGCCTCCGCCCTGTCCTCAGCACCGTCCAAGGGGAAGTCCCGGGTGAGGGGGTTGGACCTGGCCAAGACGATCTCTCGCAGGTCCAGAAGGACGTTCCTCACCTCGGCTTTCAGGAGCTTGAGCTCCTCTTCCACCTCTTTTAGCCTCTCGTCAGCCTCCATGATGTCCACCCCTGTGAGGGGGCTGAGAGCGCCTCCTTTATGTAGGAGGACGCCTCAGCTCCCTTAGTGCAGGTCCATGACGGGGTCGATGGCCGGCGGCATGGTCCGGGAGATGAGCATGGTGCTGCCACCGGGGACGATCACTTCCACCGTGAACGGCTCGTTCGGGTCAAGGTTGTAGCTGTTATTACCTGAGGCGATAGGCAGAGCGATGCCTATCTCAGCCAGCTCCCCGGCCTCGAGAAGGTTGTCCCCGTCGCCCTGGATCCATGTCACCGTATAGTTGATATCGGCCACCCTGGCATCGCCGTCGATGTAGTTCATGATCACACTGTTAGTAGTGGCGGCCGGGTCCAGGTTTACAGGCCGTCCACCGGCTGCCAGGCCTAGGCTGAAGACCATGTTGTCGGGGGCAAGGGGGTTGCCGCTGGCGGTTACCACCACTGAGCCGTGAAGCTCAAGATTCGCCTGCGCCTTTTGGAGGCCGGCGAAGACCGTCTCCTTGCCCCTCTCGGCGCTGAAGAGCCCCGTGGACAAGACCACGAAGGCGAACACTGAGGCCACGATGACGAAGGCGATGAGGATGATGGCTGTCTCCAGCCCTGTGACCCCTTTCTCTTCCCTTATCAGCCTTTTGAAGATTCGGCCAATGCTTTTCAACATCCCTTGACCTCCTTCCGATGAAGTTTTCACCTCTGTTGCTTCTCCCCTCTACATGCCCTCTTCACTGAGCTGTTGCTTCTCACCTCCCCCTTGTTGATCCCTATGGGATGATGGGGCTGAAGGCGGAGGCGTTTACACGCTAGGGCAGTAGCGTGCCCTCCCAGCATCCCTCAGTCCCACAGTCGGGAAGTTGACGCCCGGCCACAATTAGCGGGTGAGGCTGCTCTTGGCCTCCCTTTACCACCGTCAGGGAGAGATGAAGGTGAGCGCACCCAGGGCCTATGGGGGCAAGAGAGCCTAGGTACGTGCCAGCAGGGACCCTTACTGGAGTGCCTTGCATCCGCAGCATTGGCGGTATGGTGGCGCCGTTCACATGGATGAGCCGTAGGCGCATCTCTACGCCCTGATCGCTCCAAAAACGGAGGACGATAATGGATCCTGCTTGAAGCCCAAAGACCCAACCCTGGCCACAATGGGCTACCGTTCCATCGATAATGGCAAGGACTTCAGCATCTACAGGGGCGAAGATAGGGCTACCTGCGGTGGGGCCATCTTCCCGCACCAGGTCCAGCGCATACAGTTCTATGCCCCTATGCAGGCCACATCTGTAGCCACAGGTGACCCGCCAACGGCCTTCCACCGGCATGGCCAGCGTCAGGCGCTGTTGTTGAGGTGCGGGGGTAGGCACGGCTTGAAGACTGGCGGGACGATGAGATAGGGGCTGGCGGGCCCTGGCGGCCCTTACTGTACTAGAAGCGTCTTCGGCTGTAGGCGTTTGTACAGGCACCGGTATCAGCTGCTGGCGTGATACCACAACGTCGCTGACGCCAGCGCCACGAGGGGTAGGCTCTGGCGAGGGTGTGGGAAGATGGGCTGTCTCTACGGGGGCTGGCCCCGACTTGGCAGCGGCAGGCTCCAGATAGCCCGCATCGGGTAGCAGGGGAGGGGCTTCGCTCTTGTGATCGGCATTGGCAGCTAGGGCCGATACCGTGCCTGCCACCACTGCCCCTGCTACTACCAACCCCAGCCCCAGGGCCAGGGCCTGCCACCCCTCCTTAACGCTGGTCTTTAAAGCCCTCATCCGCCAAGAGGGATGAGGCGATAGGGGCTAACGTTGCACCCAACCTATTACGACTCGTGGCCGATGGGGAATCGGGGGAGCCAGTTAAGGGCAGAAGGGAGATACCAGGCCCGAGGCCCTAGCAGGTGGAGGGCGGCCGGCAATAACACCATCCGCACCAGGGTAGCATCTATAAGCACCGCGATCGCCAAGCCAAAGCCCACCTGCCTCAAGTCCACAAGCTCGCCTGCTGCCACCGATGAAAACACCGCTACCATGATGAGGGCCGCGCCGGTGATGACGCTGCCTGTGGCATCCAGCCCGTAGCGCACCGATTCAGCACTGTCCTTTGTCTCCTCGTACCGTTCCCTTATACGGCTCAACAGAAACACTTGGTAGTCCATAGAAAGACCGAACACTAGGGCAAACAGAAACACCGGAAGCCAGACCTCTACCGTGTCCAGCTGGGGAAGCCCCAAAAAGCGGCCCCATCCCCATTGAAAGGTGGCCACTAACACGCCATAGGCTGCCCCCACCGAAAGAAGGTTCAGCGCCACCGCTAAGATAGGTAACACTACGGAGCGAAAGGCTACCAGAAGCGTAACGACACTTAGACCCAAAACGATGCCGTAGACCAGGGGAGAATACTTCTGGCTTACGGAAACGTAGTCGTAAAAGCGGGCCGCATCCCCTGTCACAAGGGCCTCCGCGGGGGCCCCGGAAAAGGCCTGAGGGATGAACCTGTTGCGAAGCGCCTCCACCGCCTCTTGACCTTGGGGGCTTACCGGATCGCCCCTTAAAGGCACCGAGATAAGGGCCATATCTGTGGCAATGATTTGCGTTGAAGGCGTAGAGCCTAGAGAAGGGTCAGCGGCCAAAAGCTCTTGTAGGCGGGCAATGCCCCCCTGGGTAGCCGGGTGTCGCAGATCACCTTTTACCACCACCTCTAAGGGGGAAGCGAGCCCGTACGAAAAATCCCTCTCTAAGGCCAAAAACCCTTGCTTAGAAGGGGCCCAGTCGGGCATCGCCCTGAAGCCTGTGGTCCCTGTTTCCAACTGGAAGGCCACCACCGCCGGAGGAACCAGCACGCCTAACGCGACCAGCAAAGAAACGAGAGGCCACCTTAAAACGATGCCGCTCCACCACCGCCCCTGCAGGAAGAAGATCACCCAACTAGGCATCGGCACCTGCAGGGCATTTACCCTATCACGTAGCACCCTAAGCAAGGCAGGAAGCAGGGTGAGACAAGCGGCCACTGCTACCGTCACCGTAGCCGCTGCCCCTGCACTTAGCCCTATGAAAATGGTAAAGGGGATGGCCATTAAGGCCATTAACGCCATCACCACCACCAGGCCGCTGAAAAACACGGCCCTCACGGCGGTGGCACCTGTCACCCTGTTGGCCTGGGTGGGAGATAGACCTTTTTGTCTCTCCTCCCGGTACCTCCACAGAGCGAAGAGACTGTAGTCTATCCCCACGGCAAGTCCCATCATGACCACCATGTTTATGGTGAAAGTGGGAAAGCTGAAAAGCTGCCCCACTAGGGCCACGATGCCCAAGGAAACGGTGATAGCTACTCCAGCGAGAGCTAGGGGCAGAAGGACAGCTGCCAAGCTGCCAAACACGGCCACTAGGGTGACTGCTGCCGTAGGTAGGCCTATTAGCTCACCACGTCTCACGTCTTTCTCGGCGATCTGTACCAGATCGTGCTGGTAGCTAGCCTCCCCTGTCGCAATAGCCTTGAAATGGGGCTGGAGGGAATGGGCCACGGCTTTCCTCAGGGTCTCTATGGTGGAGCGGGCTGCTACTTCTGGACGCTCAGATAGGAACACCACCATTACCGTAGCGTGGCCATCAGCCGAACGTAAGGCCTCCAGGTTCAGGTCGTAATACGTGACTACGCCCTGAACTTTGTCGCCACCTGCCGAAGTGACAGCTTGCCTCACTAGCTCGACCTGCTTACGAAACTGGGGATCGTCCACGAGGTAAAGGTCGGACGAGACGATGATCGCCTCTTGGCCTTGACGGGGGCCCCGCACCTCCTCCAGCAGCTTATCGGCCCGCCTCGATTGGACAGGGATGAGGACTTCAACTACGGGGGATAAAGCTCTAGGTAGCAAAGCCGCGGCCAGAACTAGGGCTCCTACCAGAACAGCGGCCCATGCGGCAAGGGCCCAACGCCACCTTCGGGCCGCCAAGGAAGTTAGCCCACCGACAGATAGGAGAGGCGGGGGGCCAGAGCTCATGTCATGCCTCAACTAGGAGGAAAGACAAAAGTAGCTCCACAACATGGGCGTAGGCGTCTATGTCTACCTGAATGCCCAAAGCCTTTTGGATCCCCAGCCCCTGAAAGCATGCTACTAGCACCTGGGCCACTGCTAATGGCTCCACATCTGCCCTGAGACGACCTCGACGCTGGGCCTCTTCTACCAGTGAGGCTGCCACCTGTAGTAGTTGCCCCAACATCTCCGCCACTGATGCAGCCAGGGGCTGATCTCGGGATGCTTCGGCCAATAGCTCCATGTCCACAATGGCCACCTCTGGGCTTCCTTCCTGGAACATCTGGAAGTAGCGCCTCAGAAGGCTCAAGGCCACCTCACCTACAGGGCCCTCAGATAGGGCTGACCTAAGGAGCTCCAGGTTCCGCTTCTTGCTCTCCTCAGCTACCGCCCTTATGATCTCCCCCTTGCTGGGGAAATACCTGTAAACCGCCCCCGGGCTGAGGCCCGCAGCCTTGCAGATCTCCTCTACCGTGGTCTGATGAAAACCCCTACGGGCGAAGCACGAGACTGCAGCCTTCAAAATCTGCCGCCTCCTCTCCTCGCGCTTGCTGGGGCTTATCTTGGGCATGCGACCCTCTATAAAAAACGAACCTTCGCTTTTTAAGCATCGTGTGGCTAGGAGTACAAAGTCAAGGGGTGTACCATAGGTTGGATGGGCTGGTGGTTCCTAGAGGCGATAGGGGCAGGCCTTTTGGCCCTGTGGGCATATCTGCTTTTATTTCGTGGTCGCTTTTGGGCGATAAGTCCCCAGCTACCCGAGGCCCGTTCCACTGCCTGGGACTGGCCTGAGGTGAGCATCATTGTCCCTGCGCGCAATGAGGCGGAGCTATTGCCTGCCACCCTTCCGACCTTGCTCCAACAAGATTATCCTGGCTCGTTCACCGTCGTCCTGGTAGACGATAACAGCCAGGACGATACCCTCAGGGTTGGCCAGAGGGTGGCACAGCGTTTAGGTTTGGCTGACCGGCTGACGGCCCTTTTGGGAGAGCCTACCCCCCAGGGATGGGCGGGAAAGGTATGGGCCATGGCCCAGGGGGTAAGAACAGCGCCTAGATGTAGCTTCTACCTACTCACCGATGCTGACATCGCTCATCCTCCTGATAGCCTTAGGTGTCTAGTCTCCCTAGCTTTGGAGAAAGACCTAGATTTGGCGTCCATTATGGTCCTACTGCGTAGAGAGGGCTTTTGGGAGTCCCTGTTGGTGCCACCCTTCGTCCATTTCTTCGCTATGCTTTATCCCTTCCAGTGGGTGAGTTCCCCCAGAGGACGCATATCTGCAGCAGCCGGTGGATGTATGTTGGTGAGGCGGGAAGCGTTGGAGAAAGTAGGTGGCCTGGAGGCGATCGCCAGCGCCATCATCGACGATCTAGCTCTAGCACGTGCCATTAAAAAAGGGGGTCGTGACCAGGGAGGCAGACTATGGCTGGGCTACTCCTATCGCCACAAAAGCCTACGCCAGTACGGGGGCTTAGCAGGGGTGTGGAAGATGGTATCTCGCAGCGCTTATGCGCAGCTCAGATATAACCCCTTATGGCTTGTCCTAACCGTGGGTGCAATGGGCATCGCCTATTGGGGGCCGTGGTCGCTCATCGCAATGGGGCTTTTAATCCATCGTCCCCTGGCCCCTGCCCTCGGTATGGCTGCATATGCTATCATGGCCCTCTGTTACTACCCCATGGTCAGGTGGTACCGGCTGGCGGCCTGGTGGTCTCTCGCCCTACCCTTGGCTGCTCTTCTTTACGCCCTGATGACGATAGACTCCGCGGTGGCCCATTGGCGCCAACGCCCCGTACTTTGGCGGGGCCGTCTGCCGCCTCGGCCTAACTCCTGATACCATTTAGAGGGGGTTAACAGCGATG
>JAUQPQ010000015.1 GCA_030550295.1 Chloroflexota bacterium
GGCGCTATGCCCGCAGAGTGATCCTTGCCCTCGACCCCGATGCTGCCGGGCAAGAGGCAGTGGTGCGGGGCCACCAGACAGTCATGGACACTGCCGACCAAGTACTGCCTGTCCTTACTTGGCGCCGCTCCCTCCAGCTCCAAGAGGTAGTAGGGATAGACCTCCTAGTGGCCCTTCTACCCTCCGGCTACGACCCTGACCAGCTGATCAGGAGTTCACCAGCAAAATGGAAAGAGATATTGGAAGGCGCTGAACCAGTGCTGGACTTCCGCTTCCGCAAGGCCCAGGAGGGCAAAGACCTGAACGACCCCAAGGCGGCCCGCCAGGTGGTAGACGAGCTTCTGCCTCTTATCGCCTCGGTCCCCGATCCCGTTACCAGGGCCCATTATCTGCAGCGTCTGTCCCGCCTCTGCCATACTCCAGAGGGGGAACTGGCGGAGATGGCCCGTCGCCTGCGCCGTCAGCCCCTAAGAGGGCGCCAAAGTGCCCCTGAAGCAGCTCGCCCAAAGCCTCGGGCCGAGGGCGAAAGGACAGAGGAGATGCTTTTGGCCCTCATCTTGCGCTATCCAGAGCTGAGGCCCCTCGCCCTACACCTACCCGAAAACCTGTTCTGGCAAGAGGCAAACAGGGCCGTCTTTTTGGCGTGGAGATCTACCAGCGACTTAGCCCACCTGGCGCAATCGCTTGCCCCTGAGCTTCAAGTCCATACAGATGCCCTTATTGGCCTTTGGACAACCTTCCCCAAGTTGTGGGATAATGATTATGGCAAGCGCGCCTTCCACGACTTGTGGCGTCGGCTGGAGGAGCGGGCATTGCGGGCCCGGAAGAAGGCTTTGGCAGCCGCCTTCGCCTCTCAGGAGGGACAGTCCCACTTGGCCGAGAAGGCAGCCTTAGTGCTTCAAGGCCAAGGTGCCGAAGACCCCCAAGTACGTCTCCTCCTGGAGGATCTGGAAGTGGGCCGTAAACTGCATGCCAAGCGTTATGAATAAGGGGTGGTCTTAAAGTTATGAGAAGGAGAGAAGAAGAGGAGCTGGACCTAGAGTTCCCCTACACCGAACAGGAGGTGCTCAAGGATGTCTCTGCCTCCACGGAGGAGCTATCTCCCAGCGATATAAGGGAGGCAGAGCTTGGCGAGGAACACGAGGAGCATGAAGAGATAATAGAAGAAGTAGAGGCGCTCGAAGAAGGGCTAGACGACCCCGTCCGTATGTACTTGCGGGAGATAGGTCAAGTTAGCCTCCTCACAGCAGACGACGAGAAATATCTGGCCCGCCTCATGGAGGAGGCGAAGTTCGTGGAGGAGGTGGAGGCCAACCTCCTGCAGCGTGATGGGCGCCCCCCTACTGCCGTCCAGACTGTCATAGCAATGCTCGAGGAACTCGCCCAGCTCCTCCCATACGTGCAGGTGGTCGCCCAGGAGCTGGGCCTTAATGGCGTGGAGTGGCTAGAAGTGATCCGCCACCCCAAGTTCCGCTCCTGCGTAGATGGGGAACTGGATGCGGAAATGGCCGCCAAGTTGATGGCCTGCTGTGCACTCGGACGGGAACAGGCGGAGCGGGTGTTGGTGCGCCTCTCAGTGGTCACCCATGTCCTCCTGCAGGATCTGTTAGACATCGTCCTCCAGTCTGGGGTGGCTACGGACGCCCTCTTGCCTCCCAGCCCCGACCTGGGCCATATCCTGAAACCTCATGAGGCGGCATTGAAGGAGCGTCTGCACCGCTTCAAGGAAGAGGGGGACAAGGCCCAGAAACGCCTGACCGAGGCCAACCTCCGCCTGGTGGTAAGCGTGGCCAAAAAGTACATCGGCCGCGGCATGCCGCTACTGGACCTCATCCAGGAGGGCAACATCGGCCTCATTCGCGCCGTAGAGAAGTTCGACTATCGCAAGGGCTACAAATTCAGCACATATGCAACCTGGTGGATAAGGCAGGCCATCACCAGGGCCATAGCCGACCAGGCCCGCACCATCCGCATCCCCGTCCATATGGTGGAGACCATCAACAAGCTCATGCGGGTGAGCCGACGCCTCGTCCAAGAGTATGGGCGAGAACCCACCAACGAGGAGATCGGTCGTCATTTGTCGGTGGGGCCCGAGAGGGTACGGGAGATCATACGGGTCTCCCAGGAGCCTGTATCCCTGGAGATGCCCATAGGCGACGAGGGGGATTCTCACCTGGGGGACTTTATCGAGGACCAGTCGACCGCTTTGCCGGTAGATGCTGCCCTCCAGCAAATCTTGAAGGAACAGGTTAGGGAGGTGCTCTCTACCCTCACCCCCAGGGAACAGAAGGTGTTGGCCCTGCGGTTCGGCTTAGAAGATGGGAGGAGCCGGACCCTAGAAGAGGTGGGACGGGAGTTTAACGTTACGCGGGAGCGCATAAGGCAGATAGAGGCCAAAGCCCTGCGTAAGCTACGCCATCCCAGCCGCAGCAAGAAGCTGAAGGGCTTTTTAGGGTAGCAGGAGGGGCGAGATGCCTATCTATGAGTACTATTGCCACCGCTGCCAGAGCCGCTTTGAGCTTTTGCGGCCTATTTCCCGTATGGACGATCCTGCCACCTGTCCTCGTGGGCATGAGGGGGCTCAGAGGGTCCTTTCTCTCTTCGCTGCCTTCTCATCGGGCGAGGAGGGGACATCGGCCCTGGGGGGCTCTGGCGGGTGTGCTGCCTGCGCTGGGGGCCACTGCGCTACCTGTTCCTTTAGCTAGGAAGGCACCGCCATACAAGGACGCTGCTCTAGTTAAAGGCCAAATTTTTGGGCCCTCGCCGATATCACGCCCTAACCTGAGGGGCGCTCCTGAAGTTTGTGGAGGGGGAGCCCTGCCTTCCCTTCAACAGCTACCACCGACGGCCTACGTCGCCAAGCGAGGAACGCCCCCGCTGCCAGGGCCAAGACCAACATTTGGACTGCAGTAGCAAGCCCGATAAGGAGCACCATCTCCAACCAGAACTCCTCGGGAAACATCTGCACCAGGTGGTGGCGTGTCGGGTCTAGACGCCACAAGTCGTTATTAAATAGGGCCTGGTGCAGGGCCGCCCAGGCTGAATCGAACCCTACGAGCGCAGTGACTGCTATCAGCCCTGCTATCAGTATGGTTAAAGCGGTGCTAGCCATGATTGCCCAAGCTAGCTGGCGTACCGAGATCTCACGGGCCCACACCACTACGCCTACCACAAACATAAGGACATAGGCCAAAGCCCCCTCCTGCACGGCATAAAGGCGCCTAAGCAAAGCCTTTACATCGGCCAGGTGGGCCGTTTCCTGTGGGCTAAAAAGGGGCACTATGTTCCCTTGGCCATCCCTCACCATCAAGGAGAAGACGGTACGGTCGTCGTTAAAGTAACGTATGAGCTCACGGTTGGCCCGCAGCAGCTCCTCTTTAGGCACCCCAGCAAGGGCAGGAGCGTCGTACTTGCGTACCGAGTAATCGTACAAAGAGGGTGCGTTAAAGGCCACGCGGATGTTAGCGGTAAGAAGGGCTATAGGAAGGGCGATGAGGAAAAGGCAGAGAGCCAGCAGGTGGATGGGCCCTCTTCCAGGGGGATGCGCGGGGGGCATGGTGATCCGCAACTCTTACCCACCCAGCTCATATGCTAAGCTCCCCCATGGGGCGGGTCAACAAGGGCTGACTCAAAAAGGCTGGAGACTATACCATGGGAGAGATGACACCTAGCGAAGAAGAGCTGCGCACCCTAGAGGGGCTCCGCCGTATAGTGGCGACTTTGAGGGGACCCCACGGTTGCCCTTGGGACCGGGCCCAAACTCATCAGTCCCTCCGACACTACCTGCGCGAGGAGGCAGCCGAGGCCTTGGAGGCCATTGAATCTGCAGATGACGAACGCTTGGCAGAAGAGCTAGGGGACGTGCTTCTGCAGGTCTTTTTGCATGCCCAGATCGCCCAAGAGAGAGGGGCCTTCAGCCTTGAAGACGTGGTCTATGGCATCACCTCCAAGGTAGTGCGTAGGCATCCCCACGTCTTCGGTTCGGCGCACGCAGAAACCCCTGAAGCAGTGGTGGCACAGTGGGAGGAGTTGAAGCGCCAAGAAAAAGGTGATAAGGCGGAATCGCTGGGCAGCGTCCCCCCAATCATGCCTGCTTTAGCTCAAGCCCAACTGCTACAGGGCCGTGCAGCACGTAGAGGTTTCTCTTGGCCTTCCCCAGATGGTGCCTGGCAAAAGGTGCTAGAGGAAATGGCTGAGCTAAGGGAGGCACGTACCCCTCAAGAGCGATTTCATGAGTTAGGGGACCTTCTCTTTGCCATATGTGATCTTGCTCGCCTCTTGAGTGTCGATGCCGAGGACGCCCTTCTGGCTGCGTGCGGGCGCTTCCGAACCACCTTCCACCGCCTAGAAACGGTGCTCAAGGCCGAGGGGAAATCCCTTGATGGTATGCCCTTGGAAGAGTTGTTGGCCGCTTGGAAACGGGTGAAGGAGGCATAGGGCCTCAACCGTGCTAAAATTGGGCGCAGGATATACGAGACAGGGAGGGCAGATAATGACCCCAAGCGATCAAGACGTAGTAACTCCAGAGCGTTTCTCTCAGGGTCTCACCTGGGAGCAATGGTTGGCCTCCATCCAGCGGAACAGGGATAAGTTCATCTATAACTACGACGAGACTGTTCTCTCCCCTGAGGACGTTGAGGAAGTACGGCGCTTGGTCTCTCTACCCCAGGGGCCGGCTAAGGCTTTGGCCTTGGGGGAAGACTGGTGCCCGGACGTCTTCCGGGGCCTTCCAGTGCTAGCGAAATTGGCCCATGCAACTGGCATGGAGCTACGCATCTTCTTCCGTGACCAGAACCTAGATATTATGGACAAGTTCCTAAAGGACGGCAAATACCGATCCATACCCACATTCGTCTTCTACACGCGCGACCTCCAGTACATATGTCACTGGATAGAACGGCCCGCCTTGGCCAACCAGGAGTTAGACTTGCTGGCCCGCATCTTGGATTTACGCCAGACGGATCCCCAACGCTTCCGGGAGGAATATGAGGCCTTCCAGAGGGGACCCATCTGGGCACGTTGGCGTCAGGAGACGGTGCGGGAACTCGTGCAGCTCCTTAAGTCCTCTGTCCGCGTCTGACATATAATCTTTCCGGAACCGTGCAGAAGCGTCCTCCTTTCGAGGTCCTTGAGCATACTGCTGACGTTGGGGTGATAGCCTACGGGCGTACTCCCGAGGAGATGATGGTGAACGCCGCGCTGGCCATGTTCTCCCTTATGGTGGGGCTGGACCAAGTAGAAGAGAAAGAGGAACGGGAGATAAGGGTCCAGGGACACGACTGGGAATCCCTATTAGTCCACTGGTTAGTAGAGTTGCTCTACTATGTCGACGCTGAGGGGATGGTCTTTCGCCGCTTCCAAGTGGAGATTCCCACACCCTACCAGTTACGGGCCTTGGCCTATGGCGAACGTATGGACAAGGAGCGTCACTCCTTCCACATGGGCATAAAAGGGGTGACACGCCACATGTTGGCTGTGGGCCAAGAAGATGGTACCTGGTGGGCCAGGGTGATCTTTGATATCTAAAGCTATGGCCTATCTCCAGGTTAACGGTTTCCGCATGTGGTACGACGTAAGGGGCTCCGGGTTCCCCATACTGTTCGTCCATGGGGGCTTTGCCGGTATTCCGTCACGGCTGGAGCCTAAAGACTACCATTGGCTCCAAGACATGGCCTTGGGCTATCGCCTCATCGTATACCATAGGCGCGGATGTGGCTGGTCGAGTTGCCCCCAGGGGGGATGGGGCCTAGACCAACAGGTGGAGGACGCTGAGGCCCTCCTTGCTCATTTAGGAATACAGGAGGCCCATATCGTGGGCAGCTCAGCGGGAGGGCCTATAGCCATCCTTCTTGCCCTTAAGAGGCCGAAGTTGGTGCGCTCCCTCGTGCTAGCTAATACCTCAGCGCGCCTTCTAGCGGCCGACAGCCCACTATCCCATCTTGTTAGGCGCCAGCTAGAGGCTGTACAAAGGAAAGGCGTCATGGCTGCCTTCCAGACGCGACCGCCTGACCTTTCTCTGTCGGTCTTGGTGCCCTGGGAGAGGGAGGCGGCCAAAGCGGCTGGCCTGCTTGAGGAGTGGGAACAGTACGAGGCACGCTTGATAGAGGCTGCCTCCTCTTTGCCAGAGGAGGAGAGGGCCCAACTATATAGCGCCGAGGTGCACAACCTGGCTGCTTATCTGGGCCTGGACCTCAGGCCTTACTTGGGCCAACTGACCATGCCCGTGCTCATCGTCCACGGCACAGTAGATAGGGTGGTGCCGGTGGAAGCAGCTTATGAGCTCCACAGGGCCAACCCCAACTTTAGGCTAGAATTGATAGAAGGGGCGCCCCACGGCATCTTGGGTGCCAGCCAAGAGGCCCGATTGGCAGTAAACCGTTTCTTGCGGGCGGTGGACGGTTTGAGGGAAGGTGAAAGAGGTGGGTAAGGATTGGAAGACGATCCTCCAGAAGGTGGATGATTGGCGCTGGCTCCTACCCCAGGACTATAAAAGGGGGATGAGGGTGCCAGGGCTCATCTACGCCTCTGAGGAGATGATAGAGCAGATAAGCGGAGAGGAGATGGCCATAGAGCAGGTGGCCAATGTGGCCTTCCTGCCTGGGATAGTGGGCTATTCTTTGGCCATGCCAGACATCCATTGGGGCTACGGATTCCCCATCGGTGGTGTGGCGGCTATGGGGCTAGAGGACGGGGTTGTATCTCCTGGTGGGGTCGGGTTCGATATCAACTGTGGCACCAGGGTTATACGCACTAACCTTGCCGAGGAGGATATACGCCCCAAGCTTAAGGAGCTAGTGAACCAGATCTTCCGTGATGTCCCCTCAGGGGTAGGGTCGGAGGGCCTTATAAGGGTGGCCATCAAGGAGATGGACCAGGTGCTCACCAAAGGGGCCCGCTGGGCGGTGGAGCAGGGCTACGGGTGGCCGGAAGACCTGGAGGTGATCGAGGGAGGAGGCGCCCTGCCTGGTGCCAATCCAGAGAAGGTCAGCCGTAAGGCTAAAGAGCGAGGCGCACCTCAGTTGGGCACCTTAGGCTCGGGCAACCATTTCCTGGAGATCCAGGCGATAGACCATATTTACGACCCCGAGAAGGCGGCGGTAATGGGCATCCATAGCGTAGGGCAGGTAGTGGTGTTCGTCCACTGTGGCTCCCGCGGCCTAGGCCACCAGACGTGTGAGGATTATCTTGAGGTGATGGAGGCAAGCGCCCGCCGGTATAACATTCACCTCCCTGACCGACAGCTAGCCTGTGCCCCCATCAGGTCGCCGGAGGGGCAGGACTATATAGGGGCCATGACCGCGGCGGCCAATTTCGCCTTTTGCAACCGCCAGCTGATCACCCACTGGGTACGCCAGGCCTTCGCCCGGGTGATAGGGAAGGATCCTCGCCAGTTGGAGATGCACCTGGTTTACGATGTGGCTCACAACATCGCTAAGATCGAGCGTCACCGCTGGGAGGGAAAAGAGATAACTGTGTGTGTCCACCGCAAAGGGGCTACTCGCGCCTTCCCCCCTGGCCACCCTGACATCCCTGTCAAGTACCGTGAGATCGGCCAGCCTGTCCTAGTGCCTGGGGATATGGGGCGCTATTCCTTTCTATTGGTGGGCACCCAGAGGGCCATGGCGGAGACGTGGGGGTCTACGTGCCACGGCGCTGGCCGGGTGCGGAGCCGGGCTGCTGCCAAACGCCTCCTGAAGGGAGTAGACATTGCCCAACAGTTGGAGCGTCGCGGCATATACGTGCGGGCCCAGAACCGTGCCTTGCTGGCCGAGGAGGCTAGCGAGGCCTACAAGGATGTGGCCGACGTGGTAGAGGTTTTGCACGAGGCAGGGATCTCTCTAAAGGTGGCCCGCATGCGCCCCATAGGTGTGGTGAAGGGCTAGCTAAGAGGGCAGAGGCTCTAAGTTGGCCATAGAGGCTAGTAGCCTTTTTAGCCCTGCAGGGCCGCGGAAGGCCACAGTTACAAGCTGGTCATCGCCTGAGGGGACGCAGGACACTACTACGCCATCGCCGAAGATGGGGTGGCGCACTCTATCCCCTGCCCGGAAGGGCCCTGCCCCCGTCTGGCCAGAAGAAGGGCCAGGGGGGGTGTGGGCAACCCTGCCCAACGCTTCCACCTTCAGTTCGGCAGGTATATCGGCCAGGTAGCGGGATGGAAGGTGGGGGCCGCTGCGGGAGCGTCGTCGGGCCCTTACTAGGTAGAGGCGCTCCTTGGCCCTGGTCATGCCCACATAGCATAGACGTCTCTCCTCTTCCATTTGGGCCAAGTCCTCGAAGGAGCGGGCATGGGGTAAGATGCCCTCCTCCATCCCCACCATGAACACCACCCGGAACTCTAGGCCTTTGGCGGCATGGAGAGTTATAAAGGTGACGGCGTTGGCCTTCTCGTTGTACCTGTCCACCTCGGTGATAAGGGCTACGTCCTCTATCAGGTGGGCCAGAGCTTCCCTTGGATTCAGCGAATCGTATGTGGCGGCTACAGCCCTGAGCTCCTCCACGTTCTCCCATCTATCTTCCCCCTGGGAATCTGCCAAGATGTAGGCCTTGTAATCGGTGAGCTGAATGACGGCGTCCAGGAGATGGGATGGGGGCTTCTGAGAAGCGAGTTGGATGATCTCGTTGAGGAGCCCAAGGAAGCAGAGGAGGGCTCCTACAGCTCGCCGCTGCAAAGGGGGACGCGGGAGGTTAGCGACTTGTGAGCTGGGTAAGTCCTTCTCCTGTTCGGCCAAGACAGTGAGAGCAGCGTACAGGGGCAAGTTGAGCTCCTTGGCCCACGTTTGCAGCTCTTGTACTGTCCTTTCCCCTATTCCCCTTGGCGGGACATTGATAACCCGAAGAAGGGAGACTGAGTCGAAGGGGTTATGGGCCAGGCGAAGGTAAGCTATAAGGTCTTTCACCTCTCTCCGTTCATAGAAGCGCAGCCCTCCCACCACGCGGTAGGGGATGCCTCTTATCATGAAGGCCTCTTCCAAGGGGCGGGACTGGGCGTTGGTGCGATACATAACCGCGAAATCACTAAAGGTGTACTGGCCAGTAGCTACCAGGCTTTCCACTTCGGAAGCGACGAAGGCAGCCTCTTCCATCTCGTCATAGGTTTCGTGGACAACTATGGGGTGCCCTGGCCCCAGATCTGTCCATAGCTTCTTTTCCTTGCGCAGTCTGTTCTTGGAGATGACGTTCAGGGCGCCATCGAGGATGGTCTGGGTAGAGCGGTAGTTCTGCTCCAAGATGACCACCTTGGCGTCGGGGAAGTCATGCTCGAAGCTGAGGATATTACGCAGATCGGCCGATCGCCAGGTGTAGATAGACTGGTCTGGGTCTCCCACTACGCACAAGTTGCGGTACGGCTCAGACAGGAGGCGGATGAAAGCGTATTGGGCCACGTTGGTGTCCTGGAACTCGTCCACATGCTGATAGAGGAACCGCTCACCGTACTTCTTGCGTACAGCTTCCGTCTCTTCTAGCAGGTAGACGGCCTTGGCTATGAGGTCGTCGAAGTCCAAGGCCTTGTTATGGTCAAGGAGGGCCTGGTATTTCTTATAGACTTTGGCAACTACCTCATGGAAAGGGGAGGAAGCAGTAACAGCTACCGTTTCTGGGCTTTTCAACTCCGCCTTGGCCTTGGAGATGGCTGCTGCTACTGCTGCTGGGGGGAAGCGTCTAGGCTCGTAGTCCAGCTCTAAGAGGGCCTGGCGCACCGCTGCCAGCTGATCCTCTTCATCATAGATTACGAAGTCTCTAGGTACTCCTATATGGTGGCCTTCTATTCGCAGAAGGCGGGCGCAAATGGAGTGGAAGGTGCCCATTACCAGCTCTGCAGTTATGTTGCTCCCTACCAGGCTAAGGATCCTGTCGCGCATTTCGCGGGCTGCCTTGTTGGTGAAGGTCACTGCCAAGATTCGCCAGGGAGGGGCCAAACCCCGGGCCAGCAGATAAGCGATACGGTGGGCGATGACGCGCGTCTTGCCTGAACCGGGGCCAGCAATAATAAGAACAGGGCCCTTAACGTGGACGACGGCCTCCCTCTGACGCTCATTCAGGGGGCCCAATATGGGGTCGCAGCAAGTCATCGTCTGACCTGCATTGTAGCACGCTCGTTCTCCTGGCTACAATTTGGCCCAAAGGGGGCACTGGTGGCATTGGGGTAAGGGTGGCTTGCGTCCTACTGGCACTCCTCGGCGGCGAAGCATGGAGGCAACCAGGGCTAGGGGGAGACCTACCACATTGCAATAACACCCCAGGTACCGGTCCACAGGGCGGAAGTGGGGGTCTTGAATAGCATAGGCGCCGGCCTTGTCTAAGGGCTCGCCGCTGAGCAGGTAGCGCTCTAGCTCGTCTCTGGTATAAGGGCGCATATGCACCCAGGTCTGGGCGTGGCCTAGGCTCATCCTCTCCTCGCCCAACAGGGCTACGCCGGTTATCACCCGATGCCAGCGGGCCCTAAGGTTGGTAAGCATCTGGGTCGCTTCTTCCAAAGATGCGGGTTTACCCAACACCTGGCCCCGGAACACGACCATCGTGTCTGCGGCCAGGACGAGTTGGCCACCTTGTCGGCAAGCTACCGCCTGTGCTTTGGAAAGGGCCAAACATCTGACCAACCTTGCAGCCACAAGGCCCGATGAAGGGCTCTTCTCCTCCCATGTGGGTGTCACGACAGAAAAGGGGACGCCTAGAAGCCCGAGTAGCTCCCTGCGCCTAGGCGAGGTGGAGGCTAAGATCAACGGCATCACCGAAGTTCCAACGTGGCAACACATTCAACATGGTAGGTCTGGGGGAACATATCTATGGGGGTGACGTCCACGAGGTGATATCCCCCGTCGCAAAGCCTTCGTAAATCCCGGGCCAAGGTGTCTGGGCTGCATGAGACGTAGACGAGTTTTGGTGCCTTCAGCTTTAGGATGCTCTCTATCGCTTTCGGGTGGCATCCTGTCCTGGGGGGATCAAGGATGATGGCATCTGGCACGATGCCTAGCTCGCCCAGTAGGGCCTCTACCTTCCCCTTACGGTAGATAACGTTGTCTAGACCAGCAATGTTGTAGAGGGCGTCCTCCACTGCCGCACTCGACTCCTCGATGGCCAACACCCTGCGCACGAAGGGTGCTACCAGAACGGAAAAGGTTCCTACACCAGCGTAGGCATCGACAACTGTTTCATTCCCAGAGGGGGACAAGCGCTCTCTCACCACCCCCGCCAGCTTTTCGGCCCCTCTGGTGTTGGTCTGGAAGAAGGAGGCTCCAGAGATGCGGAAGCGGTGCCCAAGGAGCTCTTCTTCATAAAACTTCTGCCCCGAAGGCACTGAGGGCACCACGTGTCTAAGGTCTGGGTGGATGAGGCCCTGCCCTGTGTTGACACCGTAGCGGATGGCCACTTGGTGTTGTCCCTTGCCTTTCCCCTGGAGCTGGGCCAGCATTTCGTTGATCCAGGGGTGCATAAGGAGGCAGCGCTCTATGCGTATGAACTGGTAGCCGGACCCTGCCCTGGAGACGAACCCTAGGTTGCCCTCTTCGTCGGCCGAGAAACGGGCATGGTTACGGTACCCCAAGGGCTCAGGGGCAGGTATGCAGGGGGAGACGGGAGGCTGGACGAACTTACCAATGCGTATAAGCTGCTGGGCCACCACATGTCCTTTCAAGCGCACTTGTTCCTGATATGCTATATGCTGCCACTGACATCCTCCACATACCCCAAAGTAAGGGCACGGCGGTTCCACCCGCCAAGGGGAGGGGGATATTACCTCTACTACCCGTCCTAAGGCGTAGTCACGCCTCTCCTTTTCCAGCTCCACCACAACCTCTTCCCCAGGGATGCCATATTCGGCGAAGATGACCTTGCCATCCTGCCTCCCAATAGCTGCCCCTTGGAAGGCCATGTCTACCAGGGTGATGGAGATACGCGGAGCCTTGTCTACCATGGGAGTCCCGAAGGGCTAGTTTAGGGCAGGAGGGGGGCATCTGTCATGGCATCTCGTCCCCTCTCGTGATATAATGCCGCCAAACGCCAGAGTTTTAGAGACATGGATAGGGAGTCTGCCATATTTGTGGGGGCATTAGTTGGCGCTATCTGGCTATTCCTGACGTGGACGGCCATCTGCGTGTGGGCCTTCAATGACATTCGGGAAAGGACGGAGAACTTGGTCTTGCGCTTTATATCGGTCATTTTGGTGGCGTTTCTGTTGCCAGGCTTTAACCTACCGGGTTTGCTTTTGTACCTGCTTATAAGGCCTAGGGAGACGCTAGCTGAGGTCTACTCTCGGCAGCTGGAGCAGGAGGTCCTTTTGCGGGAGGTGGGGGAAGGGGCAGTCTGTTATGAATGTCGTCAGCCGGTGGGCAGCGACTTTCTCTTCTGCCCCTACTGCCGGGCGCGCCTACGGGAGCCCTGCACGGCGTGCAGAAGGCCGTTAAGCCTTTTCTGGGTGATCTGTCCTTACTGCGGCGTGCCCAAAGGGGCAGAAAGAACTCCCCAGGTGATAGCCGGACAACCTGGCTCTTCCCCTCAGCCAGCTAACTCTTGGGAAGGCTAAGACCCCAAGAGGGCCAACACGCTCTCCGCTGGCGCAGCTGCTGCTAAAAGCTGGGCAGCCCTTGTTGCCTTCTCCTTGCCCACTATGGGAAGGTGGGCGATGGCTTTCTCTAGGCGATGGACCACATCTGCTGTGCCTAGGGAGGTGACGATGACGGGCACTTGCCCCTCTTCTGCCCTCTCCAGCACATATGACAAGAGGGGCATGTCCCCTGTGACGATGAGGCAGCAGATGCCGGCGTTGAGGGCACCCAGTTGTTGATCTGGCTTGTCGCTGCGGACGATGATGGCCTTGGGGGCAAGGCGGGCCACGTAGTACTGCTCCGGATCGCTGGCGATCGAAGATATGGCCACCGTCTCTAGTGCCATCTCCTCCTGTCCCTCGGCGAAGAGCAACTGTGCCCCTAGGGCTTCCGCCAGTTGCCCTACGGTAGGGTGGGCAAGGACTTTGTCCTCGGGCAGGAGAGCGAGCAAGGGTATCTGTTGACTCCTCAGGTAGCTCAGGACCTCTTCAGTGCGTCTCCTGGGCACACAGTTGACGATAGCTCCTAAGAAGGCGTCATTAGTGCTCTTCTTCAGTGCCTCTAGCTCGGCCAAAGCAGGGTACCTGGTCACCCCCAGCACCCGCACCTGGGCCCCCCTCCAATCTTTGGGGAGCTCCGTTCCTTCCATTTCTAGCAAGGCCGCCTCGGGCAGCTGTGGCTCCAATGACATGACTGGGGTGGTAACGGGAGAGAGGCCTAAGCGGTAGAAGAGTTGGGCGTCGGCGATGGCCCTTGGGCTTTGGCCCCATCGAAAAGCTGGGACAGGGCTTCCTGCCGATTGTAATCGCAAGGCGAGACCCAGCGTCACGGTGCTTTTGCCGCTGCCACTGGGCCCAACTATAAGTACAGGCATCGCGGTGCCTAAGTTTATCACTGTTGGCCCTTAGGGGGTAGAAAGGGGAGCAACTTCAGGTCTTGGCTGCCAGGGTCGCTTGTAGTTGTTGGAGGGAGGGACTCAGTTGGACGGGATAAGAAGCAGGGGCATTAAGATCCTTGTACTCCTGGGGGAGACGGGCGAAGTTCTCTTGAAAGCGGTTACGTAGCTCTTCCAAGGTGGGATAGGGGCAAACCATCCTTCCTCCCTCCATGAACTTGGTCAGAAGGGGCTCGCCTGTGGTGACCTCTTCCCCCCTAAGGGCCAGGATATCGCCAGCCATAAGTCCATCTGGCCCAAAAAGGCGGAACACCTGTTTGGGCCCGGGCAGCGTGGCCTTCCCCAAGCTGCGCTTTAGCACCGGTCGTCCCTCGTAAGAGACCAGCTTGTATGCCATGTCCAGCCAAGGGGCATCTGCAGACACCCCCATCTTGGTGCCTACCCCGAAGGCATCGATAGGCGCGCCAGCCTCTATAAGGGAGGCGATTTCATGCTCATCTAGCCCCCCACTGGCGAAGATGAGGGCATCCTTAAGGCCTGCCGCATCAAGGATGTCCCGCACCTTCTTGCTAAGGTCCAAAAGGTCCCCTGAATCGAGTCTTACCCCCTGAAGACGTAGTCCCCTGGCCTTCAGCTCCTGGCCCACCTGGGCAGCTATCCGCGCTCCCTGTACGGTATCGTAAGTGTCAATAAGGAGTATGGAGCGCTCAGGGAAGGACGAGACAAAGGCACGGAAGGCCTCCAGCTCCGATGGGAAGGCCATAATGTAGGAGTGGGCCATAGTACCCGCTATGGGGATGCCGTAACGGTGGCCGGCCAATACGTTGCTGGTGGCGGCAAACCCCACTAAGTAGCAGGCGCGGGCGACCTTTAGGCCAGCGTCCAAACCATGGGTGCGACGAAAGGAGAAGTCTACAAGTACTCTTCCCTTAGCTGCCACTACACATCTAGATGCCTTTGTGGCGATCACCGTTTGAAGATGGACCTGATTGATTAAGTAGGTCTCCGCTATTTGGGCCTCAAGGAGAGGGCCAGTGACCTCCAAAAAGGGCTCTTGAGGGAAGATGATGGTGCCTTCAGGTACTGCCCATACCTCCCCCGTGAACTGAAGGCCCTCCAGGTATTCAAGGAAGGCATCGGCGAAGATACCTGTGCGGCGGAGATAATCGATGTCGCGCGAAGTGAAGCGTAGCGATTGAAGATAGTCGAGGGCATCTTGGAGGCCTGCGGCCACTAAGTAACCCCGTCCTCGGGGAAGGGAGCGCACAAAAAGGCTGAAGGTCGCCTCCCCAGTCATGCCGTGCTCCCAGTAGCTTTGGGCCATAGTGAGCTCGTAAAGGTCTGTAGCCAGGGGGATGCCATCCATGACCTTTCGGCAGGGTGTCTCCTGAGGAAACAGTATACCGCCTATCTTATGTTCGAGGCTCTAAGGCGAGACTTCTGGAGATAGCGAGCTCAGCTCCTGATTCTGGGTTAGTGCCGCCAGGGGGATGTTAAACCTCACCTCTGCCCCCATCCCGGGGCTGCTTATAATCTCCATCTCCCCTTTCAATATCTTGGCCCGGTCACGCATGCACTTGAGGCCTAAGGTGCCATTCTGCGGCGATTCAACCAAGCCGATCCCCCAATCCTGGACGGACACCCACATTTTCTCCTTGTCCTGCCACAGCCTTACCTTTATGCGTGGCGTTTGGGAATGTTTTACGGCGTTATTTATCGCCTCTTGGACAATCCGAAATAGGTGAGCACCTACTAAGGGGCTCATCTCCCAGCGACCTTCCCCTACTTCCAACTCCGTTCCGATGTTGTGACGCTTTTCAACTTCTGCTAGTAGGGAGGCTATGGCCTTAGGGAATTCCTTCTCGGCCAGCTCTTTAGGTATGAGATGGGTGATGATGTCGCGAGCCTCCTCCAGGGCCTGGCTCAGGAGGTTGAATGCGCGCTCTAACAGGGGACTTTTTCGGCCAGAGCGGTGCATGTAGGACTGCATAAGGGAGAGGGCAGAAGCTATAAGCTGCATAGGGCCGTCATGGAAGTCGTATCCCACACGCTTTCTCTCCTCCTCTTGGGTGGCAAGGAGTCGTAGCCATGTCTTTGTCCGCATCTCCTCCGCTTGGCGTTGGGGGGTGACGTCGTGGGCGGTGATGATCCAGCTCTGAATCTGTCCCTGCTGATGGGCTGGCACAGCTGTGACTTCTATGATGTGGCGACGGCCTTCGGCAGCGACGATCTGGACATCCATAGGCCCCACTTTTGCCCCCTCTGGCCCATTTCTACCCTCATGGTTAACGATCTCCCGCCATACTGCCGGTTCCAATACTGTGGAGATGTGACGCTTTAGCAATTCCTGCCGGCTATATCCCATGAGCTGCTCTACAGCTGGGTTCACCTCCTGTATCTGCCCAGTCCGGTCTATGAGCAAGACCATGTCTTGGACATGGTCTAATAAGAGCCGTAGCTGGTCTTGGGAATCTTTGAGGGCCCGTTGGGCCTTTTCCTTGGCCGCTACCTCCTCTGTCAGGCGCTTGGCCAAGGCGGTTATCTGTCGGAGCTCGTGCCGCAGGGCGCTACTCATAAGGGATATAGAGCTAGACATGGCTATAAAGCTCAACGGGCGCAAGATGCTGGCTGGCTCCTCACCGAGAAGATGGGCGTTGAGGAAGCCTTGGTGACTGGGCACCATCCCGGCTAATAAGGCCAAGGCCACAGATACAGGCAAGGGGGAGGAGAA
Source organism: Chloroflexota bacterium (assembly GCA_030550295.1). Classification (GTDB taxonomy): domain Bacteria; phylum Chloroflexota; class Dehalococcoidia; order SM23-28-2; family HRBIN24; genus JAVVHA01. Next base: position 16,169 of record JAUQPQ010000015.1, read on the forward strand.
GGATGCTACGGCCAGGAGGGGGTAGTACAGGTTTATATATACGTTGGGTAGCCCCCCTGTGCTAGCTACAATTACACCCACCTCGAAAATGCCGATGAGGGTTAAAAGCAGAAGGAGGCAAAACTGTCCCCTGCTCACAAGAGGCCTGACTCCGGCCTCCTGACTAGGACGATGGCGCCATCGCATAAGTAACCTTTGCCATGCCCCTCGAACCCTTGGAGGCTCAGTCACCTGTGGGAAGATTTTGTGCGCCATATCGCCACTAGATATGACGCTCTTGGCCAAGTGGACGTTTCATTTGTGCGATATGGCCTAGAAGGTTAGGTCACAGGAATCGCTGTAGACGACTCCGATTATGGAACGGGGGTCTTGCTTTGAGACACTCATCTTCTAGGGGGAGAGGGATTGTTAGGTTTCAAGGTTCTTTGTGGCATCGCCTCTGTGGTGGTAGCGGCGTCTCTTGCCTATGTGTGGGGGCATGCCTATCCTTTGTCCTCTTCACTCTACACGCTGCCAACGGCTGTGTCCGCAGTCAGCTACCGCGTCAGCCCCATGGATCCGACCCGCCTGTTGGAGATACGTTTGGTGTGGGCGGCCCCCCTAGACGCCACGAGCAGAGTATTCGTAAGCTTCCCAGGTTCAGGTGATGAAGTATGGCACCTGTGTCACCTATCAGAGCAGGAAGCGTACTGCCCCTTGGGGAGCACTAACATACCCATAGCCTCTTTGGAGAGGCTGCAAGTCCGTATCGTCGCCGAGGGTATGCGCCGTTAGCTGAACTGCCGTGCTAACTCGGCGCAACGATCTAGGTACGGTAAGGTCTCCTCTGCCGGCCCTGGCCTCAGCCAGAAGATGCATTTCTCTACGCCCAGCTGGGCGAGCTGCTCTAGGCCTTCGGGACGAGCCGGGGCCCCGAAGATGTAGACAGGGATGGGGCCTCTTCCAGCCCGCTCGGCCATGACTTGCAGCTCTTTTATGCGCTCTTCCAGCCTTTGTTCGCGGCCAAGGATCGGCATCCAAACGTCGCCGTATTCTACCACCCTTTTGAGGACGTTGGTGCCATTGCCCCCCACCACGATGGGAGGATGGGGCTTCTGAACAGGCTTAGGCCAAGACCATACAGGGTCGAACTTTATCCATTTGCCGTGGAAAGACGCCTCCTCCTGGCTCCATATGGCCTTCATGGCAAGGATGCTCTCGCGCATTATCTGCCAACGGTGGGACGGCTGGACACCATGGTTCTCCATCTCCTCCTCGTTCCAGCCAGCCCCCACCCCAAAAAGGAAGCGCCCTCCGGATATTAAGTCCAATGTGGCTACCCTTTTGGCCAGGCATATGGGGTTATGCTGAGGTACCAGACAGATCCCGGTGCCTATCCGGATGTTACGGGTGGCCGCTGCTATTGCAGCTAGAGCCACGAAGGGGTCCATGGTGTGCCGGTATTCCTCTGGCAGATCCCCTCCCCCTGGCCAGGGGGTGCGACGGGAGGTAGGTATATGGGTGTGTTCTGGGACCCAAACAGAGTCAAACCCCCTCTCTTCAGCTGCCTTGGCTAACTCCACAGGCCCTATGGAGTAATCGGTCACAAACATGAAGACCCCAAACTTCATTGACTACCTCCTGCGGATGCTAAGGTAAGATTTTACCCTACTGGGTAAGCTATGTCACGGTACGCCAATTTGGCCGCTTGCGAAGCTTTGCCACAGCCGGATGACCCCAGGACCCAATACCACTAGCATCATGGCCGGGAAGATGAGGAACACCAGAGGGAAAATCATTTTCACGGGGGCTTGTTGGGCACGGGTCTCGGCCCTTTGGCGGCGAAGCATTCGTAAGTGATCAGCCTGAACGTGGAGGGCTTGGGCTATCCCAACGCCTAGCTGCTCGGCCTGCACTATGGCCGAGAGGAAAGTGCCCAGTTCTTCCACTCCACACCGTTGCCCCATCTCCAGTAGGGCCTGTTGGCGGGGCATCCCTAGGGCGATCTGACGCAAGGTGTTTTTCATCTCCTCTGCTAGGGGGCCCGGAGTCTTGTTAGCTACCCTGGCCAGTGCTGCTTCTAGGCCTAGACCTGCCTCCACGCTTACGGCTACCAGGTCAGCAAAGTCGGGCAGGGCCTTCAAGATGAGATGCTTCCGCCTGTGAGCGCGTTGCTGCAGCCACAACAAGGGCGTGACTATGCCTGGCGCTAGCGCCACCGTTACCGATATGCCTATCAAGACGGGCGATGGTGCGAAAGCTAGCATGACGGCGGTGATAACTAAAGGAGGGAGTAGGATGCCCAAAGCCCACTGGCCAATGAAGGAGGTAGGGTTAACGGGTATTCCAGCCCGCTGAAGGGAAAGGCGCAGATCATTTATCACCTGGCTAGGGAAGAGCTTGAGGATGCATGAGCCCACCCACCTTAAAACGGGTCGCACTACGCGCTGGGAGAAGGGCTTGGCACTTGTCTCCCCTTCTGAGTCCCTTCCGTCCCGCCGAGTCCGGCCTAGGCCCCTTGCTAGCAAGGGATTGACGTCGCGCTGTAAGAAGGCAAAAGTGGCCAGTGCGGAGGCGACGCCTGCCAGGGTGGCAGCGACCAAGGTTTCCATCTCTTACACCTCGATCTGCATGATCTTGCGCAGCCCCAGTATCCCTATGACTTCCATTGCTGCTGCCACGGCTAAAAGGATCCGGCCCACCATGGTTGTGAAGAGCAGTCCGATGTAGTCGGGGTTGAGGAGGAATAGCCCCCCGGTAAGGAGCACGGGCAAAGACCCTATGATGAGGGCTGAGAGGCGTTGCTGACTCGTTAGCGTTCTTATCTCGCCACGGAGCTTTACCCTCTCCCGCATCGTCTGTTCTACGGTAGAGAGGAGCTGGGCCAGGTTCCCACCTACTTGTCTCTGGATAAGGATAGCTGTTAGGACAAGCTCTAGGTCTTGGCTCCCTACACGGCGCCCCAGGGCGGAGAGGGCTGTGTCGATATCGGCCCCCAGCTGGATCTCCTGGACGGTGTGTGCTAGTTCTATTGCCAAGGGGCGGGATATCTGCTTAGAGGCGAAATCTAGCGCCTGCAAGAAGCTATAGCCACTACGGAGGGCATTTATAACCAGGGGAAGGGCTTCTAAGAGCTGCTTTTCTATCTTGGCTATTCTGATACGCCGCTGTTGTCTTACCACCCATCCGGGAAGCCAATAGCCAGCTATGGCCGGTAGAGGCAGCATCCACCAAGGCGCCTTCATAAGGGCTGCCAAGCAGGCAAAGACTGAAGCCATGCCAAGCCTTAAGGCCAGATATTCGGCCACCCGGAGGGGGATGCCGGCTTGCTCCAGCATCAAGGCCATGCCTTGGCCTGGTCGGCCCCATAACCGTCCAGACAGGCCTTCCCGAGGGCGAAGGGGCAGGCGGTGCCGCATAGTACGGCCTTGGGCCCCCTTGGAAACAGGGGTAGGGCCAGCGACTCTTTGCACGAGGGCACTGGGCGAAAAAAGGAGACTATGCATCCCCACCACTCCTAATGAGACAGTAATGCCTACCAGCAACGCCGCTATACCGGTCAAGTCCAGGCTACCTCCTCAAGAAATACGTCGGGCGGCATATTTATCCCTGCTAATTCGAACTTGTAGGAGAAAGTGGGGCGGATGCCCGTTGGCCGAAGCTCGCCTATCACGGCGCCGTCGCTGCTGATGCCTTCCTGGTGGAAGCGGAAGATCTCTTGGAGGGTGATAACGGTGCCCTCCATCCCCACCACCTCAGTGATATGGGTGATACGCCGCACCCCGTCCACGAACCTGGCCATCTGGACGATGATGTCTAAGGCAGAGGCGATCTGTTCCCTTATCGCCCTTTCGGGGAGGTCGAACCCCGCCATCATCACCATGTTCTCTAGGCGGGAGAGGGCATCCCTGGGGGAATTGGCGTGGATGGTAGATAGGGAACCTTCATGGCCTGTATTCATGGCGTTGAGCATGTCGAAGGCCTCAGGTCCCCGCACCTCGCCGATGATGATGCGGTCGGGCCTCATACGCAAGGCGTTGCGAAGAAGGTCCCTCTGGGTCACCTCCCCTTTGCCCTCGATGCTCGGGGGCCGGGCCTCCAGGCTCACCACATGGGGTTGCTGTAGCTTTAGCTCAATAGGGTCTTCGATAGTGATTATGCGTTCGCGGTGGGGTATATAGGCGGAAAGGACGTTGAGGAGGGTGGTCTTGCCTGTACCTGTCCCCCCTGAGATGAGGATGTTTAGGCGGGCCTTTACAGCCGCAGCCAGGAAATCAGCTACCCGCCGGTTGAGAGTGCCGGCATTGATAAGGCCCTCCATGGACATCTTGTCGGCACGAAAGCGCCGGATGGTTACCACAGGGCTACGGGGGGCCAAAGGGGGGATGATGACGTTGACTCTAGATCCGTCACGTAGTCGGGCATCTACCATGGGGGATGATTCGTCTACGCGGCGTCCCAAGGGGCCAAGGATCTTTTGGACGATCCTCATGATGTGGTCTTCGTCCTGAAAGTGCACCTGTGAGCGGTATATGATGCCTTCCTTCTCGTAATAGACCTCATCTGGGGCGTTGACCATGATCTCTGAGATGTCCGGGTCTCGCATCAGCTGCTCCAGAGGGCCAAGTCCCAGCATCTCGTCTAGAACCCTTTGGAGGATGGCATCCCTGGAGAGGCCGACTATATGGGGATAGTAGCGCCGCAGCAAAAGGGAGGCTGCGTCCGTCACCGCCTGCGATGCCTCCTCTTTGGGCATGCGGGACAGGCGGGCCATTTCCAGCTCCTCTAAGAGGAGCCGGTGAAGGTTTAGGGCTATCTCCTCATGTTCCTTTGAAACTGAGCTGACCGGCCCTGGGCGATGTACCGTCTCGCTCTTTTCGGGTTTGATGGGTGTAGTCAGCTCTGGCGAACGTCGGGGTAGGCGCGCCTCCTGCCAGACCACTGGCCCATCACCTGCCTACTACTAGGGGTTGAGGGAGTAGTCTACGCCATAGCCCTTTCCCTTTCTCCCCTTGGCCGCTAAGGGATAGGGCCAGGTCCCGGAAGGCCGCTGCTGCCGGAGATTTGCCCATCACTACGGGCCTCCCCTCGTTCAGGGAGCGCCCTACCTGCTTGTCGAAGGGGACACGGCAGGTGGGAGATAATCCTAGAACGTTGCGGACGTCTCCATTGCTGGCTCGGGTGGTGGGCGAGGTGTGGTTTATCACCACTGCTATTCGCTGTTCTGGGTAATTCCAGCTCTGTAGTATCTCTAACATGGCTATAGCCTCCTTCAGCCCTGTCACATCGGGGGTGGTCACTAAGAGGGCAACGGTGGAGAGCTCTAACGCCCTGGATATCATGTCGTTGAACCCAGAGGGGCAGTCTACCACTACAAAGTCGTAACCACGGGCCAAAACCTCAAGGATAGCCCCTACATGGTCAGGCGACAGGGGATACCACTCTCCACGCCACGGAGGGGCTGGGAGTACCTCCACGCCAGTACTATGCCTTACCATGCACTGTCGCACGCTCTCCAGGTTTATGGGGCCCTCCTGGACGACGTCTATAATGCTCTTCTCTACTGGGAGGGCCAAAAGGGCAGCTACGTCCCCGAAGCGAATGTCCAGGTCCACTAATGCTACGCTCATGTGCACATGATGGCTCAAGGCCACTGCCAAGTTAGTGGCGGTAGTCGTTTTGCCTACTCCTCCCTTGGGCCCAAAAACGGTCACCACCGATCCGAAGGGGGTGCTTTCTTGCCCAATATGGCCTCGTCTCCGTTCTTCTAACGTTATGAGGGAGGTGATGGCCTTAATCCACTCCTCGCGGCTGCCTGGGTAGATAAGGAAGTTGCGTACCCCCAAGGCCATGATCCCCTTCATGAGCTCGGGTGAGGATTCCCGTTGGCGGGCATAGGCGACAATGGGAACGTCAGGCTTTAACTCCGCCAGCGCCTCAATAGTCTGAAAGGCTCGGGCCCGGGGCTCGGCTATGGCCACCATGACAATGTCAGGGGTGGTCTCCATGGACAGGGTCTTGGCCTCAACGCCGTAGTTGGCGACACCTGCTACGGCGATGCCTGAAATGGCTAGAATCTTGCGCAACTCCTCCCTTCGGCTATGGTCAGGGTCGATGATGATTACCTGGGGATTGCGGATCATCCCTTTCACCTCCTACTTAGCAGGGATGCTATCGCTTCCAGGTCGGGGGGCAGGCGAGCCCCTCCTGTTAAAGGCGCTACGAAGGTAGGGTTCATGTCGCTAAAGCTGCGCAGGGCAAGATAGATGGTGCCCTTCTTTGAGGCCAAGGAGACGGCCAAGACCTGTGGCGGGTCTAGGGCTAGTGTCACTGTCTTGGCTTTCGGCTGGGGTTCTGCTTGCCCTATCCTTACTCTCTCCTGGGGGGGAAGTTGTGATGCGTCTGCAGGGAGTTGGGAGACGTTTTGGGCTACCGCCAGTACTTGGACGTTTTCGGCTATCACTAGTGATGCGTAGATGTGATTATCTCTATCGACCTCGAAGACGCCAATGACGTCGACGAAGTCGCCTGGCAGTACCAGGCCGCCAACCATGGTAGCCTCATCCACGTTTATGGCCACAGCTCGTTTGCCAGGGGGGACGATGGAGGCCAATTCGTGAGTAGAGATTTCTCGGCCTGTGCTCGCCTCCGCTAGCTTAGCTTGCGTTATCTGCTCGCCGCTAGCGATGGGATAGCGGGCGACCCTGCCCACGGCCCTCTGGATATCTGAAAGGGCCCCCTCAGTGAGCAGGTGTGATGGCACCGTTTCGACCTTGACCATCTCCAGGGTGATGCGGGTGCGGGCCGGGATATTTTGGGCAGCTATTACCACTGGTTCCCCCTGGATAGCTGGGGCATCCGAGGACCTGGCTGCTCCTTTGAGGGCTAGGTAGCTGACTAGGGCAGCTGCTAGCCCTGCTACTATCGCTAGCGCTAAGGCCCATCTGCTTCCTCGGTGGGGTACT
>JAUQPQ010000016.1 GCA_030550295.1 Chloroflexota bacterium
TGAGGGTAAGCTCGTTTTGCAAGGCCTTTTAGCCGTTGCCCCTGGCCAGCTAATAAAGGGGAAAATAGAAGGCCATCCCCAAGATGGGCGATGGCTGGGCCACCGCCTGGCCCACATGCTTTCGGCAAAATCGTCCCTTGCCACCCAGGAGGAACGATGACGGGTAAAGTGTGGCTGGTAGGTGCCGGGCCTGGCCATCCGGACCTCATCACCTGGGCAGGTCTACAGGCCCTCCTTCAGGCCGATGTAGTGGTGTATGACCGCCTCATTCCCCTCCAACTTCTTTCCCTTTGCCGTCCCGATGCGGAGCTCGTGTACGTTGGCAAAGGGGGTTATGGAGGGCCTGGGCCTATGTCCCAGGACGCCATAAATGCCCTCCTCGTCAACAAGGCACGAGAGGGCAAACGCGTGGTGAGGCTGAAGGGAGGAGACCCCTTTGTCTTTGGGCGTGGCGGGGAGGAAGCTGAGGCGCTGGCAGCTGCCGGGCTCGACTACGCTGTTATACCAGGGGTGACATCGGCCATCGCTGTGCCTGCTTATGCTGGCATCCCTGTGACCCATCGTGGCATCTCATCTTCGGTGGCTATCGTCACTGGCCATGAGTCGCCTGAGAAGGATGAACCCTCTGTCAATTGGGGGCGCCTGGCAAACGCCGCCGATACGATAGTGGTCCTCATGGGGGCCAAAACTTTGCCCCAAATAGCGCGGGAGCTTATGGAGCATGGCATGAGCCCCCTTACCCCGGCCGCTGTCATATACATGGGCACGACTGCCCAGCAGCGTACAATAAGCACGACCCTAGGCGATATCGCCCAACGTGTCGCGGAAGCGCAAATAGGCCCTCCATCAGTGCTGGTGGTGGGCAAGGTAGTAGGTTTGCGCCCTCGCCTCGCCTGGGCCGAGAAGCTACCCCTCTTCGGCCTCCGAGTCGTAGTCACGCGAGCGCGGCATCAGGCGGAGGCCCTTTCCACCCTTTTGGCCTGGGAAGGGGCAGAGCCTTGGGTACTGCCCGTCATCGAGGTGGAAACGTTGCCATGCCCTGAGGGCCTGGGCGAAGCCTTCCAGCGGTTGAAAGAGGGAGGTTATTCCTGGACAGTATTCACCAGTGCCAACGCCGTAAACGTCTTCTTTCACCACTTGGCCGATAGAGGGCTCGATGCCCGTGCCTTGGCCGGCGTGAAGGTGGCAGCAGTGGGCCCAGGTACTAGCCAGGCCCTAGCATCCAAAGGCATCAAGGCTGACCTAATCCCTCCTGTGTTCACCGTTGAGGGGCTGGCCAGGGCCTTAGTGGCATCGTTAAGGCCAGGAGAATTCGTCCTGTGGCCCAGCGCCCAGGAGGCCAACCCCTTTCTCGCTCAGGCCCTGAGTGAGGTGGGGGCACAAGTGGACCGGATAGTGATATATAAGGTACGGGTTCCCGAAAACATTCCTCCCGAGTTATTAGAGGTGCTGAGGCGGGGCGAGGTGGACGCTGTCACCTTTACTAGTGGCTCCACTGTGCGCCATCTGGCCCAGCTTTTGGGCCCAGATGTCCATGTTCTGGAAAAGGTAGTTATAGCCTGTATCGGCCCCGCAACAGCCAGGGCAGTCTTAGAAGTAATAGGGCGTAAACCACAGGTGATAGCCTCCCAGCATACCGTGGCCGGGTTGGTGGAAGCACTCAAGGCATATTGGACAAGCACAAGAGGGGGGGATGACCATGGCCGTGCAGACGACCGTTAAGGCGTTCCGCAGATTTCGTCGACTCCGTAGGACTGAGGGTCTACGCTCGTTGGTGAGGGAGACAGAGCTCACTCCCTCCCACCTGGTCTATCCCCTGTTCGTAGTCCATGGCACAGGGGTAAAGCAGGAGATACCGTCTATGCCTGGGCAGTTTCGGCTATCACCTGACATGCTCCCGGAAGAAGCCCGTGAGCTCCGTTCTCTGGGCATTGGGGCCGTCCTGCTCTTTGGCATCCCTGCCCGAAAGGACGAGGAAGGCGGCGAGGCCTACGATCCCCAGGGCATCGTGCAACGGGCGATCAGGGCCCTTAAAAGTGCGGACCCCGAGCTAGTGGTAATTACCGATGTATGCCTCTGCGAGTACACCTCCCACGGCCACTGCGGCATTGTGGTGGGAGGAGAGGTGGACAACGACCGCACTCTGCCCCTCTTGGCCAGGATGGCTGTGTCCCACGCCGCAGCAGGTGCAGACATGGTGGCCCCCTCTGACATGATGGACGGGAGAGTAAAGGCCATCCGCCAAGCCTTAGACGAAGAGGGCTTCTCTCACGTCCCCATCATGGCCTACTCCGCCAAGGCCGCCTCCGCTTTCTACGGCCCTTTCCGAGAAGCGGCCGAGTCTGCTCCCCAGTTCGGCGACCGGCGCAGCTATCAGATGGACCCTGCTAATGCCAGGGAGGCGCTGCGAGAGATAGAGGCGGACATTGAAGAGGGGGCAGACATCGTCATGGTGAAGCCTGCCTTGTCCAACCTGGACATCATCGCCCTGGCCCGACAGCTTTTTGGAGTGCCTATCGCTGCCTACAACGTCAGTGGCGAATATGCCATGGTCAAGGCCGCAGCCCGTCTGGGCTGGCTGGACGAGCAGCGCATTACCTGGGAGATCCTCACGGCCATCCGCCGCGCCGGGGCCGATATCGTCATCACCTACCATGCCAAAGAGGTAGCAGCATGGTTGGCAGAAAGAAGGCCCTAGTTGGGGTAAGGGCCATCGCCTTCGATGCCTATGGCACTATCATCGATTTTCAGGAAGAAGACTTCATTGCCGCTTTTGCTGAGATCCTCGGCCGTCAGGGCCTGCAGGGTGATGCATCGCGCCTGTGGCGCCTCTTCCTTCGGGCAGCGTACCGGATCCGTAATGAGAACCACGAATTTCCAACCTACCTAAGGTTCCAAGAGGCATGGGCGTGGCAGTTTAAGGAAGCCTTCGCACGTTTACGCCTAAAAGGCGATCCCTATGATGCCGCCCTCTACCTGAAGGGAAAGCTGGCCGATGCCCTTGCCCACCCCGATGCCCGCCCCGTGTTAGAAGCGCTAAGGCCCCATTTCCAGCTGGCCCTCCTCTCCAATGCCGACGATGATTTCCTGGGCCAATGCCTTGCCAGAAACGGCATCCATTTTGACATAATAGTGACTTCCGAACAGGCAGGTGCCCTTAAGCCCGACCCAGCCATTTTCATCTACTTGTTAAAGAGGCTTGGATTATCTGCTGCAGAGGCAGCTTACGTAGGTGACAACCCCGTACCTGACATATTAGGGGCCAAGAGGGCAGGGATGAAGGCGGTCTGGCTAGATCGGGTAGGGCGGCGGCGTCCCCGTCGCGTCCCCGCACCCGATCTGAAGATAAGCGCCCTATCTGAGCTTCTCGATTTTGTCCCTATAGCCCATGGCTGAAAGGTCTAGGGAGCTTCTGGAGGCAGCACAGGGGCTTATGCCTGGTGGTGTTTCCAGCCCTGCCCGCTCTTTTCGGGCGGTGGGCACAAGGCCCATCGTCGCCTCCCATGGAAGGGGCTCGCGCCTGTGGGACGCCGACGGTAAGGAGTATATAGACTACCTTATGGCCTTCGGCCCCCTCATATTAGGCCATGCCCATCCCGCTGTGGTAGAGGCGGTGGCCAGCGTAGCAGCCAGGGGGACGGCCTTTGGAGCCACGCATGAACTGGAGATAGAGCTGGCCCGGCTCATCGTGGAGGCTTTCCCCTCCATAGAGATGGTGCGCTTCGTCAACTCTGGGACAGAGGCCACCATGTCAGCCTTGCGCCTGGCTCGGGCCTATACAGGCCGTCCCAAGGTGATCAAGTTCGAGGGTTGTTACCACGGCCACGCCGACGGTCTCTTGGCCCGGGCTGGTTCAGGAGTGGCGACTCTGGGGCTCCCAGACAGCCCTGGTGTCCCTCCTTCATACGCCCAGGAGACGATCGTCCTCCCATATAACGATTTAGACGCTGTGGCCAGAGCCTTCCGTCAGCAAGGCGATTCCATCGCAGCCGTAATTGTAGAGCCGGTGGCGGCCAACATGGGGGTGGTGCCCCCCTCTCCGACGTTTCTTCCCGGGCTGCGCCATCTCACCCGCCAATACGGCGCCCTCCTCATCTTCGACGAGGTGGTGACCGGGTTCCGCCTTTGCTACGGTGGCGCCCAGACCCTTATGGGCATCGAGCCAGACCTTACATGCCTGGGGAAAGTGATAGGGGGTGGCCTTCCCGTTGGGGCCTATGGGGGAAGGAGGGAGATCATGAGCTTGGTAGCTCCCCTAGGCCCGGTGTACCAGGCAGGTACTTTATCTGGTAATCCCTTGGCCATGGCTGCCGGCGTAGCTACCTTGCGTGTCCTCGCCCAGCAAAATGCCTACTTGTTGTTAGAGACCTTGGCCTCCCAACTAGAGGCTGGCCTAAGGGAGGCCTCTTCACAAGCTGGCGTGGCTACCACTATCAACAGGGTTGGATCCATGCTCACCATCTTTTTTACTCAGGGGCCAGTAGGTAATTACCGAGAAGCGGTGGCATCAGATGTGGGCCGCTTCGCCCGTTTCTTCTCCAGCATGCTAGAAAGGGGCGTGCTTTTGCCACCGTCCCAGTTTGAGGCATGGTTCCTTTCCCTGGCCCATAGCCAACGAGACGTGGAGATGACGATCGAAGCTGCCCGCCAGGCATTTCGCCATCTATAAAGGGAGAGTTGCCTGCCTGAAGCCCCAGTTGTATACTAGGGGCCAGCCGGAGTTCTGTCTAAGGGAATAAATGGGTGACTATCTTATCAGGGTGGGTGATGGCCATGAAGGTGACCTGTCTACAAGAGAATCTGGCTAGGGGCCTAGCGTTGGTGGGTAGGGCAGTAGCTACCCGCAGCACTTTGCCCCAGACCACCCACGTCCTCATCCGTACTGATCAAGGCCGATTACGCCTTTCCGGTACCAATTTAGAGACGGCCATTACGGCCTGGATAGGGGCTCAAGTAGAAGAGGAAGGGGCTATAACTGTACCTGCGCGGCTCCTTACGGAGTTCGTTAACACCCTTCCCCCTGAGCGGTTGGACCTGAGCTTGGGGCCTAAGGGGAAACAGCTCCACCTCATCTGCGGGCGCTATGAGGCTACCATCGCTGGCGGAGACCCGGCCGACTTCCCCCCCATCCCTCAAGTAGAGGAGGCGGCGTCGGTCCGGGTAGACCCCCAGGCCCTGCGCACAGCTATAGCGCAGGTGGAGTTCGCTGCTGCTGCCGACGATACTCGTCCTGTCCTTACTGGCATACACACCTTGGTGGAAGGGGATGCCATCACCCTGGCTGCTGCCGATGGCTTTCGCCTGGCTGTCCATCATCTTCCCATGGATGAAGAGGTTGGGGAAAAGGTAGAAGTAGTTGTCCCGGCGCGTGCCATGAGGGAGCTTTACCGGCTATTGGCCGATGAAGAGGAGCCAGTGCTCATGATGGTCAACCAGGCACGTAGCCAAGTCCTCTTCCGCATGCGCAGCGTGGAGCTAGTGGCCCAACTCATCCAGGGGACGTTCCCCAACTATAGCCAGTTAATACCACAAGACTACAAGACGAGGGCAGTGGTCAACCTCAAGGAATTCTTGCAGGAGACGAGGAGGGCAGCCATTTTCGCCCGCGACGGCTCCAATATCGTCCGTCTCGTTATCGAGGCTGGGGAAGGGGGAGCGGTGGGCAAGTTGGTAGTAACTGCCCGTGCAGAAGAGCTTGGTGAACACCGTGGCGAGCTGGATGCCCTAGTGGAGGGGGAGGGTGCCCGTATAGCCTTCAACGCCAAGTACCTACAGGACGTCTTACAAGTTATAGATACGGCCGAGGTGGCTCTGGAGACTACGAGCCCAACAAGCCCCGGTGTATTCCGGCCTGTGGGTAGGGCCAACTACGTCCACGTGGTAATGCCCATGTTTGTCCAGTGGTGAAGAACATACGGCAGGCTGGCACCACCCTGGCCTGTATGAAGCTAAGGAGCGACCATCAGACGTTGCAGCCCCCGCAGAGGGTAAGTAGGGCGCCAAAGCGGTTTCTCTTCTGCCAAACGCAATCTGGGGAACCTGTCCAGTAGAGCTTTGAGGGCTATTCGGCTCTCGAGGCGGGCCAGGGGGGCCCCAAGACAGAAGTGGATACCATCGCCGAAGGCCAGATGAGGGTTGGGGCTCCTTGTGATGTCTAGCCTTTCGGGGTCTGGGAATACCTCGGGGTCGCGGTTAGCTGCTGCCAACACGGCGAACACTAGTTGGTAGGCCTTTATCTCCTTCTCCCCTATCTCTACGTCTTCAAGGGCGACGCGTGCTGTAGTCTGGGCAGGGCTTTCCCAGCGTAAAAGCTCTTCCACGGCCAAGTCCATGAGCTCTGGCTGCTGGCGCAAAAGGTCTAACTGGTCTGGATGCTGCAGAAGGGATAGAACGGCCCCGCCTAAGAAGTTGGTAGTAGTCTCATTGCCTGCCACCAAAAGGAGGATAAGAGTGGCGATGACTTCGTCGTCAGAAAGGGCCTGCCCCTCTTCCCGGGCAGCTACCAAGGTCGATATCAGGTCTTCCCTGAGGTGGAGGCGGCGCTCCCGTATGGCGTCAGCAAAGTACATGGCCATCTCGCTGACAGAGCTGTTTACTTGTTCCCTTTGCGCTGGGGTGAGGAAGGGGCTAAGGCCCAAAGCAACGTCGTCGGACCAGCGCTTGAACATCTCCCTGTCCTCCGGGGGAACGCCTATCATTTCGGCGATGACCACAACAGGCAAGGGGTATGCCACGAGGGCGACTAGGTCAAAGGCCCCGTCTTTACGGGCCTTTGCTTCGGCCTCGTCCAGGAGGCTATGGGCAAGCTCCTCTATGCGAGGGGCGAGGGCGTCTATGGCTTTGGCGGTGAAGGCCTTGCTCACCAGGCGGCGGAGTCGCGTATGTTCTGGTGGGTCAGCTCCCAGCATCGTAAGGGTCCTGGCCAGAAGCCCTATCTGTTCCTGCTGGGCCATGAAGTACTGGGAAAACCTGTTCCGGGTCAGCCGCCGGTTGGCCGAAAAGCGCTGGTGGTCTACAAGGACAGCATCCACGTCCTCATACCGAGTGAGGACCCAGGCGTCCAAGACCTCACTGAAGTGGACAGGCTCCTCCTCCCTGTACCGCCGATAGTAGGGATAAGGATTGGCAATTACCTCTGATCGGAACGGGTTAAAGGGCTCTAGGGGCATAGAATCACCTCTGGGGGTAAGATATCCATATGCCGTCTTGGCGGATCTGGGCTTGGAAAATGGGCAGAGGGCGGGAGGTAGGCCCGCCCAGGGGGGCGCCCGTCTCCAGGCAGAATCTGGAGCCATGCCAAGGACAGGTGATAACGCCTTCCCTTATCTCGCCATCGGCGATGGGGCCGTTGGCGTGAGGGCAGCGGGCAGAAAAGGCGAGGACGCGGTCGCTTGTGTTCACTAGGGCTACTTGTTCCCCGCCAACGTAGACGACACGCCTACTGTTGGCTGGTAGCTCTTCCGGTGACAGGACGCGGCGCCATGTTTGGGACACAGGAGGCGAAGATATGGCTGCATCACCTGGGGCGCCCAAGGCGTCCAGCGCTTCCCTTAAGGGCATGGCTATGCAGGTAAAGATGGGGGTATCTCGCAGGGTATACTGGCTCGCCTCCGTCTCGCGCAGCTCCATGACAAGGTCTAGGAAATCAGCGGGTTCGTCGGTCTCGAAAGCTACCACGAATTCTTGGTCGTCCAGTCCATAAGAATAGGTAGTGTTGAGCTTGACGGAGGGATAGCGGCGCCCCACGGCGATGTGCTCGTCCATTATGCCCTGGCGTGTGGCCCGGGAGAGCTTATACCACGTCCTTGTCTTCACGAAGGGATAAACGAAGAGGTACCGCGAATTGGTAGGATGTATAAGGCTCCGCTCCCCCGCCTCTTCCTTTGTGACATATATGGAGCGGCGGGTCATGGCCAGATACGAGTATGCCACATGCAAGTAGGGGCCCAGCGCCGTAGAGAAGATGGCGGTGTGAAGGTCGCGTATGTCCTCCAGACGCTCGCCTATCTGCCAGAGCATGAAGTCGGCGTCTCCTCGTAGGCCCATCAGGCTATAAGAGCGGATCATAAGCCGGTCGCCGAACTGGGCAACTACCGCGCATAGCTCGTCCTTGCCTCGTTCTCTGCCTTCCTTTGGTAATCGCCGCCACGCGGGATCCACCCGGAAGAAGGTGAACTTCACAATCTGCCTCGGCCCACCGCGATGGCTGGTGATCTGTTCTTGCATAGCCTCCTCCTTTAGGCGGGCGCCTGTTCAGGCTCTAGGAAGAAGTCGTGGTCGAACAGGTGATGCAGACGGGCCACCTCCTCTGGCGTCAAGGGCGGTGTATGGGGGGCAGCAGCGAACTCCTTTAGCTCCTTCTCGCTCGTGATGTTGGGAAGGACAGAGCTAATGGTAGGCTCAGAAAGGCAGAACTGGATGGCAGCCTGGCCAATGGTCCTGGCCATCTCGGCTTCCCAGAGGAAAGTGACACGCTCTACCTTTCTGAGAGAGCGCTCCAGCCACCCCTGACGGCGGTGGGCCCGGTGATCGCCAGGGGGAAAGGTCATTCCTGGCCTATAGGTGCCGTCCAGAAGGCCAGAGGCGTGGGGGACTCGGGAGAGGAGGCCGCACCCTGTCTCCCTGGCCACCGGGAAGAAACGTCGTGCCGGTTGCTGTTCCAATATGCTGTAAATGATCTGGAGACTGCTTACCTTTCTTTGGGTCATAGCGTATAGCCCTTCTTCCTCCCACCCGATGTCTGGCCCCAAGGCGACACCTATATAGCGCACCTTTCCCTGCCGCTGAAGCTCCTCCAAAGTGGCGAAGAGCTCGTCCCTCTCAAGGGCCGAAAGACGGGGGTTATGGACCTGGTAAAGGTCTACGTAGTCGGTGCCGAGGCGGCGCAAGCTCTCTTCCAGTGCCTTCCTGACATAAGAAGACGAAAAATCCTGGGGCAGCTCTCCATGGCCCTGGCGCTGCCCTCCGTAACGGTAGAAATCGTAGCCGAACTTGGTAGCGATGATCACTTTATCCCGGGGGATTCCTTCCAACGCCTCAGCTAGCATCGTTTCTCCACGCCCATTGCCATATACGTCGGCTGTATCGTAGAAATTGATCCCCAGGTCGTAGGCCTGGCGCAAAAGGCGCCTTCCCAGGGCTATATCCCTTACCCCCCACCAAGTAGTGGCTACCGACCATACGCCAAAGCCTACCTCCGAGATGAGAAGGTCCGTCTGCCCTAACCGGCGGTACTTCATGTGTCCTCCTTTGTTCTGCCTCTGATTTTATACGCCTTCCTCCTCCAGAGACAGCTGTTATAGGCTTGTCAAAAGTTGCTTAAAACAAGTCTTGGGGAAGATACTACTGGCCGATGGAAGTAGTTGTGGCAGTAGAAGGGGTACGCAAGAGTTACGGCAGCATCGTGGCTGTGGGCGGGGTCACCTTCTCGGTGATGCGGGGGGAGGTCTTTGGCATTCTGGGGCCTAATGGGGCTGGCAAGACCACTACCTTGGAGATCATAGAGGGATTACGAGCGCCCGATGCCGGAAGGGTAACGGTATTAGGAATGCCCATACCCCGAGACCTGAGAGAAGTGAGAGAACGGATAGGAGTACAGCTCCAGGCCTCCGCCTACTTTGATTTCCTTACGCTGGCGGAAGTGTTAGACCTGTTAGGCAAGTTCTATCGGCGGCGTCTTGCACCAAAGGTGCTTCTGGAGATGGTGGGACTGAGTGAAAGGGCTAGGTCTTTGGTGAAACATTTGTCTGGAGGGCAGCAACAAAGGTTCTCTTTGGCTGCCAGCCTAGTTAACGATCCGGAGCTGCTATTCCTTGACGAGCCCACTACCGGCCTCGATCCTCAGGCCCGTCGCTCCCTATGGGAGATAGTGAGGCGTATGCGGCAAGAGGGCAGGACGGTGGTTATCACCACCCATTATATGGAGGAGGCCCAGGCCCTCTGTGACCGGGTGGCTATTATGGATAATGGACGCATTGTGGCTCTCGATTCCCCTCAGCGCCTGATCGATTCCCTAGAGGCGCCCTTCCGCATCCTTTTCAAGGTGTGGCCTCCTGTCCCCTTGGGGATGTTGGATATAGGTGATGTGGCCACTGCAAAAGGCGGCGACGGATCATACGAAGTAATGGTGAGCGATGTGGCCTCTGTTCTCCCTGTCCTCCTTTCGCGGTTGAAGGAGGCAGGAGCCCAAATCCAAAACCTTCAAGTGGAGCAGGCCACCCTGGAAGACGTATTCCTAGCTCTTACTGGGAAGGAGCTGCGTGACTAATGTTGGCCCTAGCTGTGGCATGCATCAAGATTATGGTGCGCGACCGGCTGTCCCTTTTTTGGGGCATAGTTTTCCCCCTGATCTTCGTGGGTGTTTTCTCTCTCTTTGATCTGGATCGGCCACCAGAGGTGAAGGTGGCCCTAGTGGATGCGGCCCGTTCACCCTTTACTCAGGAGTTGCGGGAGGCCATGGCTTCCAATGAGCTCTTCAAGGTAGAGGAAGCTGGGAATGCAGCCCAGGCGTTAAGGGATCTCCGCAACGGCGATTACGGGTTAGTGGTGATGCTGCCACCTAATGTGGGCGAAGAGCCAGGCGTTACCGCCCGGGCCTACTACAGTGAAACCAATGTCCAGGTCAACCAGATGGCCCTCGCTGCCCTGCGACGCTTTTTCGACGAGTTCAACCTTCAGGCCGCCAACGTCCAGCCGTTAGTGGCGGTGGAGGCCCAGCCTATAAAGGCGCGAGATGTGGGATTCATGGACTTCTTAGTGCCTGGAATCCTGGGCATGGCCGTCATGCAGTATGGCATCCTTGGGATGGCCACGATCCTCGTAGATTACCGAGAAAAGCGTATCTTGCGGCGCATCCAGACTACTCCTATCCCGGTAGGGGCCTTCGTTATCGCCCAAATGGCGGCCTATATGCTAATGGCCCTTATCCAGAGCGGCATCATCTTGGGGGCAGGGACGGCGGTGGGTGCTGAACTTCCCCCCAACTTCTTCTGGGTGTTCCCCCTGGCCCTCTTAGGCGACGTGGTCTTTCTTGGGTTGGGAGTGGCCGTGGCCCGAGTATGTAAGACAACGGCAGCAGCGGCGGGCATGGGCAATGCGGTAACCATGCCCATGATGTTCCTTTCGGGCGTCTTCTTCCCTTTAGACCAGCTCCCTAAGGTTTTGGGTAAAGTTATGGAGTTCTCTCCCCTAGCCCTTCTATTGGATTCGCTAAGGTCTATCCTCCTTGAGAGAAATCCTGTATCCACTGTATGGGATGAGGTGGCGCTTTTAGCCTTATGGGCCATGGCGGTCACGGTCTTGGCGGCTAAGTCTTTACGGGTAGAGTAAAATTTGGCATCCACATGGCCACATAGGTGATGCGCCTTTCCCGGCATTAGTGCTTTGCCTCCGGGCTTTGGCCATCCATGTTGTGCAGCCATAAGTAGCGACACAGGTATAAATGGTGGCCGCTACTACACTTCGTGGCCAATTTTGCCAAAAGATAAGTGATCATCTTCGCAACTTGGGGGCGGAAGGGGCCAGGTCGGTAGGGGCCATGGCCTAGCTGACAGATCCGCATCACCTCCTTACCGAGTTGCGTTGACAGGAGGGAAAAGGTGCGATAGTATATAGCCTCGACAATCTAATAGGCCCCCTCTTATCCAGAGAGGTGGAGGGAACGGCCCTGTGAAGCCCGGCAACCGGCCGGGGCCGGACCAGGATTTCAGGTCCTGAGCTGGCCCGTGCAGCGGTGCCAATGCCGTCCCTACCGCAAAGGTGGGGGACGATAAGGGGGGAAGCGCTAGGGCCTTCCCGAATATGAGGGGAAGGCATTGTCGCTAGGTGGCGCCAGCAGCGCGGGACTTGGCGGGGGACCTGAAGGGAAGCGGCTCCGAGGCGGGGCCGCACAACTTGTAATAGAGGGGCCAGGAGGGGTGTAAAATGTCCTTCGCCAACACGTTGAGGTGTCGGGAGTGTGGGCGCCACTATCCGCTGGAGCCCATGTACGTCTGCGAGTTCTGCTTCGGCCCCCTTGAAGTTATGTACGACTACGAAGGGTTACGAAAGCACCTTTCGCGTCGCCGTATTGAGACGGGGCCTCTCACCATATGGCGTTACCGTGACCTTTTGCCTGTTGATGGGGAGCCGGTGGATATTGGCGCCGGATTTACGCCCCTCTTGCCAGCTCCCCGTCTGGGCAAAGCATTGGGCCTAAAGCGCCTATACATCAAAAATGATTGTGTCAATCCTACATGGTCCTTTAAAGACCGGGTGGTGTCCGTGGCGGCCACCAAGGCTAGGGAGTTCAGCTTCCGCACCCTCGCCTGTGCTTCCACGGGGAACTTGGCCAACTCTGTGGCCGCCCATGCTGCGCGGGCAGGACTCGAGGCTTTAGTGTTCATCCCTGCTGACTTGGAGCAGGGAAAGATAGTAGGATCAGCCATCTATGGCCCCACCCTGGTAGCTGTCCAAGGCTCCTATGACGATGTGAACCGCCTCTGTAGCGAGCTGGCGGAGAGGTATCCTTGGGCCTTCGTCAACATCAACATTCGCCCCTATTATGCCGAGGGCTCCAAAACATTAGGGTATGAAGTTTGTGAGCAGTTAGGTTGGCGTATCCCTGATCATTGCATCGTGCCCGTGGCAAGTGGCTCCCTCTTCACCAAGATCTACAAGGGGATGAAGGAGTTGGCGTGGCTGGGGCTGGTGGAATGGCGCCGACCGCGCATGAGCGCTGCTCAGGCCTTGGGCTGCTCTCCCGTGGTGGAGGCCTGGGAGCGCCGCAGCTACGATATACGCCCCCAGCGCCCTAACACCATCGCTAAGTCGTTAGCCATCGGTAATCCTGCCGATGGCTACTACGCCCTACGGGTTATTAACGAGACAGGAGGCTACGGGGTGGCCGTCACCGATGAAGAGATCATAGAGGGGATAAAGCTCCTTGCGGAGACGGAGGGGATCTTCTCTGAGACAGCCGGGGGAGTGGTAGTAGCGTCGCTGAAGAGGCTAGCCACCCAGGGCCTTATCTCCCGGGAAGAGACGGTGGTAGCATTCATCACAGGGGCGGGCCTAAAGACGCAGGAGGCGGTGGTGGAAGCCTTAGCGGCGCCGGTGCTGATCGAGCCGACAATTGCTTCCTTCGAGGAAGCTATGGCCCAGCGTCAGAAGGCCCTCTCCACCAGCCGCCGCTAAGGGGGTAAGATTGTGGCTAAGCAGAGGGTCAAATTCACTTTCCCACCCCACTTAGTCCAGGAGCCCATCATCTGGCGGCTTGGCAAGAACTTCAACGTGGTTACCAACATCCGTCGCGCTGATGTCACTGAAGACCGGGGATGGGTCATCTTGGAGCTAGAAGGAGATTTGGAAGAGATCGAAAAAGGTGTCCGCTGGGTTGAGGAGCAGGGGGTACGGGTGGATCCGGTGCCTGGCGATATCCTAGAGGGATGAGGTGAATGACATGAGCGTAATAGTGCGCATCCCGGCGCCTTTACGTCGTCTCACGGGAGGCCTTGACACCATCAGTACCGATGGCTCACGTTTGCGGGAGTGCATAGAGGGCCTGGATGCGAAGTTCCCGGGCTTAAAGGAGCGCCTGCTAGACGAAGCGGGCCAGATCCGTCGCTTCGTCAACATCTACGTTAATGGCGAGGATGTACGCTTCCTGCAAGGGCTCGACACCCCCCTTCATCCAGGCGACGAGGTGAGCATAGTGCCGGCCGTAGCTGGGGGCATCTGAGAAGCAGACCCCACTTTAGTGCCGTATCCTCCCCTTTACCCACCAGCTACTGGCGTGCCTAAGCAATTAGACTGCCAGTTGTCCCACTAATGAGGCCCGTGGTAACATTGTTGATGAAATCGCTCTACTTTTGGGGTGGTAAACCTTGAGAATCTCCACCAAAGGGGACTACGGCATAAGGGCCCTTATTGAGTTAGCCCATCACTATGGGGAGGAACGACTCACCCAGAGCGCTGATATAGCTGCCCGGCAGAACATCCCTGAGTCATACTTAGAGCAGCTTTTGGCTACCCTCCGGCGAGCTGGGTTTGTTCGTAGTGTGCGCGGCCCACAGGGAGGTCATGCCTTGGCCCGTCCCCCTGACGAGATCAAGGTAAGTGAGGTCATAAGGGCCCTAGAAGGGGAGATCGTCCCTGTGGAGTGCTTAGAGGCCGCCTCGGAGTGTAGCAGGGCCGGGGGATGTGCCCAGCGGGAGATGTGGGAAGAGGTCCAAAAAGCTATCATGTCTGTCCTAGACCGGGTTACCATAGGCGAGCTGGCAGCCAAAGACAGACAAAGGATCCTAAGGGCCGATAGGTACGTCATCTGAGGGCGGGTATGGGCAAGAACTGCCACATCGTTGACAGCGTGCTAGAGCTCATAGGGCAGACCCCTATGGTGCGCCTGCACCGGGTGGTGCCCGAAGGGGCAGCCGAGATAGTTGCCAAGCTGGAATCCTACAATCCGGCTGGCTCTGTCAAGGACCGCATCGCCCTGGCTATGATTGAGGACGCTGAGCGGCGGGGCCTTCTACGTCCTGGCTCGACCATTGTTGAGCCCACTAGCGGCAATACGGGTATAGGACTTGCCGTGGTGGCGGCCGTAAAAGGGTATCGACTCATCGTCACCATGCCCGAGGATATGAGCTTGGCCCGCCGCGACCTTTTGACCCGTTTTGGGGCAGAGGTGATCCTCACCCCGGCCATAGAGGGTATGACCGGGGCAGTATATGCAGCCGAGGAATTGGTGCGCCAAAACCCTGACTACTTCATGCCACAGCAGTTCGAAAATCCGGCCAACCCTGAGATACATCGACGTACTACAGCGGTGGAGATCCTTGAAGCTACTGAGGGGCGTCTGGACGCCTTTGTGGCCGGGGTAGGCACTGGCGGCACCATCACAGGCGTAGGCGAGGTGCTCAAGCAGCACAATCCCAAGATCCTCATTGTAGCTGTGGAGCCGGCCCGGTCACCCGTCCTGCAGGGTGGTCGGCCTGGTCCCCATGGTATTCAGGGCATCGGCGCTAGCTTCGTCCCTGGCGTCCTCAACCGCAGCATCATCGACCAAATAATCGGGGTGCGCGACGAAGACGCTATAGCCATGTCCCGTCTCCTTGCTAGGGAGGAAGGCCTCTTGGTGGGTATTTCAGCGGGGGCCAACGTGGTGGCGGCCATAAAGGTGGCCAAGAAGTTAGGCCCCGGCAAGCGCGTGGTAACTATACTGCCCGACACAGGAGAACGCTATAGCTTTATGGAGTGATAGGTATGGAGAAGGCATCGGTAACGGTTTACATCCCTACGCCCTTCCGTCGTCTGGCTGGCAACCAGGTATATGTCCAGGTCCAAGGGCGGACGGTTCACGAAGTACTGGAAAATCTAGCGCAGCACTTCCCGGGCCTGGGCAACATGATTTTCGACCATGAGAAGAGGATCCCCGCCCATATCAATGTCTACTTGAACAATCAGGAGATCCACACCCTGCAGGGGCCCGATACCCCTGTGCGCGAGGGGGACGAGGTGGCAGTCATTCCTGCCATCGCTGGTGGGCAGGTGCTCACGCCTGAGCAGGTGCTGCGCTACTCGCGGCACATCATTATGCCCCAAGTGGGGCCCATCGGCCAGCGCAAACTTTTGACGGCAAAGGTACTGGTGGTGGGTGCAGGAGGGCTGGGCTCCCCCGCCTCCCTTTACCTAGCCCTTGCTGGGGTAGGTACGATCGGCATCGTGGACTTCGATGTGGTAGACCTCTCTAACCTCCAAAGGCAGATCCTCCACCAGAACGACGATGTCGGCCGGCCCAAGACAGAATCGGCTCGGGAGACCCTTCTGGCCTATAACCCCGATGTTAACGTGATTATCCACGAGGGGCCTCTCACATCGGAAAACGCCATGGACATCATCCCCCATTACGATGTGGTGGTGAACGGGGCCGATAACTTCACTACCCGTTACTTGGTAAACGACGCTTGTTATCTGGCCGGCAAACCCCTTGTAGATGCTTCCATCCTGATGTTCGATGCCCAGATGACAGTGTTTATGCCTGGCAAAGGGTGTTATCGGTGCCTGTTCCCATCGCCTCCGCCTCCTGGCGCAGTCCCCAGTTGCGCTGAAGCAGGGGTGCTTGGTGCCCTAACTGGAGTTATCGGCTCCCTCCAGGCAGTAGAGACGATAAAGCTCATCTTGGGCATCGGGGAGCCCTTAGTGGGCCGCCTCCTCCTCTACGATGCCCTTACGGGCGAATTCCGCACCGTAAAGCTGCGGCGCGACCCCAAATGCCCCCTCTGCGGCGATGAGCCCACCATCGCTGAACTGGTGGACTACGAAGGCTTCTGCGGCGCCCCCTTCCCAGGCCGCGAGGGGTGACGTATGCGCAAAAAAGATAGCCTAAAATCGTATAATAAGAGAGGCAGGACATGGCAATAGAGGTGAAGCTTACGGCCAACTTGCGACGGCTGACAGGAGGGCAGCCATCGGTAATGGTGGAGGGGGCCACCGTCGGTGAGGTGTTGGACAGGCTAGACGAGATGTTTCCAGGCTTTAAGGCCACCCTTCTTGAGAACGGCCAGCTGCACCGCTTCGTCAACATCTACCTGAACGATGAAGATGTCCGTTTCCTCCAGCAGCTAGACACGCCGGTGCGAGATGGAGATGTCGTCTCCATCCTACCTGCCCTTGCGGGGGGTGCCTGTGGCCCCTGAGGGGGTAAGGGCAAGGGTGGGTAGGAGAAGGGCTGCCCCTAGAGGGGGGCGGGTATATGCCGACATCTTGGGCTGCATAGGTAACACCCCTCTTGTGGAGTTGCGCCGTTTCCAGCCCAAACCTGGCGTGCGTATCTTTGCCAAGCTAGAGGGGAACAACCCCACGGGTAGCCTCAAAGACCGCATAGCCCTGTACATGATTGAGGCAGCCGAGGCGTCAGGGGAGCTTACACCTGATAAGGTTATTCTGGAGCCCACCAGCGGCAACACGGGCATAAGTTTGGCCATGGTGGCCAAGGTAAAAGGCTACAAACTGGTGTGCGTCCTTCCGGACAACGTCACCCCTGAGCGGGAGCAGCTAATACGCTCCTTCGGGGCGGAGGTGGTGTATGCCCGTGGGGCCCGGTCCACTAACGATGCTATAGCTTTGGCCCAGAGAATGTTGGCCGAAGATCCTCAACGCTACTACATGCCCTTCCAATACGGCAACCCTAACAACCCCAGGGCCCATTACGAGACCACCGCACTAGAGATCCTGCGCGATCTGCCTGAGGTAGACGTTTTCGTGGCAGGCTTGGGCACAGGGGGCACCCTCACCGGCGTAGGCAGAAGACTGAAAGAGCACAATCCTAACGTGAAAGTTATCGCCACTGTCCCCCACCCGGGCGACCTGGTACAGGGCCTGCGCAGCCTAGAGGAAGGCTTCATACCGCCCGTCTTGGACGAGTCGGTGTTAGATGGTCGGATAGTGGTGGACTCCCGCACCTCCTTCCTCATGACCCGAGAGCTAATGGAGCGGGAAGGGGTCTTTGCTGGCATCTCCTCGGGCGCCGTACTGCGTACTGCTTTGCGGGTGGCGGAAAAGATGGAAAAGGGTAACATCGTCTGCCTGTTTGCCGACAGCGGCTGGAAGTACCTTTCCACTGGCCTCTGGCTAAAGGAGCGCCCACCCCTGAAGCCGGAGGAGATAGAGGGCAAGGTTTGGTGGTAAGTCTCTTCTTGGAGACGGGGGCTACCACCCGTGCTATACTGACTCCAAAGCTCCTATCTTCACCCCAGGAGGCGAGAATTGGCGGTCAAAGTGATAACCGATAGCACTGCCGATATCCCTCCAGACTTGGTGGAAGAGCTAGGGATCAGGGTTGTGCCTCTTACAGTCATTTTCAGTGAGGGGGCATACAAGGAGGGGGTGGAGATAGACCACGAGACGTTCTACCGGCGCCTTCAAGAGGAGAAAGGGATACCGACTACTTCGGCCCCCTCGGTGGGCGACTTTCTGGAGGCCTATAAAGAGGTGCTCCAGGAGACGGACGAGGTGGTGTCCATTCACATCTCGTCCAAGCTTTCGGCTACCTATAACAACGCTTGTCAGGCAGCTAACATCCTTAAGGAGCAGGGGGCTCGCATTGAGGTGGTGGACTCGTTCAACGTATCTATGGGGATGGGGTTCACTGTGGTGGCGGCGGCCAGGGCAGCTAAGGCGGGGGCCACCTTAGAACAAGTACTGGCCATAGCTCGGCGGTGCATAGACAGGGTAAGGCTGCTAGTGATGCTCGATACCCTCGAATACCTTAGGCGTGGGGGGCGGATCGGCCGGGCTAGGGCGCTTTTAGGTTCCATCCTCCAGATTAAGCCCATCTTGCGCATGCAAGAGGGGGAGTTGCACCCTGAGGCCCGCGTTCGCACCAGGTCCCAGGCCCTTGAGAGGATGTTACAGCTTATCTTGGCATCACCGCGCATCAAGGAGATGGGGGTGGGCTACACTACTGACCGGGAAGAGGCAGAGCTGCTTTTAGAGCGCATGAAGGAATCAATCCCCCACGCTTATACTTACCTCATCCGTATAGGCCCGGTGGTGGGCACCCATGCCGGACCTGGGGCCATAGGGGTGGGGTGCCTCGAGGATGAAGAGTAGGGGCTGGCAAGAGGCGTTCAGCCAACTTCAGCGCGTCCTGGAGCTGGAGAAAGAGAAAGGCTTTGCCAACAGGGCCGTGGTAGGCGGCCTAGATTCCCACCTGCGTCGCCTCCTATATGAGTTGTCCTTGCCTGGCGACCACCCCCTCGTGCGTGTGCTAGCCTCCTTGCCCCCGGGAGGATACGCTTCCCTCCACCCTATCCAGAGGCGACGTATGGTAGAAGCCATCCTAGCTGCCCTACAGAGCCCCCCTCCAGACGGAAGGCCTAAAGATGCCCAGACGAGGGAGGGCGTAGGGGCGCAGGCCCCTGTCACTATCTTGCGTGGTGTAAGCAAGGCGCATGCTCGCCAACTGGCCAATTTGGGCATTATCACCGTAGGCGACCTCCTACGCCATTTCCCCCATCGCTACCATGACTATGCTTCCGTGCGCCCAATTAACGAGCTGGTGGTAGGGGAAGAACAGACGGTCATCGCCACCGTATGGAGCGTTGGGCGGGGCACCATGGGCCGGCGTATGGCCACAGAGGCCATCGTGGGAGATAACACAGGTACCCTGCGTATCATTTGGTGGGGCCAGCGATACATCGACCGCCAGTTGCGTCCAGGGATGCAGGTAGCCTTCTCTGGCCGGGTCACCGTCTTCCGGGGCCGCCGCCAAATGGAGAACCCTGAATGGGAGCCTGTCGATACCGAGTCCCTCAATACGAGGCGGCTTGTCCCCGTTTACCCCCTTACCAAGGGGCTGAGCCAGCGCTACCTTAGGCGTCTCATCTGGCAGGCCCTAGGCAGTTATGCCCATCTCATGCCTGAGGCCCTCCCATGGGAGATGCGCCAGAGGCTGGACTTGCCACCAGTATCGGAGGCGTTACGCCAGATGCACTTCCCTCAAGACCACGAAGCGGCTGCCAGAGCCCGCCGCCGTTTCGCCTTAGAAGAGCTACTAGTCATTGAGCTAGGGATAGTCAGACGCCGCAAGGAGTGGCAAGAGGGGGGTAAGGCGCCTGTCCTCTCCCTACCCAGACAAGTACAGGAAGCCTTCCATTCGTCCCTTCCCTTCTCCCTCACCGGTGCCCAGAGGCGCGCCATAGCCCAGGTGCTAGCCGACCTGGGACGCGAGATACCCATGAGCCGCCTGCTAGAAGGAGATGTGGGTAGTGGTAAGACAATAGTAGCCGCCATGGCCCTTTTGGCAGCTGCTTTTTCAGGCTATCAGGGGGCAATAATGGCGCCCACCGAGATCTTGGCCGAACAGCATTTTCGTACGTTATGCCGCCTTTTTGGCAGGGAAAACCAGGAAGGACAAGACTTGTGGCTATCTCTAGAAGGGCCCGGGTATATAGTGGTGGAGCCCCCCTATCTGCCGCGTCCCTTACGGCTGGGCCTTCTCATAGGTAGCCTAAGGCCGTCGGAGAAGGCCGCTGTCCAAGGTGCCGTGGCGAGGGGAGAAGCCGACATCGTAGTAGGGACCCATGCTCTTATTCAGGAGAACGTACATTTCGCCCGCCTTGGGCTTGTGGTGATAGACGAACAGCACCGCTTTGGGGTAGTGCAAAGGGCCGTACTTAGGGAAAAAGGCCAATCGCCCCACGTGCTGGTGATGACTGCCACCCCCATTCCTCGCACCCTTGCCCTCACAGTTTACGGCGATTTAGACGTCACCATTTTAGACGAGATGCCTCCTGGCCGCCCCCCAGTCAAGACCTACGTGTTAAAGCCCAGAGAGCGGCGCCTCGCCTACGACTTCATCCGTAGGCACGTGCTTCAGGGCCGGCAGGCCTACATCGTGTGTCCCCTCATTGAGGAGTCGGAGGCGATAGCGGCCAAGGCGGCCGAGGTGGAATACCAGCGCCTCTCCAAAGAAGAATTCCCTGACCTTCGCCTGGGCCTGATGCACGGTCGCATGTCCCCCAAGGAGCGGGACGAGACGATGCGCCGCTTCCGTGATGGCGAGATAGACATCTTGGTCACTACCACGGTGGTGGAGGTAGGGGTGGACGTTCCCAACGCCACCATCATCCTCATTGAAGGTGCCGACCGTTTCGGGTTGGCCCAGCTACATCAGTTACGCGGGCGCGTGCGGAGGAGCCAGCACCAGAGCTTTTGCCTCCTCCTTTCTGAAAACCCCTCTGAGGATGCCCAGGAACGCTTACGCATCGTCGAGACCACCCACGACGGCTTCCGCCTAGCTGAGGAGGACCTACGCCTGCGTGGGCCTGGCGAGTACTTTGGCGTGCGCCAGTCCGGCCTGCCCGATTTAAAAGTAGCACGCATCACCGACCTTGAGCTTATAGAAATCGCCCGCCAAGAAGCCTTTCGCATCTTGCAAGAGGACCCCATGTTGGAGCACCCTGAGCACGCTGTCCTGCGGCAGGGCATGCAAGAGCTCCAGGCACGCATAATGGCGGAGGCAAGCTAAAGGGTGCGCCATCCCTTGCCAAGCTGTAAAATTGAGACGTGCCCCTCGTCGTCCGCGACGAGATAGAGCGACTGGTGCAGGAGGCAGTCCACCGGGCCCAAGAGGGGGGCCTCATACCCCCTGTGGCACCTCCGCCTAGTACAGTGGAGCGCCCTCAGCGGCCCGATCATGGGGATTACGCCTCTAATATCGCCTTACGCCTAGCGCGGGCAGTAGGCCTTCCTCCCCACGAGGTAGCCAAGATCATCGCCTCCCATCTCCCCTCTAGCCCGATGATCAGCTCGGTGGAAGTGGCATCTCCTGGCTTCTTGAACTTCCGCCTCTCCCCTTCCTGGCTGGCCTCTCAAATAGACGAGGTGCTTAAGGCTGGTGAGCGCTTCGGTCAGTTGGGAATTGGGCAGGGGCAGAAAGTTCAGGTGGAATTCGTCTCGGCCAACCCTACCGGCCCTTTAACGGTGGGTGCCGGCCGTGGCCTAGCAATAGGCGATTGTCTGGCCCGTGTCTTGCAGGCTGCTGGCTATGAAGTGGAGAAGGAGTACTACATTAACGACGCCGGCACCCAGACGGATACCTTCGCCGCCACCTTGTACGCCCGATACCGCCAACTATTTGGGGAAAACGTCGACGTGCCCCCAGGAGCCTACACGGGCGAGTACATGTGGGACCTGGCTGAAGAGATCCGGCAGGAATGGAAAGATCGTTTTTTGGGCTTCTCTGAGGGCCCCTATCCGCCGCAACTCCAGGAAATAGGGATTAGCAAGATGCTACAGCGCATTAAAGCTGATCTGGCCCTTACGGGCGTCCACTACGACTCCTGGTTCAGCGAGAGAAGCCTTTATCCTGACACCTTCGAGCGGGCGATGGCCATTCTGAAGGAGGAGGGGTATGTGGCCCAAAAGGAAGGGGCGATATGGTTCGTCTCCTCGGCCTTGGGGGAAGACAAGGACAACGTCCTGATTCGATCCAACGGGCGCCCCACATATTTCGCCTCTGACATCGCGTATCACTACCACAAGTTCTTCGTGAGAGGGTATGACAAGGTCATAGACATCTGGGGTGCTGACCATAAGGGCCATGTGCCGCGCATGAAGGCGGCGGTATCAGCCTTGGGCATCGATCCCGAACGCCTAGTGATCATCATCCACCAGCTAGTAACTCTGAAAAGGGGAGGCGAAGAGGTAAGGGTATCTAAGCGGGCAGGAGAAGTGATAACCCTAAGGGAGGTCGTGGAAGAGGTGGGGGCAGATGCTGCCCGCTTCTTCTTCCTCTCCCGTGCTCCTCATACCCACATGGACTTCGACCTGGAGCTGGCTAAGAGACAGTCGGCGGAGAACCCTGTCTATTACGTCCAATACGCCCATGCTCGCATGGCTGGCATCCTAATGCACGCCCGCGGGCGCGGCCTAGACTACGCCGATGGGGACGTGTCCTTGCTGAAGGAGGAAGCGGAGATGGCGGTAGCCCGCCACCTCCTGCGCCTTCCAGAGGTGGTGGAGTATGTGGCTCGGAAGCTAGAGCCTCATGTACTCCCCTACTATGCCTTGGAAATGGCTACCGCCTTCCACGACTTCTACGAGCGGTGTCGGGTAGTGTCTGAAGATGTACAGCTTTCAAGGGCGCGTCTGAGGTTGGTAGCAGCAGCCAAGCTGGTACTCGCCCAATGTTTGCATCTCATGGGGATGTCTGCCCCCGAGAGGATGTGAAGGGCTACCTTATGATCCTCTCTCTTCCAG
Source organism: Chloroflexota bacterium (assembly GCA_030550295.1). Classification (GTDB taxonomy): domain Bacteria; phylum Chloroflexota; class Dehalococcoidia; order SM23-28-2; family HRBIN24; genus JAVVHA01. Next base: position 22,741 of record JAUQPQ010000016.1, read on the forward strand.
TGGGTAATAGTGGACGGGATGCCCTGGTCATAGCTTTGGAGTGTGCCCAGGAGGCAGGCAAGATATTGCTCCGTAGCCTCCGAGGGCGCAGTCAGGTATGGGCCAAGGGACGCCGTAACTTCGTCACCGCTGCTGAT
>JAUQPQ010000017.1 GCA_030550295.1 Chloroflexota bacterium
TTCCCCCTCTGAGAACTTGGGCTGGCCCAGGCGATAGGGGCGGACTGGGACCGACTCAGTTTTTGCTTCCTTTAGAGCCTGAGCCTCTTCCGCTGTGAGGGGGTGGCCCTGGCGGGCCAGAAGACGGGCATCGGGGCCATGAACGTCCACCAGTGGCACCTCGCCCACCATGTCATCGATGGGATCGATGTAGGGATAGATCTCCTTTTCAAAGGAGAGGCGAAGCCTCGTCTCGGTATAGTCCTCAATAGGGGAGATCTCGTCCAACAGCTCCTGGATCCCTTCTTCCAAGAACCAGCGGTAGGACTGGCGCTGCACCTCGATAAGGTCAGGCAGATCCATCACTTCAGGGATACGGGAATAGGTCTTAATGAATGAGGGCAGCCAGCGGCCATCTGTGGACACATTACCTGTCAACACCATGGGCAGACACTCCTCCTACGCAAAGGAACCCCAGGGTTCCTACAAAACATTACCAGGGCGCTACGGATAGCAACGGGGACAATAACGGGGCAACCCTTCCCGTCATCGTTTGAAAAGATAGCATAACGGGTCTATCATGTCAACAGGGGGACACAACTAAAGGAGGCCGGAGGCCTCTTCTATGATTATAAGCCCCTCCTTCAATCGCACCTCCTTTATGAATTCGTCTACCAGGGGGACAAGAACCTCCCCACGAGGGCCTATCACAACTAGCACCTCGTTGCCGCCTCCTGTGGTCATCACCCTGTCCACCGTCCCCACCAGGGAACCCGATGCCGTCTGGACACGTAATCCTGCCAGCTGGAAGTAGTAGTATTCGCCCTCTGGCAGGGGGGGCAGCTCATCCTGCCTCACCTCTACATACATGGAGCGAAACTCCTGGGCCGCTTCGTAGTCATCGATTCCTGCTAGTTTCAGGCGGGCCTGCCCTCGATGGGGCCGACAGCTCTCCACCTCCCACGCCTTACCGCCCAGGAACAGTCGCCTGCCACGCGAGAGGAGGGCCATATCTTTGGTAAGGGGTTGAACAAGGAGTTCCCCTTTAGTCCCAAAAGGGCGCAGTACGATACCCACCGCAACGAATCCTGGACGAACGTCCTCGTCCCTGGGGCCAGGGGCCATAAAGGCTAACCGATCTCCAGGGCAGCCCTCACTCCCTGACGAGCCGCTGCCACCCTGAGAAGGGTACGCAAGGCGTTGGCTATGCGCCCCTGCCGGCCGATAATTCGGCCCATGTCGTCGGCTGCCACTCGAAGACGCAGGATTACCTGGTCGCCCAGCCGCTCCTCGGTCACCTCGACCTGTTCGGGGTGGTCGACTATAGCCTTGGCTACTAGCTCCACTAACTCCTTCATGGCATGCTACCCCTCTTAGCCCTCGGCCTTTTTGGCCGCCGCCTTACGGGCCAGGTGCTTAGTGTACACGACAGGCTCTTGGCCAGCCTTTTCCATAGTGCCCAAGCGGGTCAAGAGCTTGCCTACAGCCTCGGTAGGCTGAGCTCCTTGGTGGAGCCAGTATATTACCCTCTCCTCGTCCAGGTGGATCTGGGCAGGATTGGGGATGGGATCGTACCATCCCACCACCTCCACGAACTTTCCGTCCCTAGGGGCAGTGGCCTCTGCCACCACTATGCGATAGAAGGGCCGGTTCCGCCTGCCATGGCGTGCTAACCTGATCCTCAGCAACGTCTACACCTCCTTAAATCCTGGGCCACTGGGAAAGGATATGACGGGCCTGCGCCTTGGACAACTCCTGGAGGAGACGACGCACCTGCCAGTACTGCTCCAGCAGCTTGTTCACCTCGGCTAAGGTAGTCCCTGAACCTCGGGCGATACGCCTCTTGCGACTGGCATTAATAATCTCGGGGCGCCGCCTCTCCTGCGGGGTCATGGAGAGGATGATCGCTTCGGCCCGTTTCAGGTACCTTTCGTCAAAGGCTTGGGCAGGTAGGCGATCCTTAATGGCAGCGAAGCCAGGCAGAAGGCTTAACAGCTGAGAAAGGGGTCCCATGCGCCGCACCCTTTGGAATTGAACCAACAAGTCTTCAAGGGTGATGTCACCGTGCCTGGCACGGCGAGCTAGAGTCTCGGCCTCCTCTCGGCTGAACTCCTCCTTCGCCTTCTCAATGAGGGTCAGGACATCGCCCATGCCCAGTATACGGCTGGCGAAGCGATCGGGATGGAAGGGCTCTAGGGCATCAAGCTTCTCTCCTGTACCTACCCATTTAATAGGGACGCCGGTAACGGCCTTAATAGAAAGGGCAGCTCCCCCCCGGGCATCACCCTCGGCCTTGGTGAGGACCACACCTGTAAGCTCCAAAGAACGATGGAAGGCCTGAGCAGCACGGACGGCCTCCTGGCCCGTCATAGCATCGGCCACCAATAGTAGTTCGTGAGGGGATAAGGCCTCCTTGAGGGCCCTAAGGGCATCTATCTCCTCCCCTTCCAAAGCAAGGCAGCCGAAGGTGTCCACCAGGGCCACGCTAGCCCCTTGCCGGCCCGCCTCGGCTAAAGCAGCTTGGGCGACCTCCCTTGGCCCACCATCTGGCACCACCACGGGCACATGGATCTGCTGGCCCAAGGCCTGGAGCTGTTGGGCACCTGCTGCCCGGTAAGGATCAGCAGCTACCATGATGGGCCTATGGCCCTGGCGACGCAGGTGATAGGCCAATTTGGCACAGGTCGTGGTCTTGCCGCTCCCTTTAAGGCCCAGTAGCATCACCACCGTGGGGGGCCTCGAGGCGAACTGTAGGCCAGCCGTGTTACCTCCTAAGAGCTGTTTTAGCTCCTCGTAGACTACGTCCACCACTTGCTGCAGGGGTGAAAGCTTCCTGTGAACTTGGGCTCCCAGCACCTTCTCCCGCACCGTCTGCACCAGCTGTCGCGCTACCTGAAAGTGGACATCGGCCTCCAGCAGGGCCAAGCGAACCTCACGCAGGGCTTCGTCTAGGTCCTTCTCGGCGATAGTGCCCCGCCGGGCCAACATACGGAAGGCGCCCTGGAGCTTGTCGGTGAGGAGCTCAAACATCTCCTAAATTGGGATTGTAGACCACCGACGGCCCAGGAAAAAGTAAGACTGTTGACATGGGAGCCCTCAAGGCCCCAATCTGGTTACGCCCACTTAAGAGAAGGGGAGGGGCCTATGGCCAGGATCCACGGCGGAGAGATGATCGCACGCGTGCTGAGGCGAGAGGGAATAGAGCAAATCTTCACCCTTCACGGAGGTCACATTGACCCCATCCTGGAAGCATGTGACCGTCTGGGGTTCCGCATCGTTGATGTGCGCCACGAGCAGGCCGCCGCTCATATGGCCGACGGCTGGGCCCGCACTACCGGCCGTCTAGGGGTATGCATCGTCACTGCCGGCCCTGGTATAACTGACGCGGTGACAGGGGTAGCCAACGCCTTCATGGACTGTGTGCCCATGCTAGTCTTGGCTGGCCGCAGCCCCCTACGCGATGAAGACACCCTCCCCTTACAAGGCTTCCCGCAGCTGGAGATGATGCGCCCCATCACCAAGTGGGCCCGTTGCGTATATCACCCTGATCGCATAGCCGAATATACGGCCATGGCTATCCGCCACGCCATCACCGGTCGCCCTGGCCCTGTGTACCTAGAGGTGCCCATAGACATCCTCTTCTCCAGGGTGGAAGAGGAGCAGGTGATATGGCCCCAACAGGCTCGTCCCGCATATGCCCCTGCCCCTTCACCTGGGGCAGTCTCCGCCATTATTGATCTCCTTCAGGGGGCGGAGCGACCAGTGATTATGGCTGGGGGAGGGGTGTGGTTCTCGGGGGGAGCTCCCCTTCTGCTTCGTCTGGCCGAGATAACCCAGATCCCTGTATTCATGAACAGCAAGGCCAGAGGGGCCGTCCCTGAGGACACTCCCCTAGGATACGGTAACTACGCTATCTTCGCCTCTAGCCAGGTATATCAGGAGATAGGGCCTCCCGATGCTGTACTCATTTTGGGGGCTAGGCTGGGCCTTTTCACTGGGGGCCGCCAGGCCTCGGTCATCCCTCCTCAGGCCCAAGTGGCACAGGTGGACATTGAAGGGGAAGAGATAGGGCGGCTAAGGGACGTGCAGGTAGGGGTGGAGGCCGACTGCAGGGAGACCCTTCAGGCCCTGGTAGCGGAAGCGGAGAGAAGGCGGTGGCCCCCACGCACCCGCTGGCTAGAGGCCCTAGATCGGGCCCGCAAGAGCAGGCGGGAGGCCTTCCGTGAGGCATTGGAAAAGGAGGCCACTCCCATCCATCCCTATCGTCTAGCCCATGAGTTGGCCCAGCACTTAGGGCCCCACGACGTGGTGGTAGCCGACGGCGGCGAGGCGGCCTCCTGGATAGCTGATGCTGTGACCATGCGTGAGCCTGGGCGCTTTCTCTCCCATGGATATCTGGGGTGCCTGGGTGTAGGGCTTCCTTTCGCCATGGCCGCTAAGCTGGCACACCCAGAGAGCCGTGTCCTCCTGGTTACTGGGGACGGCTCCGTAGGCCTCAACTTCGCCGAATTTGAGACCGCGGTGCGTCACCATCTTCCCTTTGTATGCGTCATCTTCAACGACAAGGCCTGGGGGATGTCACGCCACGGCCAACAGATCATCTTCCGGGGGCGCACAGTGGCCACCGAACTGGGGATGATCCATTACGAGAAGGCAGCTGCCGGCTTTGGCGTTCACCCGGAGCTAGTGGAGAAGCCACAGGAGATATCTCTTGCCCTGGAACGGGCCTTCGCCACCGGGAAGACAGCCTGCATTAACGCCCTTATCGACCCCGAGGTGATCGCCCCCGTAACACTTGCCATGATGGGGTTTGCCGCCCCTCCCTCACGGGAGGCGCAACAGGGGCCAAAGACTACCCTCCCCTACTACGGCCAGCGTGAGCTTTAGGCTACCCCTGCAAGAAGTCCATCACCACCTCGAGGAACCGTTCCAGCTGGTCGTGGTGCACCCAATGCCCAGCCTCTTCGATTATCACCACCCTCACGTCCTTAATGACGGCTACACGTCCATCCTTACGCGGGTCGGGGGCCCAGCTCTCCGTCCCCTTTACCAGCAAAACGGGGGCGGTGATATGGGCCCAGATATCCTGAGCATCGGCTAGGTTGAAGCCATAAGGAGAACGTTGCCGCATGTAGTTATCGAACTTCCAGGAGTAGGTCCCATCCTCGTTTTGGCGCGCTCCATGGACGGTCAAGTGATAGGCCATCTCCCAGCTCAGGTGAGGGTTCGCTTCCATCATCCTCTGGGCAGCGTCCTCCAGGGTGGGGTAACGTCTTGGCTGGCGACGCTCCAGCTCGCGCATCTGTTGTATCCACTCCCGCATTCGCACATGGGCAGGGGGCACCGTCATGACCGGCGGGCCCCAGCCTTCTATGCTGACCACCTTGGCCACCCGCTGGGGGAAGACCCCAGCATACTGAAGGGCGATGGCCCCACCCAGGGAATGGCCGATAACGGTAATGGGATTAGAGTCGATGGAGTCAGCCAACACCGCTATATCCAGGACGAACTCAGGTAGGCTGTAGGTGCCCCCAATGGCCCACTGGGAGTCGCCGTGCCCCCTTAGGTCTGGGGCATAGACGGTGTAGTGGGAGGCGAGGGCCCTAGCCACCCAGTCCCAGCTGCGGCAATGGTCCAAGCTGCCATGGATCAGGAGGATGGGGGGCTTATCACCCTCTCCCCATCGCACATAATGGAGGCGTAGGCGCTGGGAGTAGTAATAGTGAGACGTAGGCTCCATTCTTCACCCTCCCTCACAAGGTATTTCGAGGCAGAATACTGGGAAAGGATATCAAGGGCCAGGCAACCCCCTGAAGAGGGTTGCCATCTCGATAGCGCAAAGGGCAGCATCGTAGCCCTTGTTCCCCCGGGGCCCTCCGGCCCGGTCTAGGGCCTGCTCTTTGGTGAGACAGGCTAGCACCCCGTGGATCACCGGGACGCCCGTATCCAAGGCAGCGCGTACGAGTCCGTAAGTGGCCCCCTTGGCTACCAGATCGAAGTGGAGGGTCTCGTGGCGGATGACGCAACCCAAGGCGATCACTGCCTTGTACCTGCCCGTTTGGGCTAGCCGCTTGGCCGCCACAGGCAGTTCTAGGGAGCCAGGCACCCAAGCTACATCTACCTCCTCTTGGCTTACCCCATGCTCACGGAAGGCCTGAAGGGCCCCTTCCAATAGCCTGCGCGTCACATCCTCGTTGAAGCGGGCCACCACCACAGCGAAAGACATCCCCTGCCCCTGGCACACCCCTTCGTATACCTGGCCCACCTCGTGCGACCTCGCACTAATCGCTACAGGGGTAGATCAATGAGATGGCCCAGCTTGTCCCGCTTTGCCTGGAGGTAGCTACGGTTATGGGGATTGGGCGGAACGATGATGGGCACCCTCTCCACAATCTCCAGGCCATATCCCATAAGCCCCGCCCTCTTGCTGGGGTTATTGGTGAGGAGGCGCATCTTGCGTACCCCCAGGTCTACCAAGATCTGCATCCCTATGCCGTAGTCCCGCCTGTCGGCGGGGAAGCCTAGGGCCAAGTTGGCATCTACTGTATCTAGGCCATGGGCATCTTGGAGGGAGTAGGCCCTCACCTTGTTGCATAGCCCTATGCCCCGCCCCTCCTGTCGCATGTAAACAAATACTCCCTTCCCTTCCTGGGCAATGCGTTCCAGGGCCAAGGAGACCTGCTCACCACAGTCGCACCGGAGGCTGCCAAAGACGTCGCCCGTGACACACTGACTGTGCACTCGGACCAGCACAGGCTCATCAGGGGAGATCTCCCCCATAACTAGGGCCAGATGCTCATTGGCGTCCACCTGGGAGCGGTAGGCGACAAGCCTGAATTCGCCGTAGGGAGTAGGCAGACGGGCCTCGGCCACCCTTTCTATGAGGCGTTCCCTCTGCATGCGGTAGCGGATCAGCTGGTTTATGGCGATAACCTTGATGCCGTGGTGGCGGGCGAACTGGCGGATGCGGGGCCAGCGCATCATCGTCCCGTCCCTGTTCATGAGCTCGCACAGGACTCCAGCAGGATAGAGCCCAGCCAGCCGACACAAGTCTACCACTGCCTCCGTATGACCGGCCCTGACTAGCACCCCTCCATCTCGCGCCCGTAAGGGGTATATGTGGCCTGGCATCACCAGGTCGGAAGGCTTCGTCTTAGGATCCACTAGCACACGGATCGTCTGGGCACGGTCTTGGGCTGAAACGCCAGTGGAGACGTTGTACCGGGCATCCACCGAGACGGTAAAGGCTGTCCCGTAACGGGAAGAGTTAGAAGAGACCATCAAAGGAATCTGAAGCTCATCAAGACGCTGGCCCGTCATGGGAACACAGATGATGCCGCTAGTGTGGCGCAACATGAAAGCGATGTGTTCTGGGGTAACAAACTGGGCAGGCAAAGTAAGGTCACCCTCGTTCTCTCTGTCCTCGTCATCGAGGATGATAACGAAGCGCCCCTGCCGGTACGCTTCTATAGCTTCCTCAACGCTGGCCAGCCCCAATTCACCTTCACCCCCCACCGATGCAGCCATCAACTCCTCGCTCAAGCCTGACCTCCTGCGCTATTATACCTTTACCTCTCCCCCTGTGGGCTCAAGTAGGGCACCTGGGCCAACAACTGCTCCAGGTACCTGGCGAAGATATCCGTCTCCAGGTTGACCCTTTGGCCAGGGCGTCGGGATATCAGGTTGGTGTGCTCCTGAGTGTAGCGAACTAACGACACGGCGAACCAGTCATCTCCCTTGGCGACTACGGTGAGGCTGACGCCGTCCACAGCTATGGGGCCCTTCACCACTATATAGCGCATGATCTGGGGAGGAGCCTGATAGCGAACGATGACCGCATCCTCCTCCCACTCCAACGAGAGGAGGGTGCCCGTGGCCTCCACTACCCCCCTTACTAGGTGGCCCGATAGGCGAGATGTCGGCGTGAGGGCCCGCTCCAGGTTGACAGGATCGCCCGGCCTCAAGTCTCCCAAGTTGGTGCGCCGGTATGTCTCAGGCATGATGTAAAAGGTGAATGAGTGGAAGTCTAGCTCGGCCACCGTTAGGTCAACGCCGTTGACGGCAATGGAATCGCCCTCCTTTGTCCCCTCCAAGCAGGTACGGGCGGCAATGCGCAAACGCCCTCCCTCCGCCTCCACCACTCGCCCTACTTCTTCGATGATCCCCGTAAAGATGCCCATCCCTCAGGAAGACTCCCAGAGTACGTCCCCACACAGGTCAGGGGGGTGAGGTCGCGATGCGAAGACGGCATATTCGGCCTTGGACTGGCCAATGGTAGTAGGGTCGCCATGGCCAGGCAAGACCAGGATGTCTTCGGGCAAGACGTAGAGCTTTTGAGTGATGGAGGCGATGATCTGCTGAAGATCTTGAGGGGTGTTAGTTCGGCCAGGGCCGCCCGGGAAAAGAGTATCTCCTGAGATAAGGTAGCGACCTATAAGGAAGCAGCAGCTGCCAGGGGTGTGGCCAGGTGTGTGCAGTACACGGATACGATGCCCTCCCACCCCAATCTCCTGCCCGTCCTCTAAGAAGATGTCCACCCTTTCGCGGGGCAAGAAAGGCTCCGCAGGATGACAGTATACGGGAGCACCCGTAGCCCCCTTTACCACGTCGTAGCCTAGCCAGTGGTCATGGTGGGTATGGGTGATTAAGATCCCCTTCACCCGCAAGCCTCCCATCACCCCCAATACCTCCTCTGAGCCGGAGGGCATATCCACTATGATCGCCTCCCCGGCCTCGGCATCGGCCACTACGTAGGCGTTGTTGGCAAAAGGCCCCAGCGGCCCAACCCAAAACAACCTTAGGGAACCGTCCTCGTATACCTTCATGTACCCCCTCCATTCGCCTATCTATGATACCATTGACGTGATGGCCTAAGGAGGGAACAGGCGATGGAGGCCCAACAGCTCAGTGAGCACGTCTTTTCCCTGCCCTTCCGGCCTCCCTTTTTCATCGGCTACCTAGCGCCTAACGTCTACCTGGTAAGGGACGGCGACGAGGGAGCCTTAGTGGACAGCGGCTTCAGCGACGACGATTCGGTGAACCAGCGCTTGGCATGGCTTAGAGGGGCCAACGTGCGCATTCGCTACATACTCCTCACCCACCACCACTTCGACCATGCCAGCGGTGCCCACCGCCTGGCTGAGGCACTAGGCGCCCAAGTGGTCCTACACGCCCAGGAGCAGCCCTTCTTGGAGGCATGGCGGGAAGAAGTGCCCCAAGACATGGATATACCTGCAGGGCAGGAGGAGGTTCGCCAGCGGATCCAGCGCTTCCGGTACGACGCCGCCCAAGCTGCCCGGGACCCCCTTTGGGTCCAAGATGAGACGGAGCTCAAGATAGGGCGCCTCGTCTTACACATCTGCTATACCCCTGGCCATACTATGGGCTCCATATGCATATGGATGCCTCAGGAGGGAATACTATTCACTGGAGACACGGCCCTAGGTTTGGGTACCGTTGCCGTCTCCCCTCCCCCTTACGGCGACATGGGGCTTTATCTACGTTCTCTGGAAAGGCTGAAAAATCTGGGGCCCCAGATCTTACTGCCAGGCCACGGCCCCCCAGTGAAAGATGCCATCCGCAAGATCCAGGAGCTGATAGATCATCGGCGCGAAAGGGAGGAACAGATCTTGGGGCTGCTGGCCCAGGGCAAAGATACGGTGACTTCTCTCGTCCAAGCGATATATCCCGAGCTGGACGGGCGTATCCTTCCCATGGCGCATCGCCAGGTCTCAGCCCACCTCCACAAGCTGATGCAGGAGGGTCAGGTACTCCTTATTGAGGCGGAGGAACCCCGATACGTCTTAGCCTAAGATGGAGCTGGAACCCCTTCTCCCCATCCTCCCCCTAACAGCACAAGTCAACACCTCCGGTCACCTCGTCCTAGGGGGGTGCGATACGGTAGAGTTGGCCCACCGCTTCGGTACACCTCTGTACGTGCTGGACGAGCTGACCATGCGCACTATGTGCCGCCAATTCCGGCACGAGTTCCGGTCGCGGCATCCTGACACCACTATTATCTATGCCTGTAAAGCCTACATTGGGCTGGCCATGGCCTCCCTCGTGGCCCAAGAAGACCTAGGGGCCGATGTGGTAAGCGGCGGCGAGCTGGCCTTCCTTATCACCGTCGGCTTTTCTCCGGAGAAAATTTACTTTCACGGCAATAACAAGTCTCCCCAGGAGTTAGAGGAGGCCCTAAGGTACCAGGTGGGCAGGGTAGTAGTGGACAACTTTTATGAGCTGGAACTGCTGGAAAGGGTAGCGGCGCAGCTGGGACGGCGCCAACCTGTACTCTTGCGCATCTCCCCAGGCGTCGACCCCCACACCCATGCCAAGACCACCACCGGCACCGTGGAGAGCAAGTTCGGTATCCCCATCGCCGATGGCCAAGCACGTGAGGCCGTGGCCAAGGCCGGCTCCTCCGAGCATCTAGAGCTGGTAGGCCTTCATTTCCATTTGGGCTCCCCCATCTTCGATGTGGCCCCCTACCAGGAGGCGATACGGATAACCATCGGCTTCGCTGCCGATGCCTTGGGCCCCCGATTCCAGGAGCTGGGAGTAGGAGGGGGCTTTGCCGCCCAATACGTCCCTCAACAGCCTCCCCCCTCCATATCTGCCTACGCCGAGGCCATAGTCCACGCATTAAAGGAGGAATGCCGACGTTACAGGATACCTACCCCTAGGTTAGTAGTGGAGCCAGGCAGGGCTATAGTAGCCCGTGCTGGTGTGGCCCTCTACACCGTAGGCGCCTGGAAAGCTGTTCCGGGAGGAAAGCGGTATATCTCTGTGGACGGCGGTATGGGCGATAACATCCGCCCTGCCCTTTACGGCGCCCAGTACGTTGCCCTTCTGGCCAATCGCCTCCTGGAGCCGGCCACCGAACGGGTGACAGTAGCTGGCAAGTTCTGCGAGTCGGGAGACGTGCTTGTGTGGGACGCCCATTTGCCCTCCCCCCGCCCTGGAGATCTGCTGGCCATCCCAGCAGCAGGGGCCTATACCTTGGCTATGGCCAGCAACTATAACGCGTCTTTGCGCCCAGCGGTGGTCATGGTTAAAGACGGCGAGGCCCGCCTAGTGAGACGCCGTGAAACCTACAAAGACCTCCTGCAGTGCGAGGTGTGGCCCTAATGGGCAACTGGGGCATCATAGGCCACGAAAGGGAGATAAAGGGGATAGAGGCCTTCCTTTCTGGCACCTGGCATCCCCATGCCTTCCTTCTGGTAGGCCCTCCCCAGGTGGGGAAGGGCACCCTCGCCCGGAGGCTAGCCCAGGCTCTTAACTGCCTAGCCCCACCCCCTCAGCGCCCCTGCCAACTATGCCCCCAGTGCCAACGTATAGCTTCCTCCCTCCACCCCGATGTCTACCTGGTCACTGTAGAGCCGGGAGGCAAAGAGGTGCGCATCTCCCAGATTCGAGAGCTAGAGCACTGGCTTTATCTGAAACCATACGAGGGTAGGATGCGAGTGGCCATCATCGACCCTGCCGATGCTATGAATATAGAGGCCCAAAACGCTTTCCTAAAGACGTTGGAGGAGCCTCCAGAGCAAGCAGTCCTAATTTTGGTCGCCTGCCACGAAGGACGTCTTCTGCCCACCGTCCGGTCGAGGTGCCAGAGGGTGGCCCTTGCTCCTGTCCCCATCCCCCTCCTAGCCTCGGCCTTGGCGCAAATGGGGGTGCGTGAAGGGGAGCTCTTCGCCCGTCTTGCCCAGGGAAGGCCGGGCCTCGCCTTAACGCTGGCCTATGAACCAGACCTGTGGGCCCGGTGGCAGGAAGAGGCCCAGCGTGCCGCCTCGCTACCGCACATGAGCATAAGGGATCGCCTCCAACTGGCTCAGGCGTTGGCCTCCGCTGAAGCCGGTCAGGGTAGCCCCAAGGGCCTCCTCTGGGCCCTAGACGTATGGGAGCGCTGGTGGGAGGACGTCCTCCTCGTCCAGGGAGGGGCCCTTCATCTGGCAGCGCACCTTCACCTGTTGCCACAACTGGAGGCAAGCGCCCAGATCCCCTCACAAGAGGTACAGGCCTTCCTCTGGGCCATAATGCGCACCCGCCAATACCTAGAGAGCAACGTTAACGCTAGGTTAGCCCTGGAGATCCTCCTCTTGGAGGCCCCCCAGGTACCCTCAGATAACTCTAAAGGGGCCCTTGCTGTTGAAGCAGGCGCATGTTAACTTAGGGGGCAGCTTGGCAGCGCAGTAACCTGCCAGGGCAAAGAACCATCTTCGACCATCAGGAGGAGGTGACGATGCACCTGGTAGTGGACGGCTTCGGCGGAGACCCTCAGCTCTTGGCTGATGAAGCGACGGTGCGCACCATGTTGGAGGAGTACCCCCTAAGGTTGGGGATGAGCATCATCCATCCACCTGCAGTGGTTCGATATGAGGGGCCTGTGCCCGAGGACTGGGGGTATTCAGGCTTCGTGATGATAGCTGAGAGCCACATCGCCGTGCACACCTTCCCTGCCAGGGGAATGGTCTGGGTGGATGTCTTCTCCTGCCGACCCTTCTCGCCCGAGGCCGTACTGGAGGACTTGAAGGCGAGGTTCCGCCTCAAAGAGCTGCGCGTTCAGGAGCTTCCCCGGGGACTTGAATACGTAACGGTCAGTGGCACCCTACGTGAGGGTAGGCCCTGAGACGGGCCTCAACTGCCTGCCTCCACGGCACCCCCCTCACCCCTTCCTGCTCCACCACTAAGGAAGCAGCCGCCGAGGCGAAGCGGGCCGCCTCAAAGGGATCGGTCCCTTCGTATAAGGCCACCAGAAAAGCGGCAGCAAACACGTCCCCTGCACCCGTAGGGTCTACTACCCTGGCCGGGAAGGCCCCTATATGGCGCCAATGCCCGTTCCACGCCACCTCAGCCCCCCTCTCCCCACGAGTGTAGGCCACAATGGGCACCTGCGCCGCCCAACGATGAAGGATTGTTCGCCCCTCCCATGGGTCTAGATCTTCATCGGAGAGGAAGACGGCCTTGAAGGGAGCCAAATTCTGAGGAGGCCGCCGCCGCCCCACCTCCCCACCAGGGCCCAGACGTCTCAGCCATCCCTGTAAGCACGCCCCCACGATAGAGGAGGGGAAAAGGCGGGCCAGACGGGGCGACACCTCCCCCATGACAGGCCCCAATAGCACTACCTCGGCACTTTTAAACTTGGGAGGAATGTGCCGAGCAGATATGGGCCGCGCTAAGGACTCGACCACTTGTCTCCTCGTGCCCCCCTCGTAGATGTTGCGGAACCTGGTGTTGAGCGGCGACGGGACGATATGGACATCAAGGCCCTCCAGCTCAGACGGCAGACAGGTGGCAGAAGTTACTATCGCCACCTCCATCCCCAGGCGAAAGGCCATCAGCCCAGCATAGGCTGCGGTGCCCCCAAGACGCCACCCCCCAGGCACTACGTCCTGGACGACGTGGCCCACCACCAAGAAGCGGGGGCTCATCGAGGGGGACGAGGAGGGGGAGGCCTGCGCCCAGACCGCCTAGGGGAGATGATCACCTTTCTAGCCTCCCCATTGCCGATGCTGGATGTCACCACGTTAGGATCGTCCAATAGGGCTAAGTGGACGATGCGCCTCTCGGCAGGAGGCATAGGCTCCAAGGTTATAGGCCTACCCGTTTGCTTCACCTTCTCTGCCAGGCGGAAGGCTAAGTTGCGCAGCGACTCCTCCCTTCGGCGCTTATAGCCCTCCACGTCCACGGTGACGATGACCCTGCTGCCAAACTGACGGTTGATCACCACATTTATGATGTGCTGAAGGGCAGCTAACGTAGAGCCACGGCGACCGATGAGGATACCTAAGTCCTCTCCCTCTACGCCTCGCACATCCAGAACGGCACTTGAGCGGCCATACCCGTCAGCGGCTGTCTCTGGGGCCCGTACGGTGATGTGGGCCTTAATGCCCAAAAGGGCCAATATCTCCTCCAGGTACTCCACCGCCTTGGCCACCTCAGGGGCATCGGGGCCTTTCACTACTACCCCCTCTTCCTCCTCCCCTTCCTCCTCTCCCACTGGCGAGTAGGCCTCAAGGGGGACTACTCTCACTTTGGCTTCCTCGGCACCTACGCCCAGGATCCCAGGCCGGCCTGGACTTATCACCTCTATGTGCACCTCTTCCCGGGTCAGGCCTAGTTGGGCTAGGGCCTTCTCGATGGCCTCATCTAAAGTCCTACCTGTTGCTTCGACTCCTTCCTTTGACATGGCCCTCCCTCTTGCCTTTAGGTTGGGAAACCGTCCGGGCCGTGGGCTGGGGCAGAAGTAACTGTCGCCAGCCCAAGCCACGGGAACCGTATACGAAATAACTGGTCACCACGCCAATGATGTTGCTCACCACCCAATATAAGCCCAGCCCGCTGGGCACCGCCAGCGTTATCCAAACGAACATAAGGGGCATCATCCAGTTAAGCATCTGGTTCATCTGTTGCTGTTCCCGCGTGGCCGCCGATGACGGCGTTGACACCTTCTGCTGAATCCAAGTGGTGATCCCCACTAAAATGGGCAAGATGAAAGTGACGTCAGGCCGGCCCAAGTGTAACCACAAGAAACGTTGCCTTAAAGGCACCGCCTCATATAAGTACGCCCACGGATAGATGCGGCCTGCAAGGCTCACCATCCCTTCAGGCGTACCCCCTACCATGACGACAAGGGCTCGGTACAGAGCTATCCAGACAGGGAACTGTATCAGCATAGGAAGCAGACACCCCAAAGGGTTTACCCCAGCCTCCCGGTATAGCTTTAAGGTCTCTTCCTGGCGTCGCCTAGGGTCCTTGTACTTCTTCTGTATCTCCTGCAGCCGGGGCTGGATAGCCGAAAGGGCCCTGGTGGACTGATATTGGCGCAATGTGAGCGGCAACGTGACCACCCTCATAAGCACGGTGAATACGATGATGGCCACCCCAAAATACCCCAAAAAGACGTTGTTGAGCAGCAGGAGGATATTGATCATGGGGTCTATAAAGAGGACGTCCCAAGGGTTCCGCCCCGACGATGCCACCAGCATTACCGCTCCAATAAGAAGGCTGAGTAGCAACAAGGGGGTGCGGCCCCTCATCCCAGGCGCTTGGGTAAAGGTAGCTGCCGTCCCTGGACGCCGCCTCAACGCTGTTACCTCACCGCAATAGCCTCCACCTGACCCTTCCCTGGATCTACCCGGAATATCTGGCCCTGGCGGGTAACGAGTATGACGTGACCGCCCTTGACCAAAGGATCGGCTAATACCTCCTCATCTAAGGCTAGGGGCCCCCACCGCTTTTGGCCAGTCTCAGGCTCTAAACCGTACACCTTCCCATCTCGGGCCACCACCACTAAAACCCCCTCTACTACTACGGGATGAGAACGCACAGGCTGAGCATCTTCCCCCTCAAAGATCCACTTGAGAGCACCATCGGCCAGGCCCAAGGCGTAAAGACGGCCATCTAGGTTGGCGGCGTAGACTGTCTCCCCCTGCACAAAGGGTTTTGCCCAAAACCAGTTGCCAGCCCGCCACGAAGTAGACCAGGCTAGCCGACCCGAGGCTACATCGATTGCATGTAGACGTCGGTCGGTAGCCCCTAGGAGAAGGAGGCCGCCAGCCAACACGGGGTCAGATATAACTCCCGTGCCCAGGTCCACATGCCACCTTTCGGCCCCAGAGGCAGCATCAATGGCGTATACCTTGCCGTCTAAGGAGCCAACGTAAACGGTGTTCCCTTGGGCTAAGGGCGCACCCCATATCCCCTTTTCGCTCCTAAAGGGCCAGCCAGGACGCACTTCTCCAGAGGCTAAATCAAGGGCATAAAGCCGACCATCGTCTGTAGGCACCAATAGGCTTTGGGTCACCTCCTCCAGGGCCAGCCCGCCAATGACGGAGCTTCCGGCCTTAAAGGTCCATGCCAACCGTCCGTCCCTTTTGTCGAGGGCATACACGTTGCCATCATAGCCTCCCACATAGACCCTGTCTTGGGTAGCCACAGGCCTGGCATAGAAGGCTATGGGCCGCACGTCATTGTCGGTGGGGAAGCGCCATACAGGCGTCCCGTCTTCTATGTTTATTAACGAAACCTCCCCGGTCTTGCGGCTTACCAAGAGGAAGGAGTCCCAGGCAATGGGGGGCATCCAGCCTCGAGGGGAGGCCACTTTCGCACAGCCGGCGAAGGTCAACGCCCCCAATAACAAGGCCCCAAGCCCAGGAACCAGGAAGGTAGGCCTTCTCATCCTAGGGTTACGGTACCGGGTCGTAGCCACCGGGATGCCAAGGATGGCAACGCAAAAGGCGCCAAAGAGTAAGGAGGCCACCTCGTACCAGTCCATGACGTTCTACAGCCTCGTAACCGTACTGGGAACAAGTGGGCGAGAAACGACAAGATGGGGGACGCTGGGGCGAGATGTGCTGCTGGTAGAAAGCTATCAGGGTCAAGGCCAACCCCTTCAGCCCCCAGCCCTTTCGGGGGGCAGAAGAAGGCCTGCCTTCCTTAAGAGCGAGCATAGCGCCTCCCTCAGTTGCCAATATGAGGCCGCGGCTGCTGCTGGTCGGGCCACCACCACCATGTCCCAGCCCTCGGCCAAGGGCAAGAGGCGCATCATCTCCCGTAGGCGGCGCCTCACCTTGTTGCGCACGGTAGCTTTGCCCACCCTCCGCCCTACCACCACCCCTAAACGGATATAAGGGAGGCCATTGGGGAGGGCCCGCAATAGTACCAGCTCGTCGCTCCACACGCGCCCCTGCCGAAACAGCTGGTCGAAGGCGCGGCGGCCGTGCAGCCTTACAAGCTTGGCCACCGCTCATCATACGGCGAGCCGCCATCTCCCTTTTTGGCGCCGCCGTTTCAGCACCAACCTCCCCCCTCTCGTAGCCATACGCGCTAAGAAACCGTGCTTCCGCTGGCGTCGTAGGTTTTTAGGCTGATAAGTCCGCTTAGGCAAATTGGCCTCCTCGTCTTCGCATCCTCAGGGGCTCAATTATAACTGCCCCCATACCCACAGTCAAACGCCTTCATTGACAAGCCGACAAGGGGCTGATACTCTGGGAGCCAAGAGCGCCATGAACCTCATCAGGTGCACCGTCATCGATAAGGACGGCGCCGTAAGCTTCATCGCCCATCCCGATGCCTTGCCTGCCTTAGTAGCTGCCTGCGCCACTAACCCCACGACTCTAGATGAGCTCCTGGAGAGGGTAGAGCCGTACTACCGCAACCTGCGAGAATATGTCCTCTCAGGCCTTGCCATCTTCGATGAACACAACTCCCCTGACGATCTGAGCGCTATAAGGGAGGCCCTCTCCCGTACCCCACCCCATGAGCATCCCGTCTTCCGGGTCATGGACGAGGTGACGCGGGAGGCGAGCCTCCAGCCAGTAAAGGCAGGAGCAGTCATCTTCAACCTGAGGGCTAAGCGCATCGTCCAGATCATCAATACCTACCGTGAGATAAAGCGTACCGGCTATGCCCGCTTCTTTGATGGCAACGCCTTTACCAGGAAGGTGTTCCGCTACCGCCTCCCCGAGGAATGGGCCCTAGTCCCTTAGATGCCCGGGGAGAGGCCACCAAGCTCTAGGGGCCAAAATGGCAGAGACTTTTACCCCTAGCGGGCGACCACTGTGGGCGGAGATCGATCTAGATGCTCTTGCCTACAATTTGCGCTTTTTAAAGGCCCGGACGGGTAAAGCCCAAATAGCGGCAGTGGTGAAAGCCAACGCCTACGGCCACGGTGCCGTGGGCATCTCTCGGTTCCTCCTGGAAGAGGGGGTAGACGCCTTGGCAGTCGTATCCACAGAGGAAGCGCTGCAGTTACGGCGAGCTGGAATCACTGCCCCCATCTTGGTGATGGGCCCTACCCCTCCCCAGGATGCTCCCCACCTGGTAGAGCTAGAAGTTATACCCACCATAGCATCCTACGAAGGTGCCCTGGCCCTGGCCGAGGCTGCAGCCCAAAGGGGCAAAGTCCAACCCGTCCACCTAAAGGTAGACACGGGGCTCAACCGATTTGGCCTCCCCCCCAACGAAGCCGTCGCCCTAGCACAGGCGATAAGGCAGATGGCCTCCTTGCGCTTGGAGGGCCTGTTCACCCACTTCGCCTCCGCTGAAGAAGGCGATAAAGATTACACTATAGACCAGTTCAGGCACTTCATGAACGTCTGCCTCCAGATCCCATGGGTCAACCTGCGCCATGTGGCCAACACGGCTACCATCATAGACATGCCCGAGCTGTGCCTGGAGATGGCACGCCCAGGCTTAGGCCTCTACGGATATCTACCCCCTGGCATGGCAGCTTCTCTAGATCTGAGGCCTGTTTTATCCCTCAAGGCCCGCCTTATGCGCATCATAGATGTGCCTGCCGGGCAGACAGTAAGCTACGGCAGGACTTGGCAAGCCCAGCGCCCTAGCCGAGTTGGCCTTGTACCCTGCGGTTACGCCGATGGCCTGCCAAGGGCCCTATCTAACCGGGGCTGGATGCTAGTAAGGGGTCAGCGTGCTCCCATCGTGGGCAGGATATGCATGGACATGACGCTCATTGACATCACCCATATACCCCATGCCCAGGTAGGGGACGAGGTAGTTATTATCGGCCGGCAGGGAGAAGAAGAGGTTAGCGCAGAACATATCGCTTTCCTATGCGATACCATCGTATACGAGGTGCTAAGCGGCATCGGGCCGCGGGTGCCGCGCGTGTTTATTAAAGGAGGGCAGGTGAAAGCCATAGAGACTTTCGCCCCTGCCTTCCAACAGTACGCCACTACCCTTATCCCTAGGGGACGATCATGACAAGCCGCTTCCATTGGCCCCTCATCGTAGTCATCGTCGTTGCGTTCTTGGGCTCCATTTACTCTGTGACGATGGTAGCAACCCGACTGGACGATTACTACTTGCCTGGCAACGAGCTTAATCTAGGCGTGCTGGGCAATTTGCCCGGCTTAAGTAATTCCCAGAACCCAGAGGCAGCCACTATAGAGGAGCGCATCAACGTCCTCCTTCTAGGCCTCGACCGTCGCCCAGACGATCCCCCTGATATCCCCACCCGCACCGACAGCATCGCTATCCTCAGCTTGGACCCCTACAGCAACACGGGGGGAGTATTAAGCATACCAAGGGATATGTGGGTGGAAATACCCGATGGCTACGGCGGCTATTTCGAGCAGCGCATTAACGCCGCCTACTCCTTGGCAGAGGCAGGCTACGTGCCCTATCCCGGTGGTGCGATAGCCCTGGTTAAGGATACCATCGAGAGGAACTTCGGCATCCCCATAGACCACTACGTCGTTTTGGACTTCGTCGACTTCATCCAGATTATCGATGTCTTGGGTGGCATCGAGGTAGAGGTGCCAGATCTGGTTTATGACCCCCAGTACCAGGAGTGTAACTTTTGCCCCCAGGAGGCCATCGTCTTCTACCCTGGCCGACAGCACATGGATGGACACGCGGCCCTGGCCTATGCCCGCATCCGTTACGGCTCCAACGATATCTCCCGTATTGAACGGCAGCAGCAGATAATGCGGGCCACCCTCCGCAAGGCCTTGCGAGTAGGCATCTTACGGGATGTTGGCAAGCTTAAGGGGTTATACGACCAGTTCCGCAAGTCGGTGGAGACAGACATCTCCTTGCCCAGGGCACTGGGCCTTGCCCTAAAGGTGCAGCAGATCCCAGAGGAGCGAATAAAGACTATGTCCTTGGCCCCTGCCACCTATGACTATGTCGCCTCCGACGGGGCGATGGTTCTGGGATGGGAAAAGGAAGAGGCAGACCGTATCATACGCCGCTTCTTCTTGGACGGAGCCGTGGAGCAAGAGGCCCCCTCTATCGAGGTGTTAGGAAGCACCGACTTGCCTGGCCTGGCAGACCGAGTAGCCCTGCGCCTCTTGCAACAGGGGCTACCTGAAGAGTGGGTTCACGTATCCATAAGCTCTTTCCCGTCTAGCCCCACCTCCATCGTTTACAACCTAAGGGGCAAAGACCGTTCGGCCCGTAAGGTGGCCGAGTGGATAGGCCTGAGTCCCTCCCAGGTGGTGTCCAATCCTCCCTCGGCGCCCCTCACGTCTGCCGATATCGTTATCGTGGTGGGGAGGGATTTAAGAAGGCTTAGCTCTAACTTCCCCTAAAGCTCTAGGCAGGGGGCTGGAACCAGTTCTGCATTTGCATCAGTACGCCTAAGTCACCGCTAAAGGTGAATTGTCCGCTCATGAAGGCAGCAGCTCCGTCCAGCTCCCTGCGCACGATCTTTAGCCATACGTCGGAAGGAGCATTGATGGTGACGTTGGGGCTCTCCGCCGTACCTTGTGATACCTCACACTTACCGCCCTCGATCTTCACCACCCAGCTGCCAGGCTCCTGCCCTGAGAAATTGAACTGAATGGTTGCCTTGACGCCCTGGGCACGCTCGGGACGGAAGGCGCTGGGCAGACCCTCCATTAGCTCCTTTATTGAGCTGGGTACTTGCTGAGTCATGCGCCACCTCCTAAGCTCAATCCTTTATGACTATCTGTTGCCTCCAGAATAGCATTGGACGCCTTTGGAAGTCCATACGGGAAAATTCCCCCTTTCATCGGCCCTGTAGGGTGCGGTAGTTACCCCCTGCTAGTGATCGATCCTACAACGCCCGATGGGCCTCTAGTTTGCTCGAGGAGGGCCAACTTCACCGCTGCGTCCACTTCTGGGCGTCTTCGGCAAAGGCATGGGCCTTGCGGCTCAGGCAGCCCAGATGGGTCCTTTAGCGCCCTGTTCAGAAACCAGCTGCAACTGTACCCCTACCGCCTGGCCACGTCTTCTGCCTGGTAGGGTAGCTAGACATCCCTTGACCTTGGGATCCCAACTATCTCCCATGGTAAGGGCCACAGCTCGTCCACCTCCGCCTGGGACACGGGCAGGGCGTGTGCCAGGGCTTACGTCAGGGACTCTTCTGACCTGCGGGGAAAATGAGGCGCTAGCCCAAAACGGTTGAGGCTGGGCAGTCATAGTCATGTCGGCCGACCAGCGCTCAGCTCCCTCCAGTTGCTAGCCAAGCTACCCTAGCCAACCCGCCATGGAAGACACCTTTCTTGCATCTCATTGCATCAGCTATTTTTTGCTGCTAAGATAGGAGGCGACATTATATTTCGGAGGTGGCCATGCGGTTGAGAGCTTTGATGGCCCTAGCCTTAGTGGTCCTTATGGCGGCCTGTGGGCGAGGTAGCGAGCCCGCATCTGGGCCGTCTGAAGCCGTTGGCCAGATACAGACCATCACGATCACCGCTTGGGCCGGCGGCAATCCTCAGACGGAAAGGGGCCGCATCTCCATGCTTGAGAAGGCAGCAGAAAGGCTCAATGCCCAGTTGGAGAGGGAGGGGGCCAAAGTAAGGGTCAGGGTAGAAGGGGTCCTCGATGCCTCCGGAGACTTGGCACGCAAATTCGTGTTGGCCGCCCAGGCCGGTCAGGCTCCCGACATCATCAACAGCGGCCACGAGGACATCGCCGCCTGGGCCCAGGCAGGCTTCATAGTCCCCTTAGATGAATATCTGAGCAAGTACTTGAACAGCACCGGCCTTAAAGATGTGATACCCAACCTCTGGGAGGCCATGAAGTTTCGCGGCTCCACATGGGCGGTCCCCCAAGATACCGAGGCCCGCCCCCTCTATTTCAGCAAGCTCCTTCTGCGACGCCTCGGCTGGAGCGAGGCTGAAATCGCAGCCCTGCCCGAGCGCATCCGCAACGGCCAATTCACCCTCTACGACATGCTGCGCACAGCCAAGGAGGCGCAGGACCGTGGCGTGGTGCAAACAGGCTATGGCTACTGGACACGTCCAGTCTTCGGTGACAACTATTGGGGTGGCGATTTTTACCAGTTCTATGCGTCTTTCGGCGGTAGCTTGTGGGAGCCTGCATCGGGCCGCCTTACCGTGGACCGGGAGGCGCTGCGTAAGTTCTTCCAATTCCATTACGACGCCATCTTCGGCTACCGGGTGACGGCACGCTCCGTCATTGGCGGCACCGAGTGGAAGCAGTGGCACGAGACGGTGAGCCGTGGCGATCAGGTGCTTTTCTGGAATGGTGGGGTTTGGCAATGGGCCGAGTGGGCTCAGTGCTGTCTGGGAGGCGATGAGAAAGGACTATGGGAGAACGTGGGGTTCGCCCTTATCCCTGCCGGTGAGCCGGGCCGTAGCCCTACGACTCTGTCCCACCCCCTCGCCTACATGGTAACCTCGGAGAAGGCATCTGGTCGGCGCAATCAAGAGCTGGCCTTCCGCCTTATCGCTCTAGCCACCGACCCCGACCTGAATTCCGAATACGCCATCCAGTCCAAGCACCTGGCCATCCTTCGGACGCAGCTGGATCATCCCGTTTACACGCGCGATCGCTTCCTGTCTGCCACCAGCTACATGGTTGAGCATGCCTTCTTCCTGCCCAATAACCCAGACTACGGCCGATTTGATTCCACCCTGGGGCGTGTGCTCATGGCTTTGGCGGCAGGGCAGCTGAACGTAGACCAGGCGGTGCAAAGGGCCATAGCCGACCTCCAGTCGGCCGTGCCAGGGCTCATAGTCCGATGACTTGAGGCCCTCGCTATGGGGGCGCCACCCAAGGGGCAGTGACGGCCTATGGCTAGCAACGCCCGCTCAAGGTTGGTAAATGCCACCTCCCGTCGTAGAGGGCTTGTTGGCCACCACCTGGCCATCCTCATGTGTTCACCCGCTTTGGCGCTAGTGACTTCCTTTCTGGTGGTGCCGGCCATCCTTACAATCCGTACTAGCATGACAGATATGAGCCTTGCTACCCTGGGGTCGGTCCGATGGGTGGGGTTGGAGAACTACCGCCGTCTGTTGGAGCAGCCTGAGCTCCCGAGGATCGCGCTGAATACTCTGGCGTTCGCTGGTGTAAACCTGATCGTGTTTAACATAGTCCTGCCTCTGGTAGTTATTGCGCTCAGCGCTGCATGGGAGGAATGCTTGGGGC
>JAUQPQ010000018.1 GCA_030550295.1 Chloroflexota bacterium
TGCTAGTATCTCCAGTTCGGGTGAAAGATGCTCTGACCTTGACATCATCAAAAATGGAGTCTACAAGTGGAACCTCTTTTATGGTAGCCTACAAGGCTACTGTCACTTAAACGATTTAGGTTTTGGATGCGAAAGAGACCTGTCATCGTCTCCCGAGCTTCTTCAGGGTATCGTAGTGGTGTGGTGGAGTTATTCACTCCCTATTGCGCCACGGCAGGGGAAAATGTAGAATACCCACGCTACAAATAGAGAGGTGAGGTGGTTTAGTGGCTGAGCCCCTTCTTCGGGTGCGCGACCTTTGTACCTATTTCTATACCGATGATGGCGTTGTGAAAGCAGTGGACGGCGTATCTTATGACGTCCGGCCAGGGGAGATAGTGGGGTTGGTGGGTGAGTCGGGTTGCGGGAAGACGGTGAGCGCCCTCTCCATAATGCGCCTTGTGCCTTCGCCTCCAGGGAGGATCGTTAAGGGAGAGATCTGGTTTGAAGGGGTCGACCTCCTAAAGCTGGACGACGAAGGGATCAGGTCTGTTAGAGGCCATAAGATAGCTATGATCTTCCAGGAGCCCATGACCTCTCTCAACCCCGTGCTGACCATAGGTCGTCAGATAATGGAGCCCCTTGAAATCCACTTGAAGATGGACAAGAAGCAGGCGCGGGCGCGGGCGATACAACTCCTTGAGATGGTAGGCATTCCCGATGCGAGCAGGCGGGTAGATCACTACCCCCACCAGTTCTCAGGGGGGATGCGCCAACGGGTAATGATCGCTATGGCGTTGGCATGTAGGCCTCGCCTCCTTCTGGCCGATGAGCCCACCACGGCCTTGGATGTGACCATTCAGGCCCAGATCCTGGAACTGGTAAACCGCTTGACTCAGGAGCTGGGCACAGCTGTGATTATCATCACCCACAACTTAGGGGTGGTGGCACGGTATGCCCATAGGGTCAACGTCATGTACGCGGGTAAGCTTGTGGAATCGGCCCTGGCCATGGATCTCTATCATAGGCCCCACCATCCGTATACCTTGGGCCTCTTGCGCTCTGTGCCGAGACTAGACGAGGGGCGTAAAACGAAGCTGGAGCCCATCGAGGGCTTTCCTCCCGACTTGGTGCACATGCCTCAAGGGTGTGCCTTCCATCCCCGTTGCCGCTTCCGGACAGAACGGTGTCTAGTGGAAGCGCCGCCCCTTATGGCTGTGGGCCATGAGCACTTGGTGGCGTGTTGGGAGTGGCAGCGGGTGATAAGTAACGCTGCTAGCGTAAGGGGGTCATAAAGGCTGGGAGATTGGGCTATGGCGGGAGCAACTGGGCCTAAGAACGTAAACGGCAACCAGGTCATCGTCTCCATAGAAGACGTCCGGGTGCACTTTCCTGTAACGGTAGGCATTATCCTCCAGCGACGGATAGGAGTCATCAAGGCGGTAGATGGCGTCAGCATAGACATAATGAAGGGAGAAACCCTGGGCTTGGTGGGTGAGTCGGGCTGTGGCAAGACCACCTTGGGAAGGGTGGTCCTCATGCTGTACCGGCCCACCGGTGGGCGGATCATCTTCGAGGGGCAAGACCTCACCACTATGAAGCCAGGGGCCCTAAGGAAGATGCGCCGCCATATGCAGATGATATTTCAGGACCCCTTTGCCTCCCTCAACCCGCGCATGACAGTAGGGAGCATTATAGCTGAGCCTTTGGTAATCCACGGCCTATGCAAGAACCGCAAGGAGAGGCGTGAGAGGGTGGAAGAGCTGATGCGCATCGTGGGGCTGAACCCCTTCTACGCTAACAGGTACCCTCACGAGTTCAGTGGTGGCCAGCGCCAGCGCATCGGCATCGCCAGGGCGTTGGCGGTGCAACCATCGTTCATCGTGGCCGATGAGCCTGTCTCTGCCCTAGATGTCTCCATCCAGGCCCAGATCATTAATCTGCTGGAAGACCTTAAGGAACGGTTCGGCCTGACTTACCTTTTCATCGCCCACGACCTATCGGTGGTGCGCCACACGAGCAATCGGGTGGCAGTGATGTATTTGGGCAAACTTATGGAGCTGGCCGATAGGGACGAGCTGTATGCTAATCCCCTTCACCCCTATACCAAGGCCCTCCTTTCGGCTGTCCCGGTACCCGATCCGGCTGTGGAGGCGCGCCGCGAGCGCATCATCCTACAGGGGGAGATCCCCAGCCCCCTCAGGCCGCCGTCCGGCTGTGTGTTCCACACGAGGTGCCCCATCGCCATAGACGAATGCCGTACCCGCGTGCCCGAGTGGCGTAATGTAGGCACTCTAGAGCGCCCACGGTGGGTGGCGTGCCACAGGGTGGTGGGGGACCGTTTGGACGGCTGGCCAGAAGAAGGGAGAGCGCCCACCCCCTGAGGGGCCATAGGCCCCCTTCACCCCTCGCCCCAGAAACGCCTCCACCCCACCCCTTGGAGAAAAAAGGCGAAATCCTAATATAATCGTCTATGTCCATTATTTTCGCCCCTACAAAGCTACAGGGCCGGCGTACATCTTGCCTCTTTTTATCGTTATGGTTAGCTATAGTTATCGCTCTAGTTTGAGGAGGACGAGGAAGGCTTCTTGGGGGACCTCCACCCGGCCGATGCGGCGGAGGCGGGCTTTGCCCTCTTTCTGTTTTTCGAGGAGCTTCTTTTTGCGGGTGACGTCGCCCCCGTAGCATTTGGCCAGCACATTCTTCCGGAGGGGGCGGATCGTCTCTCTGGCTATCACCCTTCCTCCTATGGCGGCTTGGATGGCCACCTCGAATAGTTGCCTGGGTATGAGTTCCTTCAGCTTCTCCACCATGGCCCTGCCCACCTGGTAGGCCCGCTCCTGGGGCACTATCAGGCTGAGGGGATCAACGGGCTGCTGATTAACCAGGATGTCTAACTTCACGAGCTTCCCAGGCCGATAATCGGCGAAGGAGTAGTCCATGCTAGCGTAACCCTGGGTCCGGGCCTTGAGCTGGTCGTAGAAATCCACCAGCATTTCAGACAACGGCATGTCGTACTGGAGGATGACCCTCCTTTCCCCCTGGCGTACTTGAGGCCCTTGGTCTAGGTACTCCATCTTTTGAAACTTGCCCCGGCGCGAGACGACCAGGTCCATGATGGCACCTATGTACCTTTCGGGAGTGATGATGGAGATCTCCATCCATGGTTCACGGATCTCAGCGATCCGCTGGGGTGGAGGCAGTTGGGCAGCGGTGCGCACGGGGATCTCACGCCCAGCGGAGTCGATGACCCGGTACTCTACGCTAGGGGAGGTGATCAGGATGTTGAGACCAAACTCCCGCTCTAGGCGCTCCTGGACGATGTCCATGTGTAGGAGGCCCAAAAAACCGCACCGGAAGCCTGGCCCTAAGGCCTCGGAGCTTTCTGGCTCAAAAGAGAGGGCGGCATCGTTGAGGCGTAGCTTCTCTAGGGCGTCGCGCAGGTTCTGGTAATCTTCCGCCTCAGCTGGATAGAGGCCTGCAAATACCATGGGTTTAGGGGGCCGGTAGCCCGGCAAAGGCTCGCTTGCCGGTTCTTGGGCCGAGGTGATGGTATCACCTACTCGGCAGTCCTGGACACTTTTGAGGCCGGTGGCTACATAGCCTACTTCTCCCGTTTCCAGGGCAGGGCAGGGGGTAAGGTAAGGCCGGAAGTAGCCTATCTCCAGGGGATCCAAGGAGGCACCAGTAGCCATGAGACGGAGGGGCTGGGGGGAAGTAAGGCGTCCATCTACTACCCGAACGTAGGCGATGACCCCTTTAAATGGGTCGTACTTGGAATCGAAGACCAAGGCTCTTAAGGGGCCCTCGGTACGGCCTCCTGGAGGGGGGATTCGATGGATCACCTCCTCCAAGAGCTCTTTCACCCCTGTGCCCTCTTTGGCCGAGATAAACAGGATCTCATCATGGCGGAACCCCAGGGTGTCGCATAGCTCCTGGGCTACCCTTTGAGGCTCTGCTCCAGGCAGATCTATCTTATTTACCACCGGGATAATAGTGAGGTTCTGATCCAGGGCCTGAAGGAAGTTGGCCAGGGTCTGGGCCTGAATGCCCTGGGAGGCGTCCACCAGGAGGATGGCCCCTTCGCAAGCGGCCAGGGCCCGAGAGACCTCATAGGTGAAGTCCACGTGCCCGGGGGTATCGATGAGGTTGAGCTGGTATTGGGAGCCATCCTGGGCCGTGTACCACATGCGTACAGCCGATGCCTTTATAGTGATACCCCTCTCCCTCTCCAGCTCCATGTCATCGAGGACGAGGCCACCCATCTCCCTGGCAGGCAACGTGCCTGTGATCTCCAGCATGCGGTCGGCCAGGGTGGACTTGCCGTGATCGATATGGGCAACGATGCAGAAGTTACGTATACGCCACCTGTCCATCCGCTGCCCATCTTAACACCTACCACCCCTCCAGTATAGATTACCTTAGTGCTATCTAAGCCTCACCTAAGCCTAGCTCTAGATTCCTTAGTATACTAACATATCTCTGCTGGGGGGTTGTAAGGGGGGCAAGAGGTACTAGACTAAGCCTTAGTTAGGGCTATAATAGGTAGCAGATGGTGTCGATGGAGGAGCTGAGGCGGCTTGTGGCCTTGGCCCGGTCATCGCTGGAGCTGTTGGAGTGGAGGCTCCAGCAGATGGAGGGCGAGGAGCGAGAGCGGGAGAAGGCGGGGGAGCTGGTTTTCCCTCTGGCGGTGGTGGGAGAGGCTGGCAGAAGGCAGTATCGGGGCCTCCTCTACTCTGATGGGACGATAGAGGTGGAGGGTAGACGCTACCCGAGCCCTTCAGCGGCGGCGGTGGCCCTTTTGGGTTATGCCCAGAACGGCTGGCGCTTCTGGCGTTATAGGGATGCTTTGGGCGTGATGCGCCCTATAGACCGTCTGAGGGAATTGGGGCTCTTTCCCGGGAGGAAGACGCGCCGCCGCCTTTAGCCGGGCGGCCCTCCTCCCAGCATGACGTTTACGGGGCCGTGCTCCCGGATGCCGTCAGGATCGATGGTGGCTAATAGGCGGCCATCGCGGCCGTAGATGCGGGCCTCTACCATGACGTTGCCATTGGGCAGACGCTCCACGGTGAGGAGGACTTCGCCTGAAGCATCGGTTATCTCAAGGCGGCGGTATTGTTCACGCCCTATCTCTATCACGATGGTACCTCCTGCCTATGGGCTTAGATCATCACCAAGTCCTCGCCCCCGTCTACACATATGACGTTGCCAGTAAGCCAGGGGGACTCCTCCTGGGAGAGGGCAGCGATAGCCTTGGCCACGTCTTCAGGTGTGGTGATGCGGCCACCAGGATTGTGCAATTGGGCATATTCCAGCATCTGCTCGTGGCCGGGGATCTTGCGCAGGGCTGGGGTATCGGTAACTCCTGCTTGGATGGCGTTGACTGCGACGCCCTTGGAGGCGAGCTCCACGGCCAGGTGTTTCACATGGTATTCGAGGGCAGCTTTAGCTGCCCCTACGGGCCCATATGTGGGGTAGACGCGGTGGGATCCAGCGCTCGTCATGGCGAAGATCTTGCTGCCCGGGCCGAGGAGGCCACGGTAGTACATGTCTTGGACCCAGTAGACCAGGCTATGGGCCATGACGTCTAATGTCATTTCCATCTGGGAGCGGGTGACCGCCTCCTGTTGCGATTCCGGGACGTAGGCCCTAAGGGTGCCAAAGGCCAGGGAGTGCATGAACACCTTTATGTACTCGCCAGGGGGCAAACGTTCCTGTATGGAGTCAAGCACTCGCTGCCTCTTAGCGTCGTCGGCGGCGTTGGTGTTGAAGAAGATGGCCTGACAGCCCAAGTCATGTATGCGGTCTATAACCCTTTGGGCGTTGGGCAAGGTAGCTCGTAAGTCCAGATGGACGCCGAAGATGTTCATGCCGTGGCGCGCCAGCTCGATCGCCGTAGCTGCCCCATGGCCGCTAGAAGCCCCCAAGATCAGGGCCCATTTCCCTTTTAGCCCTGTCATGGCTCTCCGCCCCCTCTCAGCTGGTCTGACGCCTCCATGGCTGCCAGGATACACCCGTGGAGGGTCTGGGCCAGCGGTATACGGTCGTATGTTGGGTTCAAGTCCCCTACTGGAGGCAACAATATCAGGGATCCCCCTTGTAGGGCAAGCTCTGCCGCCACCGCTGCTCCGCCAGGACTGCGGGCAAAGACTTGTGCCTTAAGGCCCAGGCCTTCGTTTAGGTAGGCGTGGAAGGTCAGTCTAGGCCCGTAGGCTTCTATATAGGGGGAGAAGGGATGGGGGCAGGCAAGGACCACGCCCCTTGCCCCAAACCCGGTTATCAGGACCTCGGACCAGGGATGGCCATTAGGTTCTGGGAGCCACCAGTACCGGTGGAAGTGCTCCAGACCTTCCACCCCCGGGACAGGGACGTCGGGGTAGGCGAAGATAACGGCTATCCCTCCTCGTTGCAGGAAGCGTAAGGCCTCCATTCGTCGTAGCTGGAGGAGTTGGGCCAAAGAGATATGGTCGTGCGTGCTGGGGCCATTGAAGACTTTTCTGCCGTCGAACGCCTCAAGGCCAGTTTCTCCGGCCACCACCTGTGCCACCTCTGCCGTTGCAGATTGCGCCTCCACCACCAGCACTTCGTAGTCGAAAAGAGAGGGGGCAGCCAGGAAGGGGTAGTTGTCAAAATCGGGATGGGGGAGGGGGATGCCCAAAATGAGGGCGCGCATCTCAGGGTAGGCGTTCTAGCTCGCCCAAGAGGCGACGGGCCTGGGCAGACCATTTAGGATGGGTGAGGGCCAAATGCAGGGAACCCATCAGCAGGCCCATAAGGTTGCCCACGTCCAGCCATTTCCCAGGGAGGGCAGAAGCATATACAGGCAGATGCTGACAGAGGAGATTAATAGCATCGGTCAGCCAGACCTCGCCACCACGACCGGGAGGGGTCTTTTGGAGGAAAGGGAAAATCTGGGGAGTAAGGACCATGCGCCCCACCATGGCCAAGTGAGATGGTATCTCGTGGGGGGATGGCTTTTCCACCGCCCGATTCACCCGGAAGAGGTTATCACCCTCCTGTGAGGCGTCGATGAGGCCGTAGCGGTGGGCATCTTGTGGGGGCACTGGTGCCACGCCCAGGACAGGGGCCTTGCACTGCTCATACAACGTGACTAGGTGGGCAATGGCTGGCTCCTCTCCCACCACGATGTCGTCGGGATAGAAGAGGGCAAAAGGGTCATTACCAATGAGGGGCCGTGCCTGCAAAAGGGCATGGCCTGTGCCGAGACGCTCATGCTGATAAACGAAGCAGAAAGAGGCGAGCGAGGAGAGGCGGCTCACTTCCCTGAGGGAGTCTTCGTCGCCTTTAGCGGCCAAGGCCTGCTCCAGCTCTGGTGCCGGCGAGAAGTGGTGGGCGATAGACTCCTTGCCCGCTGAGATGACCACAATGAGCTCTCTGATGCCTGCAGCCACCGCCTCCTCAGCCACGTACTGGATAATGGGCCTGTCTAAAAGGGGCAGCATCTCTTTGGGGACGGCCTTGGTCGCAGGGAGAAGGCGCGTGCCGAAACCAGCTGCCAGGATTACGCCCTTTCGCACCGTCATGGTAGTTCAGTGCGGGGGCAATTCTACACCACCTTTCCACATACGAACAAGGCCGGGGTTGACAGAATGTACAGGCTGGCTAAGGTGAATAAAGGTGGCCGCGCTAGGCGGGGAGCTGGCGGTGCCCTAAACCCGCAATCCGCCATAGCGGGGCTGAACCCCTGCCCGAGGCCGTGGCCGTGGCGACTGCCTACAGGTGAGGGTGACGATGGCCAAGCCCTGCGCGGTGGTGCCCCACGAACCCCGTCAGGCCCGGAAGGGAGCAGCGGTAAGTGGGAGAGCCAGGTGCCGCAGGACACCTTGGCCGGAGCTTGAACCTGTAGGTAAGGCCGTGGCACCGCGTCAACGGCAGGTGCGCGGCCACCACCTTGGGGTCTGCCCTTGAGGTGCACAAGTGAAGAACGGTAACTTAGCCCACCTACCCTGCAGGGGGCTGGTGGGCGTGGTGATAACGGCTATCTTCGCTGCGGCGTCTTTGGCTTCCTTATGGGGGCCAGAAGCGCCTTCCGCTTTGTCCTCTGGGCGTGCCCCCCAACTTGGTGATATCGCCGACATCCCCTGGGCCATCAAAGACGGGGGCATGCTTATTTGGCACTTCACTAAGGCCACCACCGTAGGAGATGCCCTGGCTCAGGCAGGTATCCATTTGGATATCGGCGATGAGGTGTTCCCCCCTCCCAATGCCCCTCTCAGCCCTGGCCTCACGGTGATGGTGAAAAGGGCAAAGGATGTGGAGCTGGTGGTAGAGGGCCAAAGACGACGCCTTCGCACCCAGATGGCTACCGTGGGGGCCCTCCTCTGGGAAGAGGGCATTTCTCTGGGCCCTTGGGACGAGGTGGAACCCAGACCAGATGCCGTGGTTAAAGATGGGATGGTGGTACGGGTGGTTCGTGTAGGCCTGGCTCGCGTAGTGGAGGAAGAGACCGTACCCCGCCCCGTCGCTTATCGGGATGATGGCTCACTGCCCATAGGGCAGTCCTATGTGGAAGCTCAGGGCAGTGATGGCGTGGTGCGTCGTTATTACGACGTCGTGTATAGGGATGGTCAAGTAGCACAACGGGTAATGGTCAAGCAAGAAGAGATCCCGCCCCAGGCTATGGTGGTGGTCCGGGGTGCAGGGCCGCCCATCTCTCATGGGGGTGGGTGCGAGGGCATTAGCTACAAGCGGGCCCTTACGGTATGGGCTACGTGGTACCAGCCTGGAGTTAATGGAGTTGGGTACACTACTGCCACCGGGCTCCCTGTTACTATGGGCGTTGTAGCGGTGGATCCCGCTGTTATCTCCTTGGGCACCCGTCTTTGCGTGCCCGGGTATGGAATGGCGGTGGCGGCAGATACCGGAAGCGGGATAAGGGGCTACATGATCGATTTGGCCTATCCCCCTTGGGTGGTTCCCAACTGGCACACAGGGTATGTCACCATCTACATATTGGACTAGGGCCTTATTATATGATGTGTGGGCGCAAGTACAGCTTCCAAACGTAGGCGGCGCTTAGGTCAGCACTGGCTCGTAGACAGGCGCTATCTCCTCAAGATCGCCCAAGCACTGGCGCCAGCGGAAGACGAGACGGTCATTGAAGTAGGGGCTGGCCCAGGTAACCTGACTGAAGTGCTTATCCCCCGTGTCCGCCGCCTCGTCGCTGTAGAGGTGGATGAGAGATGGGCCTCAGCCCTGGAGGGGCGTTTCTCCCATATCCCCCATGTCCGCATAGTAAAGGGAGACATCTTAAGGCTGCCCCTGAGCCAGCTGTTAAATGTAAGTGACGGCGGCCCCCCGTATGTAGTGGTGGGTAACCTCCCCTTCTCCATTGGCACAGCGATAGTAAGGCGTTTTTTGCACGAATCGCCGCCCCCGAGGCGGCTTGTCGTCACCCTGCAATTAGAGGTAGCCCGTAGGATGACTGCCCCGCCTGGGCGGATGACCTACCTGGCTGTGGAGACGCAGCTTAAGGCAGATGCAAGCCTTTTATTTGCCATCCCTTCTAGGGCTTTTCACCCTCCACCCCAAGTGCGGGCAGCAGTGGTGCGACTAGCCACCCGCTCTGCCCCCCCAATATCTCTAGACGATGAGCAGTTCTTCCTTAGAGTGGTAAAGGCTGGTTTTGTCGCCCCGCGTAAGCACCTGCGTAATTCATTGGCTTTAGGACTAGGGTGCTCTCCTGGCGGGGCAGAGGAGTTGCTCCAGGAGGCAGAGATCGCCCCTTACCTTCGTCCTGGCCAGCTAACTCTAGAAGGCTGGGCGCGCCTTTACCAAGTGATAAGAACTAAGGGGATGGGGCATGGCCTGGCAGCTTGAAGTGATGGCACCTGCCAAGATCAATTGGACCCTTGAGGTGCTGGGTCGTCGTCCCGATGGCTACCATGACGTATGCACTGTTATGCAGACGGTATCTTTATGGGACCGCCTTCAGGTGGGGCCGGCCCCAGCCTTAAAGGTGAGATGCGAGGGCCCATTTCCTGTAGAAGACACCCTGGTCACGAAGGCTGCTGGCCTAATAGGGGGGCCGCCTGTGGAAGTGACCGTTTACAAAGGGATTCCCCCTGCCTCCGGTCTGGGGGGTGGAAGCTCCGATGCTGCTGCCGCTCTATTGGCCCTGAGCCGTCTTTCTTCTCCTCTTCCCCAGGAGAAGCTGATAGAGCTAGCAGGGCAAATAGGGGAGGACGTGCCCTTCTTCTTGGTAGGAGGGACGGCCCTGGTGATGGGCCGTGGCCGCCATGTGACTCCTCTTCCCGATGCTCCCACTGTTTGGCTCGTTCTGGTGGTGCCACCTTTCCAATTGACGCAGAAAACGGCGCGTATGTACGGCCTTCTCACGCCAGCCCTTTATAGCGATGGCACTTTCACCCGTCGCTTCTTGGGGCGACTGGCTGAGGGCGTAATTGACGAGAACTGCATGTATAACGCCTTTGAGAGGGTGGCCTACTCTGTCTTTCCGGAGCTGGCCCGCTACCGGGCGGCCCTTCTGCAAGGGGGGGCTCGTCGGGTGCATCTGGCAGGTAGCGGGCCAGCCCTTTTCGCCCTAGCCTCCTGCCAGGAAGAGGCGCAAGAGCTGGCCAGCAGATCGCGTATCCCTGAGGGCAA
This sequence comes from Chloroflexota bacterium, assembly GCA_030550295.1. Classification (GTDB taxonomy): domain Bacteria; phylum Chloroflexota; class Dehalococcoidia; order SM23-28-2; family HRBIN24; genus JAVVHA01. The sequence continues at coordinate 10,606 of JAUQPQ010000018.1, forward strand.
TGTCTACCTTGTCCGCACCTTGTCAAGGCAGGAGGTGCTACATGGCTGAAGTGTTTTCGGGGGCGGTTCTCGGGTACGCCCTCTCTTTGGTGGCTGTGTGGCCTATAAGCTTAGGACTGGTAAGGGCCCGCTCTTCGGTGCCCTTTTGGGCTAAGGCCATTGCCCCCAACGTCCGCCCCCTAATGTTGGCGGTACCGTTGTCGTTGGTGATGTTCACCTGGGGGCCCCTGATGGGTATAATCTTGGGGATCTTGTACAGGGGGGCAGTAGGGCATTTCCCGCAGGCAGGGCTGGGCAGCCCCAACTGGCCTTACACCGTAGGGGTGATCGCTTTTGCTGCCGCCGTTTTGGCCATAGGCTATTACATTTGGGCCAAGCTCTCTTGGTGGGCGGTAGTGCTGGCCGTCGTCTGGGTAGGGGCCTTCGGGTGGGGGCTGCCTTATTTGGCTAGGGCGGCACCGTGAGCGCCAGGCCTTGCCCCCCTCTGTATCTTTCCCTAAGATGGAATCTGCAGCCTTTTCTGGCGGTAATAGGATGGGCACCATCGTAGATATGCACGTTCACACCATCCGGGGAGCTTCTGATTCGTCCCTTACTCCTGACCAGCTAATAGGGGAGGCGCGGCGCATCGGGCTTACGGGCGTTAATATCACCGAGCACGACCGGGCCTGGGACGACCACGAGTGGGAGTCCTTCCGCCAGCGGGCGGGAATATTTTTGAGCCGGGGCATGGAGGTATCTACGGACTTGGGCCACATCATTGTGGTGGGGCTAACACGTTATGTCCCGGGCATTCGGCGGGCCAAAGAGCTACGGAGGGTAGTGGACGAGGTGGGAGGCTTTATGATTGCAGCTCACCCCTTCCGTCATTTCTTCGATCCCGTTTATTACCGTCGGGATGGGAGGCGGCCTGTGGAGTTGACCCCACAGGAGGCGGCCCGCCTCCCCATCTTTGAGCTAGTGGACGAGATAGAGGTGGCCAACGGGGGTTGTACTCCTCAGGAGAACGCCTTTGCCCTCATGGTAGCCCGCATATTGGGCAAGAAAGGCATAGGTGCTAGCGACTGTCATTCCACCAACGGCCTTGGCTGCTTCGTCACCGTGTTTGAGGAGGAGCTAGAGTCCCAGGAGCACATGCTAAGCTTGTTACGAGCCGGAAAGTATTACCCAGCAGGCGGCCTAAATGTAGGGAAGTTACGCCCCTTTGAGGAGATGGTGGCCCACCTTTTGCCTGGATAGCCTTGCAGCAGAGGCTCTCCCTTCGCCCTCCTACCCCTTCTGAGGAAGGGATGATCCAGAGTTGGTGTCCTCACATCGCTGGCGATATTATGGCCCTAGATTTGGCCGGTGAGGTTGTGGGCGTGGTGGCCTACCGTGGAGAAGGCTCCACCTGCTACATCACTGCTGTGGTCGTGCGTCCTGATAAGCGTGGCCTCGGCTTGGGAAGCGAAGGCGTTAGGCTGCTGGAGGAGTACTGCGCCAGCCGGGGCATCGTCACCTTCTACGCTCAAGTCCCCCTAGATGGTGGCCTCGCCTTCTATTTCTGGCTGCGCCTAGGCTACAGGCCGCTGGGCGTGGTAGAGGGCTCCATGTTGATGGGGCGTCAGGAGAGGAGGGAGTGAGAGATGGAGAAGGTGTTGCGTTTTGTGGAAGAGCATTTGGATGAGGCCTTGCAAGGGCTGAGGGAACTTTGCCGGTTCCCCACCGTAAGCGCTGAAGGCCGGGCCATTGAGGAGACGGCCCAATACCTGGCATATCGTCTTGAGGACTTGGGCTTCCAGGCCTCGATCGTGCCCAAACCTGGGGAGGGCAACCCGGTGGTCTGGGCCTACCAAGAGGGGTCATCCCCTAGGACCCTTCTTTTCTATAACCATTACGACGTGCAGCCTGTTGACCCTTTACAGGAGTGGGCAACCGATCCTTTTGATGTAGTGGTGAGGGCTGGCCGGATCTACGGGCGTGGGGTTAGCGACAACAAGGGGAACATCGTCGCCCGCCTGCTGGCTATAAGGGCATGGCGCGAAGTGGAAGGTGGCCTTCCCTGCGGCGTCAAGTTCTGCATCGAGGGGGACGAAGAGATAGGGAGCCCCTATATGGAGGAATGGGTTCATTCCCATCGTGACCTTCTAGAGGCCGATGCCTGCCTATGGGAAGGAGGAGGCGTCAGCTGGGATGGGAGGCCTTACCTTGCTCTAGGGGTGAAGGGCCTTTTATATGTGGAGCTATCTGTGCGCACCCTCGCACGCGATGCCCATTCCTCCTGGGGTACGGTGTTGCCTAACGCGGCTTGGCGCCTAGTGTGGGCCCTTGCATCCCTTAAGGCGCCTGATGAGCGAGTCCTCATCCCGGGATTCTACGATGATGTCCGCCCTCCCACTGCCGAAGAGGAGGCAGCCGTGGCGTCGCTACCCCCTGAAGAGGAGGACACCCTAAAAGCCTACGGATGCCAGCGGTTCCTTGGGGACCTCAAAGGGCATCAGGTATGGCGTCGTCACATCTTCGAGCCTACCGCCACCATAGATGGCCTCCTATCGGGCTATGTAGGGCCTGGCCCCAAGACGGTGCTCCCTGCTCAAGCCCTTGCCAAGATGGACTTTCGTCTAGTCCCTGACCAGGACCCCAAGGATGTGCTGGAGAACTTGAAGCGCCATTTAGCGGCCCAAGGTTTCACCGATGTGGAGGTGACGGCATTGGCGCAAGAGCACCCTGCTCGCACCCCCATCGACCATCCCTTTGTGGCCCTAGTGCGCCAGATCCTCAGGGAAGTTTACGGTAAAGAACCGGCTATGGTTCCCTCAATGGCGGGGACGGGGCCTTTGTACCCCTTCGTCAAAGGGCTGGCTCTGCCTGTGGCCGATATAGGCATTGGGTATCCCGATTCCCGCATCCATGCCCCAAATGAGAACGTGCGCATAGAAGACTTTTTGCAGGGAGCGAAGGCGGTGGCTCGCCTCATGGGGGCCTTGGGCTCTTACTAGCTCAGCCGGAGATCTTGTGCGCACACGGCGCACGTATATACCATTCCTCAGCAGGCTGCTGGGTTAGGAAGGGCTACGCCACACGCCTTCCGGGCAGAGAAGTGGAAGGGCAGGCCGCACAGGTAACAGATTATCCCCTCCCCTGGCCCCATCTCTTGGCTGCAAACTCTGCACTCCACCGGCTAATCCTTCGCTAAGTCTAGTGAGACGGCCCCACAGGAGGCTCACGGCCAGGGGCGTGCCCGAGACAGATAAGGCACCCGTATTCTAACGCCAAGTACTGGGGATGAACCCAGACTTGACCACATTCAGGGCCTTGGAGGTCGCCCTGGACGCGGAGGTGGAAGGGGAGGCCACAGCCGTTGCAGACCCCCCTATTCACGTCGTCCAAAGGCAGAGCACACACACAGCACATCTCACTGTTCATGGCGAGTCACCCTGGAAAGCCACCTTCTTAGTAAGTCCTTCTCTCCTTCCAGATTGTGAACCCGGCCATCCAATCTCGCTGCCCGCAAAAGGGCCATAACCTCCCTCATTCCAGGTCCTCTGGGGATCCCAAGGGCAAGCATATCGGAAGGCCTCAGAGAGGGGCGCACCCACCTCCATTCCCGAAGATACCGCACTAGCCGCCTCCTGACTAGCGGTGGCGACAAAGCCGCCATCGCCCACACAGCCGCCTCCGGCTGCGAGTCCAGAGCTTCAGCTACTTTGCTGGGCATAACCCTTTTCATAGCCAAAAATGAGGTGAGGTCCCTTATGTGGGCGAAGGAGGAGAGGGTCTCCCTTTCGCGGCGGTTTAGGGATAGGCGTTGGCCCAAGGAAGGAACCTCGTCTGGGGTGATGGTGGGAGCCAATAGGCACCAGTAGCTGAGGGGAAGGGCCGAGGCCGGTGCGTGGCGCTGGAGGAAAGGCCATGCCTGCCGCGTGCCTGGTGAGACGTGGAGAGAAGGATGGATGTTATGCAAGGCCCCCCATTCTGATAGGAGAAAAATGGCCTCTTCTGGCTCCTCTTCCTGGAAGATGCGGATAAATTCATGGCGCAGGCGTGCCCCGCTGATGTAAGCCAGATATCCTGCATCTCGCTGCAGCCAGCTTTTGGTAACAGGGTCTAGCTGGAAGGAGAAACGGGCAGCATAGCGGGCGGCCCTCAATATGCGGGTGGCATCGTCTTGGAAGCTTGCCTCATGGAGAACGCGCAACGCCTTCCTCGACAGGTCTTCAATGCCGCCAAAGGGATCGATGATCTGGCCCCAATGAGGTCCGACCAGGCCTAAGGCCATGGCGTTAATGGTGAAGTCGCGCCGGGCGAGGTCGGCCTGTAGGGGAGCAGGCTGTACTTGGGGTAGTGCTCCTGGGCGCAAGTAAATTTCCTTTCGGGTAGTGGCCAGGTCCACCGTGAAGTCTTTCCCCTTCAAGGTAGCGGTGCCGAAATTGGGGTGCACTACTATCTCTGCTCCCAGTGAAGGTGCTACGGCTTGTGCCAGGGCTATAGCATCACCTTCTACTGCCAGGTCCACATCTATGGTGGTCTTGCCCAGGAGAAGGTCGCGTACGCTGCCCCCCACCAGGTAGACCGGGACAGACCGTCTCCGGGCCTCGGCCAGCACGGCCAGTAGCCCCCTGCGTAGGCCAGGGGACAAGGATCCCAATAATTTTTGTGTCAAGTTAGCCATAGCCGTTTACTTACCTCATTATAGGGAAAGCTTGACAGGACATCGCTGCTCAGCATATCATGGCCCCGAGCTTGTGGCGTTAGGCGTTAGAAAGGGGTTTTTGCGAAGGTTATTCGGTTGTTTTGTGGTTAGGCTATGGTTATCAAAGGCGTAGTAGGGTTAGATAGGCTTCAGCGGGTGTTAGGGGTGAAGATGGGCCGGCCGGAGCTGTTGCGCCGGGCCCTGGTGCATCGTTCTTATGCCAACGAGGTGCCGGGGGAAGAGGACAATGAGAGGCTGGAGTTCTTGGGCGATGGTGTCCTAAACCTGGTGGTGGCATGGCATCTGGTGGAATCGTATCCTGGCTGCCGGGAGGGGGAGTTGAGTCAGATGAGGGCGGCCCTGGTGCGCTGGGATATCTTGGCAGCGGTGGCCCACAGGATAGGGCTAGGGGAGTATCTACTTTTGGGCCGGGGGGAGGAGCGCTCTGGTGGGCGGACTAGGCCTTCTAATTTGGCAGGTGCTCTAGAGGCGGTAATAGGGGCCATATTCCTGGACCGTGGCCTGAAGACAGCACGGCGAGTGATCCTTAAGCTTTTGGGCCCAGAGCTGGCCCGTTTAGCAGAAGGTCAGCCCGTGGTAGACAGCAAGTCGGAGCTGCAGCGTATAATGCAGGCCAGATGGAAGCGTGTGCCAAGGTATGAGGTGGTGAGGGCAGAAGGGCCCGATCACGCCAAGACCTATACTGTGCAAGTCCTCATAGAGGACAAGGTGCTGGGCCAAGGGCAGGGTTCCAGCAAGAAACAAGCAGAGCTGGATGCTGCCCGCAGGGCCCTGGAGGCCCTCAGCCATCTAGCCTGAGGGGCATGTTCCTCCAGCGTTTAGAGATCGCTGGCTTCAAGAGTTTCGCTAAGCGTACCGTCTTTCACTGGGGGCCGGGTATTACTGCCATCGTAGGCCCTAACGGCTCGGGGAAGTCCAATGTAGCTGAGGCGCTTCGTTGGGCTTTCGGGGAGCAGTCCAGCAGATCGCTTAGGGCCCGGCGGATGGAAGAGGTGATATTTGCTGGTGGTTCAAATCGTCCCCCATTGGAAAAGGCAGAGGTCCTAGTAACTCTGGGCCGCGATGGCCATGTCCTCACCATTGGCCGGCGGGCTTACCGCTCAGGCGAGGGGGAGTACCTTATCAATGGCAGGAAGGCCCGTCTACGGGATGTACAAGAGGCTCTGCGTGATTTCATCAGCGTTTCGCCCCAGGGCCTCTCCTACGCCTTCATTGGCCAGGGGATGGTGGAAGGGTTCTTAGAGATGCGGCCTAGCGAGAGGCGTCGCCTTATGGAGGAGGCGGCCGATATAAGTCGATACAAGGCTGTATGGGAGGAAGTGGAGGGCCATATAGCTATGGCCCGGGAGGCAAGGGCCCAACTTTCGCTGATCTTAAGGGAGTTGCAGCCCCGCTTGCAGCCGCTGGAGCGCCAGGCCCGCCGCTACGCCCTATATCTCCAACTTTCCAACGACCTGGCGCAGGCCCAGCGGGAATACTTTGGCGCTCTCTGGTCTATAGGCCAGAGGTCCCTCGCAGAAGCACGGTCTCAACGGGAGGAGGCCTTACGGTTGATATCCCATTGCCGATGCGGCATCGATGAGGGGCGCCTCCGCCTGGCCGAGCTGGAAGAGAAGGCCAAAGCCAAGAGGCAGGAGGCACAGGAACTGAGCCGGCGCCGGGAGACGCTCCTCTCCCAGATCTACCGGCTGGAGAAAGAGGTGGCCTTAGGGCGCCAGCGCCTCTCCACCCTTAGGGAACGGCGCCAGGAGCTGGAGGGGCAGCTTTTAGGCCTTAAAGCTGAAATCTCCTCTTCCCCCCGGCGGGAAAGGGACGCCCACGCTGACGACCTTAAAGCCTTGTTAGATGAGGCACGGCGTGAGGAGAGAGTGGCCAGGGAACAGATGGAGCAGGTAGAGCGCCGGTGGCAAGAGGCCCATTCTCGTCTCAGAGAACTAGAGGAGAAGGCCTCCAGACTGCGATTGGAAGCTAACGAGGCCCTGAACCGGGCCCAAAGATGGCGTCGTTCCCCTCGCCAAGCCCATGAACTCGCCCAGAGCCGGCGCCAAATCATAGCCGACCTTACACAAGAGCTGTCCCTTCTACGCTCCCTGCGCAGCAGGGAGGCAGAGCTTAAGCAGCAGGTGGGGGCCTTGGCCACGCAGGTCAAGGGGCTTGAGGCCGAAAACGCCTCTACTCAGGTAAGGGCCCAACGTTGGCAAGAAGAAGTGCAGAGGCTTTCGGCCCTCCTCCAGGAGTACCAGCAGGAGAAAGATGAGCTGAGGAGGGAAATGGAGGGCCTAGAATGCCTCCTGGGCGAGATATTGGAGGTGCCGCCAGAGCTGGAGAAGGCGATCAGTGCGGCGCTGGGGGAGGCCTCAGGGGCCCTATTGGTCTCTGGCCCAAAAGAAGCTCTCAAGGGTGCCTTAGCCTTTTCCCGAAACTCGCGACGGGTCATCATCGTCCCCCTGCAGGGGTTGCGTCGCCCACCAGAGGGAAAACAGCAATGGCCAGGAAAGGTGAAGGGATTAGCCTCCGATCTCGTCCGGTTTCCAGAGAGGTTCAGGCCTGCAGTGGAGGCCTTGCTGGGGAACGTCGTGGTGGTGGAAGACTTGGCCACTGCTCAGCAGCTTTTGGGCCAGGATGGGCTACTCGTGGTAACCATGGACGGCCTTGTTTTCTACCCATGGGGTGGCATCGCAGCAGGATACCACGGGCGACATGCGCAACACATGGAATCCAATAGGTTAGCTGGGCGCCTCAAAGAGGCCCAACAACAGCTAGAAGAGGCTCAGGAACGTATGCGCCGCCTCCGGGACGAACGCCGGGCAGTGACGGCGGAGCTAAGGGTGTTAGAGGAACGTCTGCGGGCCACAGAAAAAGAGATAGCACGTAGGGAGCATCGTCTGGCCCGCCTCAAGGGGGAGCTCAAAGCTGTCATGAGGGCCATGGCCCAGGTGCGCCAACAAGAGGAGGTGGCCTTAAAAGAGGCCCAGGCCTTAGAGGAAACGGCCCACCTCCTCTCTAGCCAGGCTGCAGCGGCAGAGGAAGAGGCCCGGCAGTGGGCCCAGAAGATAGCATCACTGGCCCAAGAGCGGGAAAGGGCCCTTTCCCGCGCCTTGGAAGCTACCTCCAAGCGTACAGCAATCGAGCACCAGTTCCAGGCCCTGGTCCAGGAGGAGGAGCGGTGGCGTAGCTACCTTCAGCGCCTGTCCCAAGAGCAGAGAGAGAAGGAGGAGGCCCTGTCCTCAACGCGGCGGCAGGAAGAGAAACTATCAGAAGAGCTCTCCCGCTGGGAGGCCGAGCTAAAAAGGTGTCGTCAGGCCCTATCCCAACTACCTGAACCTGACGTCATCATTAAAGAGGCCGAGGAGCTGGAGGCCGAAAGCCGCAATTGGCGGGAAGAAATAATGGCCCTCCAGGAGAAGCTCGCCCAAGCCAACAGGACCCTGGCTGAGGCAGAGGCAAACGAGCGCAGATGGTTGAAAGAACTGGAAGAGGCGTCCCAGGCGGCTCAGCGAGAGGGGCTACCGCATCCTTCTTCCCTTCCTGCGCCGGACATCCCTGACCTTGGCCACCTCAGGGAGCGTTTGGAGCAGCTACGGCAACGCCTCCAGAAGCTAGGCCCGGTGAACCCTAACGCTGCCCAGGAACTGGCCACCTTGAAAGAACGTTACAAGAACGTCCAGGCCCAGGTCTCCGATTTCGAAAAGGCCGAGGCGTATGTCCATCATGCAAGGGAGATGCTGGAAGAGTGGGCCCGTTCCCGCTTCCACGAGGCCTTTCAGGAAGTCTCTTCCAGGTTCCAGGAGCTTTTCCAGTCCTTCTTCCCTGGTGGTCAGGCAGGCCTCTCCCTTACCGCGGGGCCAGAGGAAGGTGTAGAGATATGGGCGCGTCCACCTGGCAAGAAAGTCCGCTCCCTAAATCAACTCTCGGGGGGCGAGAGGGCCCTTACGGCCCTTGCCGTCCTATTCTCCCTCCTAGATGTGAACTCTTTCCCCTTCTGCGTCCTGGACGAAGCCGATGCTATGCTCGACGAGGCTAATGTCCAGCGGTTTGCTAAGGGGCTGCAGGAGCTATCCCGACGAACCCAGTTCATTGTCATCACCCATAACCGCAGGACGATAGAAGCAGCAGATGCCGTTTACGGCATCTCCATGGGGCCCGATGGCGTCTCACACTGCCTTTCCCTCTCCCTAAAGGGTGTCCTCTCCTCCTGATTTTTTGACCTTCCCCCCTCCTATTGCTATTCTGATCTCTGGCCATGTTAGGTCTCTCTTCTGGCCACCACCGGGCCGATAAGGCTGTCCAGGAGACGCGAAAGACATGGTTCCGCCGCCTCACAGCCCTACTGGGCGAAAAGCCTTGGAGCGACACCTTACGCGAAGAGCTGGAGGAAGTGCTTCTGGGAGCCGACGTAGGGGTAAAGGCGACCTTCCTCCTCCTCGAGCGTCTGGAAGAGCGAGTGCGCCGGGAAAGGCGGAAATCAGCCCAAGAGGTAAAGGAAGCCCTCCAGGAAGAGCTGCTAGCCTTGCTGCAGAAGGCGCAACCTAAGGGCCAACTGTGGGGGAAGGAGGAGCCCTGGCCCGTCCCAGCAGTAGTGCTGGTTGTAGGGGTTAACGGAACGGGAAAGACCACCAGTATCGGCAAGCTAGCCTACATGTACCGACGGCAGGGCAAACAGGTGCTTTTGGCAGCTGCCGACACTTTTAGGGCAGCAGCCATCGACCAGCTCCGTTGGTGGGCGCAAAAGGTGGGTGCAGATGTGGTAGCCCACCGCCCTGGGGCCGACGCCGGGGCAGTAGTTTACGATGCCCTTACCGCTGCCTTGGCGCGCGGCGTTGATCTGGTACTGGTGGACACTGCCGGCAGGCTCCACACCAAGTTCAACCTAATGGAAGAGCTGCGCAAGGTGCACAGGATCATATCCCAGCGTATACCCAATGCCCCCCATGAGGTTCTGCTAGTGCTCGATGCCACCATGGGGCAGAACGCCCTCCCGCAAGCGCGCCTGTTCCAGGAGGCGGTAAATCTCACCGGTATCGTTTTGGCCAAGCTGGACGGCAGCGCCAAGGGAGGTATCGTCTTCTCCATCGCCCACGAGCTGGGCCTACCAGTCCTATTCATGGGGGCGGGTGAGGGCCCTGAAGATCTGCTGCCCTTTGACCCGCGCGCCTTTGTAGAGGAACTTCTCCGGCAGTGAGCAATCCAGCGCGTGCACGTCCTGCCTATAGCGGCGCTGTTCCCCAAAGAGCCTCCAGGGGGCCTACCTTACAGGTGGAGGTGTGGAAAGTACTCCTGGCAGCGGCCCTGGCAGGGGGAGCGTTTCTCCGATTTTGCTTTTTAGGGAAGTTACCCCTAACGGCAGAGGAGGCTAGCCGGGCGTGGGGCATATGGGCCATCGTCCATGACAACGCTTACCAGATCTGGGATGGCGACCTAGAGGCGGCCATCACTGCCGTCCTCTTCCAGCTGGGGGCCGATGGAGAGTGGGCGGCGAGGATCGTCTCGGCAGTCATAGGGACCATTTTGCTGGTGGGAGTATGGGCCTGGATGCGTCCCCTAGGTCAGGCCCCAGGGCTGATCGCCTGCACCTTACTGGCCTTTTCACCTTTAGCCGTGGCATCGGCTCGTTCGGCCGTTCCTGGGGAGATGGGATCGGCCTTGGCTCTCATGGCCAGTGCGGCGCTGCTACGGTCTGCCCAGAAAGGGGGATCGTGGCCAATGGCGGCGTGGGGTCTTCTCCTGGGTCTAGCTCTGGCCTCGGACGAAGCCGGGGTAGTAGGGGCGTTGGCAGTGGTGACCTTCCTGGCTTGGGAGATCGCCTGGGGCACCAAGCTAGGGCGACAGCTCTTGGACCGGCTGAGGGCCGGGAAGGGAGAAATGCTAGCCTTGACCTTGAGCTCACTTGTCGGTTTGGGGGTCGCGTCATGGCTGGCCTCAGTATCGGGGAAAACTGGGCTACCTGGGCTGCGACTTTGGGCCGAGATGTTCGGCCCTTCTCTTGAAGGCGGAGCCCGCCCCTTCTTCTGGGTGTGGTTAGGGTACGATCCTTTGCTACTCCTCTTCGGCTTAACAGCGGTGATATGGCTCCTGGCCCGCTGGCGAAAGATGGGCACTGAATCCCTTCACCCGAAAGAACGTTTCCTTGTGGTTTGGACTATTTTGGGGGCCCCAGTCGTCTTTCTGGCGACTCGGGGTCATGCAGGGGAGGGGATGGCACTTGTGACACCTGGGGTCATGGCTAGCGCGCTGTGGATGAGTCAAGTGGCTGGCAGCCTATGGAGGGCAACCTCGCGCCTTTTCTGGCTGGCTGCTGTGCTGGCCCTGATAATAGGGGCGTGGATAGGGGTGTTCTTAACCCATTGGTCGCGCAGCGGAGAGGGGATGCAAGTGGAGGCATTGCTGGGACTTGCCCTGGGCCTAGCAGTCCTAGCAACGATGATGGGGATGTTGAAGCGGAGAGAACAGGTGCTGGTACCAAGCGTGCTAGGTATAGTGCTAGGGGGCGCCATTTCCCTTCACGGATCTGTGTCTATGGTCTTTGGGCAGGGCCGCGAGTGGGTGTTAGGCCTTTACCCTTCAACCCAGCTCCATGGCATCGTGATGCGGGCAGAGGATTTAGGGGATGGCGTGACGGTAGACCCGTCCCTGGCATGGCTGGGATGGTACCTGCGGCATCTGGGCGCCGAGATAGGCGATCCAGGGCCGAGGGCTCAGGCCTATATCGGTCCTGCTGGACGCTCGCCCCTGGGTCTAACTCAGTTGGGCGAGCCGATACCCCTGGCAGTGCGGTGGGGGCCTGCCTCGGTGGGGATTGGCGATGGATGGCGCTGGCTCCTTCTCCGGGAGGCCTCGGCGGTGGGTGAGGTTCGGGGGCAGCTATTTGTGAGGGGTTAACGGGGCTATGGATGTTAGAAATGCGCCAACGACGACTTTGGAGAGGGCTCTTGGCCGGCCGTTGACCATAGGAGGCGATCTCTTCCTCTATCTGTGTATCCTGGCCTTGGCCACGGGCCTCAGGTTCTGGGCCTTAGGTGACCGGGCCCTCCACCACGACGAGAGCCTTCACGCCTTCTTCTCATGGCTCTTGTATCGCGACGGGACGTATGAGCACATGCCCATGATGCACGGGCCCCTCAAGTTCTTCGCTTCTGCCCTCACCTTCTTTCTCCTGGGGGATAGCGACTATTCGGCCCGTGTGCCGGCTGCCTTTATGGGTACTGCCCTTGTGTTATTGCCTTTTTTCCTGCGCCACCGCTTGGGACGCGTGGGAGCCATAGCGACTAGTGCCTTGCTTGCTATCTCTCCTGTGATGGTGTACGTGAGCCGCTTCGCCCGCGATGACATGTTTATGGCCTTCTTTACCCTGGCGATGATCATCCTCCTCTGGCGCTATCTAGACGAAGGGCATCTACGATATCTGTTCCTTTTAGGACTGGTGTTAGGGCTGGCCTTCGCCACTATGGAGAACGTCTTCATCAATATCGCCATGTTCCTCTCCTT
>JAUQPQ010000103.1 GCA_030550295.1 Chloroflexota bacterium
TCGCCTAGCCAGAGAGCTAAGTCGTAAGATACAGGAGAACCTACAATACCCAGGCCAGATCAAGGTCACCGTTATCCGGGAGAAGCGGGCGGTGGAGTACGCTCGCTGAGGGGTCATGAGAGGGGGGGTCATGCGTGTGCTCATGATAGGCGACGTGGTAGGGAGGTTGGGCCGGCAGACCCTGGCCCACCTCCTCCCTACACTGAGGCGCCAGCACCGCATAGACTTGGTGATAGCCAACGGCGAGAACGCTGCCGGAGGCAAGGGCCTCACCCCGGCTACTGCCCAGGAGCTCCTCAGTGCCGGGGTTGACGTTATCACCTCTGGCAACCACATCTGGGAGTATCGGGAGCTCTACCCCCTTCTGGATGACAAGGATTCCCCGGTCCTTCGGCCCCACAACTACCCTGGAGGGGCCCCTGGGCGAGGCGTTTGGCGTAGGGGCAGTGTGGCAGTGGTGAACCTGCAGGGACGTGTCTTCATGCCCCATGACGTGGACTGCCCTTTCCGGGCAGCTGATGAGCTCCTAACGCAGCTAAAGGACGACGCCAAAGTCATCATAGTGGATATGCATGCCGAGGCCACCAGCGAGAAGGTGGCCCTTGGATGGTACTTAGATGGGAGGGCTAGCGCCGTATTAGGTACCCACACCCACATCCCCACGGCCGATGCTCGTATCCTCCCCAAAGGTACCGCGTACATCACCGACGTAGGCATGACAGGTGCTCGTGACAGCGTTATCGGGATGGAGGTAGAGTCGGTATTGCAGCGGTTTTTAACTCAGCTGCCTGTTCGTCTGGCACCGGTAGAGAAAGGGGTGGCCGTCCTAAATGCCGTCCTGGTGGAGGTGGACGAACAGAGCGGCCGCGCCATCGACATCTGCAGACTGGACTGTGAGGTGGAATAATGCCTAGCCGGGCCGATCTCCACACCCACACCACCTATTCCGATGGCGTCCTCACTCCTACCCAGCTCATTGACCTGGCCTATAGCAAGGGAGTCCGTATACTAGCGCTTACCGACCACGACACCACCGATGGTCTTCCCGAGGCCATAGAGGCAGCCCGAAAGTATCCGGACTTTCTTTTAATCCCTGGAGTTGAAATGAGCACCGACGTCCCCGGTAATGAGGTGCACATCCTTGGCTATTTCATAAGGTGGCAAGACCCCAACTTCCAGGAACAGTTGGCCCGGTTGCGGGACTCTCGCGTTATTAGAGCCCGTCGCATGGTGGACAAGCTTGCCCAACTAGGCATCCGGATCTCATGGGAAAGGGTTTTAGAAGTTGCAGGCGACGGCTCCATAGGCAGGCCGCATATAGCACAGGTCTTGGTGGAGGAAGGCTACGTAGGCAGCGTCAACGAGGCCTTCCAGCTCTACCTAGGCCGCAATGCTCCTGCTTATGTAGAGCGGGAAAAGCTCACGCCAGCTGAGGTGGTTCAGCTACTAAGGAAAGTCCAAGGCATATGTGTTTTGGCCCACCCAAGAGAGCTCATCGCCCAGCTGGACAGCCTCCTGCCCCAACTCAAGGAGGTGGGCCTTGTGGGCATGGAGGTATACTACCAGGATTATACGCCAGAGGAGATGGAAGTATTACTGAGGTGGGCTCGGAAGTACGACCTGATCCCTCTAGGAGGTAGTGATTACCACGGCCTAGGGGGCCCCCAGCAGAGGGAGCCTGGCGATATCCCGTTGCCCGAGGAACCGGTCCAACAATTTCTGGAAGTAGCGAAGGTGCAAGGGAGCTTCCTCCCCGCCTAGCGCAGCAGGAGACGTGCTGCCACCAGCCCGCCCATCACTAAAGCTGTGATAACGCCTATCTGGACAAGTTCTCCCGGCAGGTAGCTGTAGTCCTTCAGCAAACGGCTAGGCTGCTTGTCGGCGGTCTTGCTTTCCAGGGGGGGTTCCTCAGGTTCAGGAAATACGGGGCGTCCAGGGCGCACCTGAGGTGCTACATGTCTACGTCTCTGGCGTCTCTTCTTAGCCATGGGCTTCTCATGGAATTATAGCCAAGGTGAGGAAAAAAGGATATTGACGGAGAAGGGAAACGCCTCCAAAATGGGGAATGGACAGGCGGCCCCGTGGTGTAGCGGCCAACATGCCTCCTTGTCAAGGAGGAGATCGCGGGTTCGAGTCCCGTCGGGGCCGCCAATTCATTTGGCCAGTTTGACACCTCCTTGGCCCCTTCCTCTCCTGTGAATGCCGATGCAGGCCGATGTGGGTACCCGTCAGGGATGGAGGGTGCCCACGGTGCGAGACCACCTTGAGTATGCCTTGCATTAATGACTTCGCCCTACTACCCTTCCTCTGCCGGAGGGGGGTTAGGCTTGCGGTCAAGCTCCCTAATCCACTTCTCTATTGCCAGCAGGGTCCCCGTCACCAAGGGCATAACGGCCAAGGGCAACAAGGGGTAGAGCTCCGTTTGGTGCTCGAGGATATAGGATAGTGCTGCTGCCACTCCTGCTGCCATGGCCCCCTTTATGAGCCGCTTAAGGGCGCGCCTTTGTGCCTTCCCCATTCTCTCTCCCCTCCCCAAGAATCTCTTCCAGCCTACTGAGCCTCTCAAGGATGCGATGGCGTTCTTGACGGAGGAACCAGAAAAGGGCCTCGGCGAGGTGCTGGAGGGTGGGCCTCTGGTGGGGAGGGACCCTTTCCCCTCCCACCCATGGTGTCCCTTCCAGCCATAGGGGCACTTGCTGGTTCCAATTGACGGGAACGGGCACACGCCCGCTCACTATGCCTTGCAAAGCCTCCTCCAGGGGTAGCTCTTTCTCCTCCAGTGTCCAATCGTCCCTTAGCCAGGGCACTTTCATGCGCTTCACCTCCTGGAAGAACTCTTCCCGAAAGATGTTCACGTCTACCCAAGCCCCGGCAACCTGGATGCTGCCCCTGAACTGAATACCCACCACGTCTTCCTTTTTCCAGGGCCCATATCCTGGGGGATCCACTATGGGGCTTTCGCTGTATACGGCGTTCCAAAGGGGCCAGCGCCGCCAGCGGGCATCGGTGTCCCCGCGATAATAGCTTTGCCAGAACCAAGACGCGGTATATATGCCTACTCTCTTGCCCGTGCTAGCGCATGCCTCTAGGAGGCTCCAGGTGTCGACAGGTGAGGGCCAATAGGTATTGCCTCGCCACTCTATGGTCTCGACGTCTACGAACAGGGCTACCAAGTGAGGCCACTCGTCACCTGCCCGTCTGCGCGCCTCGTCCAACGCTAGATAGGCATCGTACCATGGCGAAGCCACCAAGTAGCCAGCTGTGGTTATGCCCGCAGCTCGGGCATCGCGAAGGTTGGGCCCCGCTACTGCCTGGAACTCTTTGTGGGAAGCCCAGCCTCCGGGCCACAAGTTTTGGACCAGGACTTGGGGCCGCCCCCAAATGCCCCACTGGACTCCATCCCACCACTCTGTGGTAATGCGTGATAAGCTGACATCCAGTCCCAGCACCCACCCCATAGCCTGTACGAAATCTAAAGCATGGGCCCGGGTAACTACAACGAAACTTTGTCATCGCCCCTATAATCACTAATAAGGGGGAAATATGGCGAAGCTAGGCAGAGTGCTAGATGTAGGCCCCGATGGGCCCACGGCCCGCCTTGTAGCTGTTTTACCACACGAGAAGCTGGTGGTTGACCTCGCCCGAGCAGAGCGCCTGCGCCTAGAGCGACGAGGCGCCAGCCCATCGGCTGCTTTGAGGATGGCCCAAGCCCTCTTCCCAGGCAGTATGGCCCAGGCCTTAGCCCTAGGAGAGATCTTTTTGGAAGCGGTGGAGCGCGTCTTGGCAGGCCCTTATGCCGATTCGGCCCTGCCTATAGAAGGGCTGCACTGGCTCCCCCCCATCGATCCACCGGTAATGCGGGACTGCCTGGCCTTCGAAGAGCACCTGAAGAACACTTTGGGGCGCCTAGGCCCTATCCCTGACATCTACTATCAGATCCCCATATACTACAAGGGCAACCCTACCACCCTTCTCGGCCACGAGGCTGAAGTGCCGTGGCCGGCCAGATGCCAGGAGATGGACTTTGAACTGGAGCTGGGCTTCGTCATAGGGAAGGGGGGTAAAGACCTGACCCCTGACCAGGCAAAGGGTTGCATCTTTGGCATCACTATATTCAACGACTTCAGCGCACGGGATATACAGCGCCAGGAGATGACGGGGATGCTGGGTCCAGCAAAGGGGAAAGACTTCGCCACTGCTGTGGGTCCCTGGATCACCACCGCTGACGAAATAGATCTTTTAGACCTGCAGATGGTAGCCAGGGTAAACGGGGAGGAGTGGAGTAGGGGGCACTCCGGGTCCATCATGTGGCGTCCAGAGGAGCTAGTGGCCTATATCTCGCAAGACGAGCTGCTACAGCCTGGCGAACTCATCGGCTCGGGGACTGTAGGTCTGGGCTGTGGCCTGGAGTTGGGACGCTTCCTCAAGCCTGGGGACGTGGTGGAGCTTGAAGTGGAGGGGGTGGGTATCTTGCGCAATCGGATGGGGCGGCCTGGCCAGGTAATCTGGCAGCCGCCGCCTCGTCGTACCGGATGAGGGAGCTGTTATGAGGACGGTGTATAAGGCCCTATCGCTGTTTTGGTTATGGCGGGCAGCTTCCAAGGGGCCGGCATCACTAATGCGTTATCTGGTGCGCCGGGAAATCCGCCGGCTGGTAGGCAGATGGCAAAGGCAGTGGTTCCGTAGGGCCGGTCTTGAAGAAAG
>JAUQPQ010000001.1 GCA_030550295.1 Chloroflexota bacterium
CCCCCTCTTCCTGGGCAAGGCGTTCCAGGACTTGAGGGGCAGGATGGCCAGCCATGTCCATCTCGTAGAGGGCCTTGAGTGCCAAGACGCGGGCCCTGCGTCTAGCTCCCATCAGCTATATCACCAGCCCCCCATCTACAGTGATGACCTGACCGGTGATGTAGGACGCCTCCTCTGACGCCAAAAAGGCTACGATGCCTGCCACATCTTCGGGGCGGCCCAATCGGCCCAGGGCAGTGCGCCGGATCGCCTCTTCCTTCAGCTCTTGAGACACGTCCCTGGTGAGCTCCGTTTCGATGAGTCCTGGGGCGACCACGTTGGCGGTGATGCCCCTTGCTCCCATCTCTCTAGCCACTGATTTGGTGAAGCCGATGAGGCCGGCCTTGGCGGCGGCGTAGTTAGCTTGGCCCGCGTTTCCCGCCACCCCCGATAGGCTGGCGATGCTGATGATGCGTCCCCAACGCTGACGCATCATGTGCTTTAGGGCTGCCTTTGTCATGAGGAAGGCCCCCTTCAGATTGACGTCCATCACCTCGTCCCAGTCCTTAAGGGACATGCGCACCACGAGCATGTCCCGGTGAAAGCCAGCGTTGTTCACCAAGATGTCTAGGCGTCCAAAGGCCTCTATCACCTCCCCTACCACCCTTTCAGCGTCCTCCGGCTTACTTACGTCCCCAGGGATGAGGAGGCACTTTCGCCCCAGGGCCTCGATCTCCTCCTTGCAGGCGTGGGCGGCCTCGTGGTTGCATAGGTAGTTGACCGCCACATGGGCCCCTGCTTCGGCCAAGCGTAACGATATAGCTCTCCCTATGCCCCTCGAGCCCCCCGTTACCAAGGCGATACGGTCTTGCAGTCCCTTCACGTCTTCACTCCAGCTAAGATCTGTGCCTCTAAAGAATAGGCCTGGAGATGGGGTGCACAGCGCTTAACAAGCCCCGTTATCACCTGCCCAGGCCCTACCTCTAAAAAGGTAGAGATGCCCTTCTGTTCCATGCACTTTACCCCTTGTAGCCAACGGACGGGGCTTGTCAGTTGGGCTTTGAGCTCATCGTAGATTTGGTGCGCTTTGGTTAGGACGGCGGCGGTTACGTTGCCTACGATAGGTATGACGGCATCCTTTATGGAGACCTGCGCTAAGGCCTTCTCTAGCCCCTGAGCAGCTGAGTCCATGAGCGAAGTGTGAAAGGCTCCCGAAACAACTAAGGGCACGGCCTTGCCACCCCTCTCTTTCGCTAAGCGGGACGCCTCTCTTATAGCCTCTTGAGGCCCCCCCACCACCGTTTGTTGTGGGCTGTTGTAGTTGGCCACCTCTGCCCCCGTAGCTTGGCAGATCTCTTCCACCTGGGCAGGCGAAAGGCCCATGACGGCTACCATGGAGCCAGGGCGCTCCTCGGCTGCCTGGGCCATGAGTTTCCCCCTTATTTGCACCAGCCGCAGGGCCTCCTCCCACTCCAGGGAGCCTGCGGCTACCAGGGCAGTATACTCCCCAAGGCTGTGGCCGGCTACCAATTGGGGCCGCCCGGAGATAAGCCCCGCCTCTATGGCGACAAGGAGATAGGCCAGAGAACAAACGAAGATGGCCGGTTGGGCGTTGGCTGTATCTGTGAGGGCCTCTTGGGTTCCGTAGAACATCAGCTGGCTAAGGGGATAGCCCAAGATGGCATCCGCCTCCTGGAAAAGGCGCCGGGCGGAGGGGGAGGCCTCCCAAAGGGCAAGCCCCATCCCTACTTTTTGGCTGCCTTGGCCTGGGAAGAGGAGGGCCAAGTCGGGGCGGGGCGCCATCCTTCCCCACATCTCTGCCAGAACATGAGGAAGGGGCGTTCCAGTCATGGCGATGGCTCAGTGGTGAGGCGCTTAAGGCCACAATCTGGGTTGGGGCAACGGCCGAAGGGATCGAGCCGAGATCGACAGAGGATGCAATGGGTGGCATCCCACCACAGGAAATAGGCCACCACCGCGGCCGCTGCTACGATCATCCCGATGGGCACCAGCGCCAGCAGCAGGTATCGCCTTCCCAAGCTAGTCACCTCTTGTGGGTTGGCCAGGGGCAGTATATCACGGGCCCTCGAGTAGCCGAAAGCTGGCTACTTAGTCTCACCTACCGCAAGGACCTGGCGCCCTCGGTAGGTCCCACACGTGGGACAGGCGTGATGGGGGAGCTTGGGGCTGCGACAACGTGGGCAGGCCACCAGGTGGGGTACCTGGGCGTGCCAATGAGCACGACGCTGCCGTGTTTTGGCCTTGGAAGGCTTCTTCTTAGGGACTGCTCCCATGTTTACTCCTCCTTGAGTTCAGCGGCCAGGGCCTTTAATGGCGCCCAACGGCTGTCCACCTCCCACGAACAAAGGCAAGAGCCCTCGTTAAGGTCCTGGCCGCACTTCTGGCATAAGCCCCGGCAATCGGGCCGGCATAGGGGGTTTATGGGCTGGGCCAAGATCGCGTACTGGCGCAGCGCCTCCCTTAGGTCCAACACGAAATCGGGCCCAATGGTGAAGATGTCCCCATCCTCGGGAGGAGGCAATGGGACCCCAGTAAAGACGTCTACCAGGGGCAGGAACTCCTCCTCGAACTGGATCTCCAGGTTATAGACTGCCTCTTGCAGGCATCGGGCACATTGGCCGTGGCCTATAGCTGTAGCCTCTAGCCTGGCTAGCAAGCCTCTCCTGGTGCGCATTAGCTCCAGGCTGCCCTCCACCTGCCCCAGCAAGAGATCTTCCAGCTGTAGGGATTCTTCCCTAATGCGGTAGTGCAATGACGTCCCTACAGGGCGCTTTAGGTCGTGGGCAACGTGATAACGCATGGAGCTGCTACCGCCTCAGTGGTCCCTTCCTTGCCGATGGCCCGCTATTCAGTCTATAATCGCCACGCAACCTTGTCCAGCGCTGTAGCAGCCATGCACCCTATGGCCTATCTCTACGCCCTCCAAGAGACCGACCTGGCCATTGACTCCCTCCGCCAACAGATTGCGCAGATAGACGCCCAGCTAGGGGAGACAGAGGAGCTGATCCAGCTAAAAACCCAGGTAGAGGCGACGCGGAAACGGATCCAACAGCTGCACAGCCAACAGCGAGACCTGGAGCTGGAGACCCTAAGCCTCCAGGACAAGATTAAGGGGGTAGAAAATAAGCTGTACGGCGGCGAGATCACTAACCCCAAAGAGCTGCAGGGCCTGCTAGAAGACCTGCAGGCCCTCAAAAAACAGTTATCACTCTTGGAGGATCGATTGTTGACGCTCATGATAGAAGGAGATGAGCAGGAAAAGGCCCTGAGGAAACAGGAAGAGCGCCTCTCCCAAGTACTGACAGCCTGGCAGGAAGAGCAAGAGAAGCTCAAGGCTGAGAGGGGCCAGCTGGAGGAGCAACTGAGACTCTTGGAAGCCCAAAGGGACGCCCAAGTAGCCCAGGTGGCTCCCCCCTTTCTCTCCCTGTACGAAGGGTTAAGGGCGAGGCGGCAGGGACGGGCGGTCGCCAAGGTGGAGAGAGGCCTGTGCGGAGGGTGCCACATAGCCCTCCCCGTCTCCCTCGTCCAGAGGGCCCGCACTGGCAGCTCGCCCGTGCAGTGCAGCAGCTGTGAACGCATCCTCTATGTGCCATAACATGGCCATAGGTTACTTCCCTGGCGGTACCGATTGGGACCACCAGCGGTTCTTAGCCTTTTGCTCTCAACGGGGTTTCGTCCCAAAGGGGTGGTTCACCGGCGAGCACAACCTGGAAGAAGCGATAACCCGTCTTGAGGAGGGGGACACGCTAGTGGTGCCCTCTCCACATGCCATAGGCTCGAGGCCGGTGGCGGCGGCTTGGAATTACCTCAGGGCTGTGGCCAAAGGGGCCCAGGTAATAGAAATGGAGAGAGGCGAAGACGTAGGCTTATCTATAGTGGCCTTCGCCTCAACATCGTCTCGGGGGGCCAAGGTAAGGCAGGCCATGGCCCAGAGGGCCCTGCATAGCCGGGTCTTGGGGCGTTCGCCCTTTGGCTATCAGGTGGGGCCGGAGAATCGCCTACAAGTCCACCCTCAGGAGGGGGAGGTGGTGCGCCTCATCTTTAGGCTCTATGTACAAGAGAGGATGGGACTAAGGCGGTTGGCCCAACACCTTAACTCCCAGGGCATAGCGACTAGGTCGGGTAGGCCGTGGACGGTGGCCGCTGTGCGCGAGTTGTTACGCAACCGAGTGTATGTGGGCACCTACCACCGTTTTGGGGTGAGGGTACCAGCTAGCCATCCTCCCCTTGTATCCTACGATGACTACAACCGGGCCCAGGAGCTACTGACCCGCAGAGGAGGCAGAGGTGGACGCCGCCAGTCTCAGGAGGTGGCCTTCCTCCTCTCTGGTCTAGCCTACTGTGCCTACTGCCAGGGCCGTATGGTAGGCGTGAGGCGCTACCAGCGTTGGCAACGACGCGATGGCCTACCCCAAGAAAACGTCTACCTTTACTACCAGTGTGGGTCGCGTCTCAACCGCAGCCTTTGCGATTACCACACGTGGCGCGCCCATGAGCTGGAGGGGGAAGTAGTAAGGCGCCTCCAGGCCGGCGAGGCGGAGACAGGTAGCGGCGCCCAGGAGAGGAGAACTCATCTCCAACGTTTGGAGCGTCTGCTTAGGGAGGTCAGCCAGGGCCTTATCTCATATCAGGAGTGGCGGCAAAAAGGTTTATCCCTGATAGAGCCATGGCTTCTCATGGACGAAGGCATCGCCCGTAAGATGCTAGCGCGCTGGGACGAGCTGACGTTTTCCCAGAAGCGTCAGGCCCTCCTCCGGCTGGTGGAGCGGGTAGACGTGTGGGACGACCAGATCAAGGTGACGGTTAGGGGATGACAGACAAAGTGGTGGCCTATGCCGATGGAGCATCCAGGGGGAACCCTGGCCCGGCTGCTATAGGCGCCGTCCTCCTAGACGAGGAGGGCCGGGAATTGTATTCTATCTCCCGTCCTATAGGGGTGGCCTCTAATAATCAGGCTGAATATAAGGCGGCTATAGCGGCCCTGGAGGCTGCCCTGGCTTTGGGAGCGCGGAGGTTAGAGCTGCGTCTGGACTCAGAGCTAGTGGTGAGGCAGCTAGAGCACCGCTACCAGGTACGTGATCCTGCCTTACGCGCCCTCTTTGCTCGCATGCTGGAGCTGAGGCGCCACTTCCAGGAGTTCCAGATCGTCCATATCCCTCGTGAGGAGAATAAGCGGGCCGATGCCTTGGCCAACCAGGCCCTGGACTCGGCACCCCTACCCTAAGTCTTTAAGGAGGTGATTAGAATGTCCTATCAGTTCATCGTTTACGAGAAGCGGGACCGGGTGGCCCTGATCACCCTTAACCGGCCCGATGTCCTTAACGCCATGAACCCCCAGATGTCTGAGGAGCTGGATCAGGCCCTCAAGGAGGCTGCCCAGGACGGGGGGGTAGGGTGTGTAGTTATCACGGGTGCGGGTAGGGCCTTCTGTTCAGGGGCCGACGTGCGGGTGTTTCGCCAGATGATAGAAGGAGAGGTCCAGAGGCCTTCCGTCGTCCCTGATGCCCTGTTTGATACCCTCTTTGAGCATCCCAAGCCCATCATCGCTGCCGTTAACGGCCCTGCTGTGGGGATTGGGGCCACCATGACCCTTCCTTGCGATATAAGGCTGGCTTCGGAGCAGGCGCGTTTCGGATTTATCTTCGCCCGGGTAGGGCTCATCCTAGAGTTTGGCAGCACCTTCCTTTTGCCCAGGATAATCGGGTTGGGCAATGCCTTGGAGCTGGCCATGACGGCCCGCATTATAGACGCCCAAGAGGCGAAGGAGTTGGGGCTGGTGAGCAAGGTGTTCCCCCACGACCGGTTCCTTGAGGAGGTAATGGCTTATGCCTCCCAGATAGCCCAGGGCCCCACACGCGTCCTGGGGTGGATGAAGGAGGCTGTCCACCGCTCCCTACAGGCGGACTTGCCCACCGCCCGTCAGATAGAGTCAGAGATACTGGACCGCTGCCGCCGCTCTCCCGAGCACCGGGAAGGGGTAATGGCCTTCTTGGAAAAGCGCCAGCCCCGTTGGGCGGAGCTGACCTAGGACCTCATCACGCTGACACGGGGCCGGCCCCTAGCCCTGGCTCCGTCATGCGGGTGGGATCCAGGAGGCGATCCAGCTCCTCCTCGGTGAGGGAGGTGCGTTCTCTGGCCACCTCCCTTATGGTGCGGCCTGTCCTGGCCGCCTCCTTGGCTATCTCGGCGGCAGCATCGTAGCCTATGGCCGGGGCCAGGGCGGTAGCCAGCATAAGCCCCCTTTCCACCATCTCCGGCCCACGGGAGGTGGCCGTTAGCCCTTCTATGCATCGCTTGCGGAAGTTGTGACAGGCGTTGGTGAGGATGTGTATCGCCTGGAGGAGGTTATGGGCGGCCATGGGCATCATCAGGTTCAGCTCGAAGTAGCCCCCCTCCCCTCCCTGGGCTACGGCGGCATCGTTTCCCAAGACTTGGGCGCATGCCTGGATGACCGATTCGGGGATAACGGGGTTGACTTTGCCGGGCATTATAGAGCTTCCCGGCTGCACCTCGGGCAGTTGGAGCTCCCCCAGACCGGCCCGCGGCCCTGAGCCCATCCATCGGATATCGTTGGCGATCTTCATGAGGGAGATGGCCACAGTGCGCAGGCATCCGCTCGCCATGACCACGTTGTCCAGGGTGGCCTGGAGGGCGAAATGGTTGTCCGTCTCCCTGACAGTTAGCCCTAACTCTTGGGAAAGGAGTTTGCAGACGCGCCTGGCGAACTCAGGATGGGTGTTCACCCCTGTCCCTACTGCCGTGCCTCCCAGAGGGAGCTCAGAGAGCTCCTCCACGGCGTAGCGAAGGCGCTTTATTCCTCGCTCTATTTGGCCTGCGTAGCCTAAGAACTCTTGCCCCAGCCTGATAGGCGTGGCGTCCATTAGGTGGGTGCGTCCCGTCTTGATGATCTCCCAAAACTCTTTCCCTTTGGCCTTGAGCGCCTCATGAAGGCTATCGAGGGCGGGGATGAGCCCCTTATGGATCGCCTTCAAGGCTGCTAAATGGATGGCGGTGGGGATGACGTCGTTAGAGGACTGGCCCAAGTTGACGTGGTCGTTAGGATGGACGATGCGCGATCCCCTGCCGTGGCCCAAGATCTCGGCGGCCCGGTTGGCGATGACCTCGTTGGCGTTCATGTTGGTAGATGTGCCTGACCCCGTCTGAAAGACGTCTACCACGAACTGGTCGTCCAGCTTACCCTCGTACACTTCCCAGGCTGCCTGTTGGATGGCCTCGGCCAGCTTATGATCTAACAGGCCTAGTTCGTCGTTCACCTTGGCGGCAGCCCATTTGATTAGCCCCAGCATGTGTATAAGCTCAGGGGGCATGCGTACCCCAGATACAGGGAAGTTCAAGACAGCCCTTTGCGTAGAAGCGCCATAGTAGGCATGGGCGGGCACCTCCATGGGGCCCATGGAGTCACGCTCTATCCTGGTCTCAGTCATCCCCTCACCTCCCAGGTGTTATGCCTCAGCCATGATGCGTGTGTAAAGGGCCGGAGGCCAGCTTTAAAGGGTGAAATAGTTCTTGCCAGAATCTGGGTCATGGCGTACGTAGCCCTTCTCCCCCACCATCTCCTTACGGCACATGAGCCACAAAAGCTCCCTCTCTTGCCCCACGTTGGCCCAGAAGCGGGCGCCGTCCTCTAGCCTGCCTACTACTATCCCTTCCTCGGGCTCGCCGTCACGGCTGAAGACCACAGTGTAAGTCTCTACTGTGCAAGGCCCCTCTGCCTCGGCCACGATGGGAGGCGATGGCTGGGCTTGGATGCGGGCCACATCTGGGGCGGGATCGTAAAGGCGAAATTCCTTGGGGGGTTGACCCGAGTATATGCCTGCTGCGTGTTTGGTGAAGTACCAACCCATTCCGGTGATCATAGCCTTTTTTAGCGGCTCCTGGCGCAGCCTTTCTACAGCGGCTGCTATGGCATGGGTGCAGTAATTGTTTCCTGGCCCGCCAGCATAAGGTAACCCACCTGTCAAAGTGATGGGGCGTGGATCATCGGGTCCTATGCCTAAGGAGAGGGTGGCCGCCTCAATGGCCGAAGGGAAGCAGGAATAGAAGTCGAACATGTCTACCTCTTGGGGCGAAAGGCCGGCCAGCTCTATGGCACGCCTCAGGGCTAGCTCCTGAGCAAGGGAACC
Organism: Chloroflexota bacterium; assembly: GCA_030550295.1. Classification (GTDB taxonomy): domain Bacteria; phylum Chloroflexota; class Dehalococcoidia; order SM23-28-2; family HRBIN24; genus JAVVHA01. The sequence goes on from JAUQPQ010000001.1 coordinate 8,145, forward strand.
GTGGAGATGGGGCCTTTCGCTCATGAACCACTTATCGGCCAGGTGGGCACCGCCCCAGAAATAGACCCAGCGGTCTTGTGAGATGCCTAGCTCTTTGGCCGCACCTGCGCTGGCGACGATGATTGCTGCCCCTAAGTTAACCTCTATTATAGCGTTCATGTATTTGGGGTAGGGAAAGCAGATCATCCGGTTGCGGGCGGTGACGGTGACGATCTCTTCAGGGGTGCGACGGATGGGGAACCAGGCGTATGGGTTTTGGGCTGCAACCTCACTCAGGCGGGCGCATAGCTGTCCCAGGCGCTGCCGATGTGCCTCTAAGTCTAGCCCTAAGTGGGCGCGGATGGCGTTCTCGTACATGGGGTAAACGCGGATGGGCATGTTAGCCCCATATCTGTCCTCTAGGGGGCTCGTGCCAGGCCGTACCTCCTCGTGGAACTCTTTGGGCACCGACCGAGGCGTCCAGTTGAGGCGGATCCCATGTCTTCGGGCAGCCATGAGGGAGTGGAAAGCTTCCGCGCCGGCGATGAGGCAGACGTCCATCTCCCCTCGCCAGATGGCGGCGGCCGCCTGATTGACCAACCTCTGCCCCGTCTCTCCACCGATGCTGGAGTAGTAAGTGTGGCGTGGGGCTGCCCCTAACCGCTGGGCCAATGCCCCCGGTGCGTCCTCATATGACCAAGAGATGATATTCACCACCTGTACAGAGTCCAGGCGCTGGAGGATTTGGGGGCGTCCCGTGTCTTGGGCAGCCTGCCGTGCCGCTAGCTCCATGAGCTCCAGGGGCTCCTTCGCCTCCTCCAAAGGGGGGGCGCGGTCTATGACTTGGCCCACCCCCACTACCACTGGCAGGCGTTCTTTTTGCATCGCTCCTCCTTCACGTTTACGGCCACGTGAAACGATATAAGTTGCCCTTCTTTAAGGTAGGGCGGCCCAGGTGGATGAGCAATAGATCAGGCAGGCGTGGCTACCGCCTTTTGGAAGGTGAACTCGCCATCTTTGTAGTCCACCACCACCGTATCCCCTGCCTGGAACTCGTTGGCCAAGATGCGCAGGGCCAAGGGGTTGGCGACGCGGCGCTCGATGGTGCGGCGGAGGGGCCTGGCGCCGAACTGGGGGTCATAGCCCTCCCGCACCAGGGCGGCCTTGGCCTCGGGGGTGAGTTCCAGCTTGAGCCCCCTTTCTGCCAGCAGCTCGTGCAGGTCCCTAAGCATGAGCTCTACGATCTTGTGGAGGTCCTCTTCGGTCAAGGGGTCAAAGACGATGATCTCGTCGATGCGGTTAAGGAGCTCTGGGCGGAAGGTCTGGCGCAGGGCTCTTTCCACGGCGTCTTTGAGCCTCTCCTTCTCCGCCTTAGAGGGCTTAGACTGGGGCGCAAAGCCGAAAGCGGGGCGCTGGAACTGTTCGGTGCCCAGGTTGGAGGTCATGATGATGATGGTGTTGCGGAAGTCCACGGTGCGACCGTGGCCGTCGGTGAGGCGGCCATCCTCCAGCACTTGGAGGAGGAGGTTCCACACGTCGGGATGGGCCTTCTCCACTTCGTCGAAGAGGATGACGCGGTAAGGGCGTCGCCTAACTGCCTCGGTGAGCTGGCCTCCTTCTTCGTATCCCACGTAGCCGGGGGGAGCCCCAATGAGGCGGGAGACGGTGTGCTGCTCCTGGTACTCGGACATGTCTATGCGAACCATGGCATCTTCATCGTCGAAGAGGAGGGCAGCTAGGGCCTTGGCGAGCTCCGTCTTGCCCACGCCGGTAGGCCCGAGGAAGATGAAGGAGCCTATGGGCCTCTTAGGGGCTTTAAGCCCAGCGCGAGCGCGGCGGATGGCGTTGGCTACGGCCTTAACCGCCTCGTCCTGACCTATGATGCGCTCATGGAGCCTCTCCTCTAGGTGCAGGAGCTTCTCTTCCTCCCCTTCCATGAGGCGGGCCACAGGAATGCCAGTCATCTGAGCTACTACCTGGGCTATGTCCTGGGCGTCCACCACTAGGTCGATGCGGTGCTTTTCGGCCCATTCCTGGCGGGAGCGGGCCAGCTCTTCTTCTAGCTTAAGGCGCCGCGTCTTGAGGTGGGCGGCCCCTTCATAGTCCCCTTTGGTGGCAGCGGCCTCCTCTTCTCGCTTGAGCTGCTGGATCTCTTCCTGAAGCTGGCGCAGCTCCTGGGGGAGGCTTTGGGCCTCAATGACGTGGCGGGAGGCTGCCTCATCTATCAGGTCGATGGCCTTGTCAGGCAGGAAGCGCTCGGTGATGTAGCGGTCGGCCAGTCTAGCTGCGGCCTGTAGGGCGTCGTCGGTAATCTTCACCTTGTGGTGGGCCTCGTAGCGAGGCCTTAGGGCGCGTAGCATCTCTATGGTGGCCTCCGCTGATGGCTCATCTAAGTATACGGGGGAGAAGCGGCGCTCCAGGGCCGGGTCTGATTCTATGTACTTGCGGTAGTCGTCTAAGGTGGTGGCCCCGATGCACCGTAACTCTCCCCTGGCGAGGGCTGGCTTCATCATGGTGGAGGCATCTATGGCGCTGCCCTCAGCAGAGCCGGCCCCCACCACCTGGTGTATCTCGTCGATGAAGATGATGATCTCCCCCTGGGCCTGTTTGATCTCGTCAAGGACAGCCTTCATGCGCTCCTCGAATTCGCCCCGGAACTTGGAGCCGGCCACCATGGCGGCGATATCCAGGGCCAGTACGCGCTTCCCCTTGAGGTTGTCGGGTACGTCGCCCTGGGCGATCTTTTGCGCTAGGCCCTCTACGATGGCTGTCTTGCCCACCCCTGGTTCGCCGATGATGACAGGGTTGTTCTTGGTGCGGCGGTTGAGGATCTGCATCACCCGCTTTATCTCCTCGTCACGGCCGATGACGGGGTCCAGTTTGCCTTGGCGGGCGGCCTCGGTGAGGTCAACGGAGTACCGCTCCAGGGCCCGGTAGTGGGCCTCGGCTCGGGGGGAGTCGACACGGTGGCCACCCCGCACAGCCGCCAGGGCGCGGTAGATCTGTTCCTTGTCGATGCCGAACTGGCGCAGGATGCGGGCAGCGTCTCCTTCCCTTTCGTCGGCCATGGCGATGAGGATGTGCTCCACCCCTACGTACTGGTCCTTTAGGCGGCGGGCCTCGGCATCGGCAGCTTCGAGGAGGCGTACTACCCTAGGGGTCATATAGAGCTGGGGGCTCTCGTAGGCCAATTTGGGTGTGTGCAAAAGGGCCTCCTCCACCCGCGCCCGCATAGCCTCTACGTCTACCCCTAGGCGGTGGAAGAGCTCCTGGGCCAGGTTTTGGGGGTGGGTAAGCATGGCCAGCAGGATGTGCTCCACGTCCCATTGGGCGTGGCGCATCTGTCGCACTATCTGCTGGCTCTGGGCCAGCACCTCTTGTGCTTGCTCAGTGAACCTCTCCTGTGACATCATGGCGCATCACCCGTCTTGGACCTGATTTGAGATGGTGCAGGGAGGAGGCGGTCGCGGTAGGCCTGGAGCTCTCTGCGCACCTCCTCCAGCTCTTTCTCCAGCTGCTGTATGTGCTGACGGAGCCGAAGGATCGCCTCGGCCCCTGCCAGGTTGACCCCCAGCTCGTCCATGAGGCGCTGGACCTGGCGCAGCCGCTCGATATCGGCCTGGGAGTAGAGGCGGACGCGCCCTTTGGAGCGGGCAGGCCGGATGATGCCTACTCGTTCGTAGTAGCGGAGGGTCTGCTCGTGCATCCCTAGCATCTTGGCAGCGATGCTGATGACGTATAGGGGCTCGTTGGCCTTTGGCTCTTCTTGGCTTCCTCGTCTGGGCATCACCCCCACCTCCTACCGTCGCGTGGCAGAGCGGCGTAGCTCTCGCAGGCGGCGGTAGAGCTCCCGCTCTTCATCGGTTAAGCGTTCGGGGATGCGGAGCCTAACGGTGACGTACAGGTCTCCGTAACCTCCCCCTTCTAGTCTGGGCATGCCTAAGCCTTCCAGGCGGAAGGTGGTGCCGTTCTGGGTGAGGGGCGGGACTTTGAGGAGGATCTGGCGTCCCGATAAGGTGGTGACCTGTACCTCCCCCCCTAGGACCGCTTCTTCCACAGGGACGTCCACCTGGGTGTAAAGGTCGTCCCCCTCTCTACGGAACCTCAGGTGGGGGCGAATGTGTACCACCAGGTATAAGTCGCCCTTGGGCCCACCCATGGGGCCAGGCCTCCCCTCGCCCGCTATACGCACCCGGGAGCCATCCCTCACCCCTGGCGGTATGCGCACCTCTAGGCGCTTGGGGTGGCTTATGATCCCTAGACCTCGACATGCCGAGCAGATGGCGCCCAAGGCCCTAGCCCTGCCCCGACAGACAGGACACGCCTCCTCGCCACTTACCTGTATGGTGCGGACGGTGCCGGAGTAGGCCTCTTCTAGCGTCAGCTCCACCTCCTGCTCTACGTTCTGGCCCCTAGAGAAACCACGGCGGCCGCCAAAGAAGACATCAAAGATGTCGTCAAAGATGGAGCCCCTAAGGAAGTCTCCTAGATCGCCCAAGATGTCCCCTGACCGCCAATTGAAGGGACCAGTCCACCCTCCGGCCTCCTCTTGGGCCTTCCGAAAGGCGGCCATCTGCTCCCAGTTCTCCCCGTAGAGGTCGTAAAGCCGCCGCTTCTCCGGATCAGAGAGCACTTCGTAGGCCTTGTTGATCTCCTTGAAGCGCTCCTCCGCCTCCCTGTTGCCAGGGTTCAGGTCAGGATGGTACTGCCGAGCTAAACGACGATAGGCCCTCTTGATCTCCTTCTCCGACGCCCCCCTAGGCACGCCCAATATCTCATAGTAGTCGCGCCCCATGACTACCCCCTCTATATCCTAACCCCTCCCCTTGTTCTTTGTCAATGACCTTTCAGAAAGCTTGATAATCTTTTTGTCACCATCTTGACAGCTATCGTTTTATGGGGTATATAAGGTGGTAGAGGCGGGCCGGCTCGCTGAATAACGGAGGCAGGAGGTGAGGTGAAGATGACTCTGGTGCGTTGGGACCCTTGGGAGGAGTTCCGATCCATAAGGCGGGCCATGGATCGGCTGTGGGACGAGCTGGTGGGGCGCCGTGAGCCGGCGGTGGTGGAGGAGGCCTTTACCTTCCCCGTGGACATATACGAGACGGATGACTCCTTGGTGGTGAAGGCTGTTCTGCCTGGCCTGCGCCCTGAGGACGTGGAGATAAGCGTCCAGGGTGACCTGCTCACCATCAAGGGCCAGATGAAGAGGGAGGAGAAGGTAGAGCGGGAGAACTACCACCGCCGCGAGATCCGGTACGGCTCGTGCATACGCACCCTGACCCTTCCGGTCGCCGTAGATGCCGATAAGTCCGAGGCTGCCTTCGAGAACGGCATCCTTACGGTGACCTTGCCCAAGGCACCTGAGGCTAGGGCCAAGACCATAAAGGTCAAGGCGCGCTAGTCCAAAGGTTGGGGGGGCAGGGATGAGCCTGCCCCCCCAACTCCATTACCCCCTTGGCAGCCCCAGTCCACGTGTGGCGATGACGTTGCGCTGCACCTCTGACGTGCCTCCGCCGATGGTCTCGGCCACGCTGGTAAGGTAGTAGCGTTCGATACGCCCCTTCAACCTGGTCCAAGGGCTCCGGGAATGGAGCTGGCCGTAGAGACCCAGCAGCTGCATCCCCGTGCGGGCAAGCCTCTGTCCTAGCTCTGAAGAGTACAGCTTGGCGATGGATGCCTCGTAGTTGGGGATCTTTCCTGCCTGCTGGAGGGATGCCACCCGGTAGGAGAGATACTTTCCCACCTCAATCTCCACCCCTATCTCGGCTAGACGGAGGCGGACCTGGGGCCGGTTAGATGTGAGCCATCTTTCTTGGCGGGCGAAGCCGATCAGGTCCTCCCATAGGCGCTGGCTCCTAGCCACCCCAGATATGGACGAGCGCTCAAAGTCCAGGGCCACAGCTACCTGGTACCACCCCCGGTTCACCTCTCCCACAAGGTAATCCTTGGGGATACGTACGTTATCAAAGAAGACCTGGTTAAAGCCGTGCTGGCCTGCCATGTTGATGAGGGGCTGGACGGTGATACCGGGGGCCTTCATAGGCACCAGAAAGACGCTGATCCCCTTATGCTTGGGGGCGTCGGGGTCGGTACGGGCAGCCAGATAGCCCCAGTCGGCCCGGTGGGCGTAGGTGGTCCATATCTTCTGGCCGTTGATGACCCACTCGTCCCCTTCTAGCACTGCCCTGGTCTGGAGGGAGGCCAGGTCAGAGCCGGCCCCTGGCTCCGAGTAGAGGGTGCACCATATCTCCTCGCCGGAGGCTATGGCCGGAAGGAACCTTTGCTTCTGCCAATCGGTCCCGTAGATCATGAGGGCTGGCCCTACCCAGGCTACCCCCATATTGAAGGCCAAGGGGGCGCGGTTATAGGCCATCTCCTCATTGAAGATCACCTGGTGCATTATGGGGGCGCCCATCCCTCCGTACTCGGGGGGCCAGGCCAAGGCCAGCCAACGCCTCTTGGCAAGCTTCCGCTGGAACTGGAGGGCGAAATCCCACTGGGCGTCTGATCCCTCGGCTGTCTCTACATCGAACATCTCTTCCCAGTTGGGGGGGAGCTCCTTTCGGAGGAACTCCCTTATCTCATCTCGGAAGGCCTCTTCCTCGGGTGTGAAGCGGAAGTCCATATTATCACCTCCTTATGGTTTGGTGCGCTCTATGACGCGCTGGGCTACCAACCGGAACGTCTGGAAGTCCTGGGCCCCTACCAGGGCGAAACCTGTATCGCCAAAGAGGAAGGTGGGCACACCGGCGATGCCCTGGGCCTGGGCCCAGGCTATCTTCTCTTCCACAACGTGGTGATACCGTCCTTGAGAGAGGGCCTCGTCCAGCTCCCTACCATCCAGCCCTAGGCGGTGAGCGATGGTGACCAGGACCTGGGCTTCGCCTATGTCTTCGCCTCGGGCCCAGTAGGCCTCGTAAAGGGCCCGATGCATCTCCCATCCTCGCCCCTTTTCCAGGGCGAACTGGACGGCCTCATGGGCCAGATGGGTATTAGGTACCCGCAGAGGGACTTGGAAGGTGAGGCCATCGGAGGCGGCTTCATCTTGAAGGCGGCGTAAATACGCTTCTGGGTAGTGGCGGCCTAAGGCTACCTCTCTGGGAAGCCCCTCCTTGGGAAGATAGGGTAGGAGCTCGTAGGGCCAAGGCTCCAGTTGGATGGCCAACTCCTGGGCTATACGGTAAGCGCGAGCGGAGCCGATGTAACACCAGGGACAAATATAGTCGGCCACCACCCTGAGCTTTATAGTGGCCCTGCTAGGGGCAGGGGGTGGTTGACCCTCTTTACGGCCAAGGGGCACAGGGGTCCAGGATCTGCCTGCCTCTACGCCCAGCAGCCTCTCTGGGTCTCCTTCGCCGAAGCCCACCGACCAAGAGTCCACGCCCGCATTATAACTGCTGACGCGAGGTGGGGCCACGTTCTGGAAGTGATATTGTTTTAGACAGTGATGGGTGTTATAATCCTGCAGGACTAAAGGCAGAAGGCGATGCGGCCTTTTTCTTACTTTATCCCTGCCAGCCTGCAGGAAGCCTTAGCCATTTTCCAGCGCGAAGGTGAAGGGGGCAGGCCCATTGCTGGTGGCACCGACTTGGTAGTCCAGCTGAAAGAGGGAGGGCACAAGTTCCCTTATCCTCGCTATCTGGTGTCGGTGCGGCGCCTCCCTGAGCTGCGTCGCCTAGAGTGGGTAGAGGGAGAAGGGCTGCGCTTGGGGGCGGCGGTTACGATGGCCGAGATAGAGGCTAGCCCCATCGTCAGGGAGCGCTACCTAGCTCTGGCCGAGGGGGCAAGGGTGGTAGGCTCCCGTCAAACGGCTAACATGGCCACTGTTGGGGGAAACCTTTGCAATGCAGCCCCCTCGGCAGATACTGCGCCCCCTTTGTTGGTGTTGGGGGCAAAGGCGCGCATCCTAGGGCCCAGGGGGGAGCGGTTGTTACCCCTGGAGGAGTTCTTTCTAGGGCCGGGACGCACGGTCCTGGAGCATGGGGAGGTGCTGGTAGAGGTATTATTGCCTCCTCCCCTCCCCCGTTCTGCATCGGCCTATCGTAGGCATACACCTAGGCAATGTATGGACATTGCCGTAGTTGGAGTAGCGGCCTTTCTGGCCCTAGATGAGGCAGGCGAGAAGATCGCCGAGGCCCGCATAGCGTTAGGGGCCGTGGCCCCTACCCCCATAAGGGCCCACCGGGCAGAGGCCCTGCTTGTGGGGAGGCCCGCTTCGCCAGAGGTCTTGGGGGAGGCGGCCCTAATGGCTAGAGAGGAGGCATCTCCCATATCTGATGTGAGGGGCTCCGCTCAGTTCCGTCGCTACCTGGTAGGGGTGATGACAGAGGCGGTACTGGAGGAAGCGCTATCCCGTGCCAGGGGGAGATAGGCCATGCCAAAACAGCTCATAAGGCTTGTCGTCAATGGCGAAGGGCACGAGGTGGCAGTAGAGCCGTGGTGGAGCCTCCTACATGTAGTACGTGAGGTTATAGGGCTTACAGGGAGCAAAGAGGGGTGTGGCACAGGCGATTGTGGGGCCTGCTCCATGATTGTAAATGGCCGCTTAGTCACCTCTTGCATCTTCCTTGCCCTGGAGGCCGACGGTGCGCAAGTGACGACCATCGAGGGTATAGGGGGGGATAAGGGGTTACATCCCATCCAGCAAGCCTTCGTTGAGGAGGGGGCTGTCCAGTGCGGCTACTGCATACCGGGGATGATCGTAGCCGCCTATGACCTTTTGCGGCAAAACCCTCGCCCTACCCTAGAGGAAATACGTTACGCCTTAGCGGGCAATCTCTGCCGGTGCACGGGATATACAAAGATATACCAGGCCGTCCTTCGGGCTGCAGAGATGATGGGAGGCTAAGAAATGGCTGAGGTGGGCGATGTGCGAAAGGCCTTCCGGCATGTGGGGAAGCCTGTTCCTCGCGTAGACGCTCCGGCCAAGGTGACGGGGCGCACCATCTATGGCGATGACCTAAAGCTCCCACGTATGCTCCATGTCAAACTGGTGCACGCCCCTGTGGCCCATGCCCGCATCAAAGGGATTGATGCCAGTAAGGCGCTGGCTGTGCCAGGGGTAGAAGCTGTCATCACCGCCCAAGACCTGCCCCCTCACCGCTATGATCCTGATAACCGGACTCGAGTCCTCCTGGCTAGGGATGAGGTCCTCTTTTACGGCCAGCCTGTAGCTGCCGTCTTGGCCCGGGACCCCTACACCTCTGCCTACGCCCGTGACCTGGTAGAAGTGCAGTACGAAGAGCTGCCACCCGTCCTAGACCCTCTAGAGGCCCTACGCCCCGATGCCCCCTTGGCTAGGGGTAGCGTCCAGGCCCTTGAAGAGGGGGAGGTGGGGGGCCACATCACTGTCGAGGGGGCAGAGGCCCGAAAGGAAGAGGGCCCCCGCAACGTCGCCTCCACCATCACCTTCAAGAGGGGGGATGTAGAGCAGGGGTTCAAGGAGGCGGCGGCAGTAGTGGAGGGGACTTGGCGTACCCCCATGGCTCACCAGTCCTACATCGAGCCCCACGTCATCGTGGCCGACTACGATAGCACCGGGCGCCTCTCCATATGGAGTAGCACCCAGGCCCCCTTCCATGTGCGTAACGAGGTGGCCAAGACCTTAGGCCTGCCAGAGACGCGAGTACGCGTTATCTCCACAGAAGTAGGGGGAGGCTTTGGGGGCAAGATCTACCTGTATGAAGCCTTGGTAGGTGCCTTGGCCATGACCCTCCAGCGCCCAGTGAAGCTGACGATGAGCCGCAAGGAGGACATGCTTGCTGCCACGCCCGCCCCCAACTGCATCGTCCAGCTAAAGATGGGCATGAAGGCCGATGGCACCCTCAGCGCCCTTAAGGCACGGGTCATCTTCGATACTGGCGCCTTCCCTGGGGCCCCCCTCCTCCCCGGTTGCCTCCTCATTGGCGGCTTCTATAAGTGCCCCAACTTGGAGATTGAGGGGCTTGAAGTTTTCACCAACAAGGTGAGCGTAGGTGCCCTGAGGGCGCCTGGGGCCCACAATGTGGCTTTCGCTTTGGAAAGCGCTTTGGACATGTTGGCCCGCAGGCTAGAGCTGGACCCCATGGAGGTGCGCCTTAAGAACGCTGTGGAAAAGGGCGACCCTTTGCCCAGCGGGCAGCCCTATCCGGCCATTGGCCTCAAAGAGTGCCTGGAAGCTGTGGCCAAGAGTCAACTATGGCAACGGCGGCATGAAATTAGGGCCCACCCCAATCGTGGCGTGGGCTTAGCTGTAGGGGGCTGGCTGGGAGGCCTTCAGCCGGCCTCGGCCACCGTCACCCTCAACGCCGATGGCACTGTAAACGCCCTGGTGGGTGCGGCAGACATCACAGGGACTAACACCGCCTTCGCCCAAATTGTCGCTGAGGTCCTCAACCTACCATTAGAGATGGTGCGGGTGACCACCGGCGACACCGATTCCGCCCCTTATGCCGGCATGAGCGCTGGCTCCAAGGTAACCTTCACCGTGGGCAGGGCAGTAAAGCTAGCAGCTGAGGACGCTAAAGAGCAGATCTTGCGCATCGCCTCGCAGCGCTTAGAGGCCCCCCCTGAGGAATTGGAGCTGGTGGATGGGGTGGTACGCGTCCGGGGCAGGGAGGACAAGCAGCTCACCTTCCGAGAACTGGGCCGCTGGAGTACAGCCTTCGGCGGCAGGTACCCCCCTATTGTAGGGCGGGGAGCAGTAGCGCCCCGGTTACAGGCCCCTAGCTTCAGTGCCCAGGCGGTAGAAGTGGAAGTGGATCCAAATACGGGCCAAGTGCAGGTGCTCTCGTGGGTGGTGGCCCAGGACGTGGGCTTCGCCATCAACCCCATGGCGGTGGAGGGCCAGATGCAGGGCGGCTCCACCCAAGGCCTGGGCCTAGCCCTCTTCGAAGAGATGGCCTACGACGAACAAGGGCGACTTTTGAACCCCAACCTCCTGGACTATCGCCTCCCTACCACGGCCGATGTCCCACCTATAGAGACGATCATCGTGGAAGTGCCCTCTGAGGACGGACCCTATGGGGCCCGCATAGTAGGGGAACCGTCTATCGTCCCTGGCCCGGCAGCCGTGGCCAACGCTGTGGCCGACGCTATAGGCGCCCGTGTCTTCCAGGCACCCCTCACCCCTGAGAAGATCCTGCACGCCCTGGGGAAGATAAAAGACTAATCGTTCTGTAGACCCTGTTCCCCTTCCCCGCCTCAGAGGTTTACCATAAGTAAGAGCCGGGATGGAGCCTTTTGGCCACTACGAGGTCCTCTCCCATGTGGAGCTGCCCGAGTGCAGCATTCGCATCGTGCGGGTGCGGCCAGGAGAAGAAGTGGCATCCCACTATCACCGGGAATGCGCCCAGATCTATACCGTCCTCGAAGGGGTAGTAGAAGTGCGAATCGGCGAGAGCTCGTATCGCCTTCTTCCCTACGAGACGGTGCGGGTAGAAAAGGGGACAGTCCACGGCGTGAACCCACTGCAAGGGCCAGCCCTCCTCTTGAGCATCTCTATCCCTCCCCTCAAACGCGAGGACCATCACCCCGCACCCTAAAACTTGCCCAGCCTGCCCCCTCCAGGATAAAATCAGACCAGATGTTCGATCATCTTCACTTCTCCACAGGGGGTGGATAAGCTTTGGGAGAGAGCCAGGGCCCTGGGCTTGGGAGATCTCCTGGGCAGGGGCAAAATCTTTGAGGAGGGCAGAGATGAAGGTGGTATTCCTGGAGGACGTTGAGGGGAAGGCCCAGGTGGGGGAGATAAAGGAGGTAGCCGATGGCTATGCTCGCAACTATTTGTTCCCCCGCAAGCTGGCTGCCCCTGCTACACCTCATTACATAGCCATCGCCAGGGCTAAGGCTGAGAAGGAGGCGAGGCGCCAGGCCAAGCTAGATCAGCAGGCACGGGAAAAGCTTATCCCCTTGCTAGAGGGGAAGACGTTCGTTCTGTCCGTGCGGGTAGGGGAGCAGGGCAAGCTCTTTGGCGCGGTCACCGCTTCCCACGTGGCCGAGGCTATTCAGGCAGCTACGGGCATTAGCCTAGATCACCGTCAGGTATCCTTACCGGAGCCCATAAGGGAGCTGGGGCAGTTCCAGGTCTCCCTGCGTCTGACCCGTAATGTCCATGTGCAGGTCACGGTAGAAGTAGTGCCCATGGAGGCCTCAGGGGAAAAGGAGGGATAGGCATCGCCTTGGTAGCTGAGCGTCTTCCCCCTCACGATCTAGAAGCTGAAAGGGCGGTAGTGGCCTCCCTGCTAGTGGACCAGGAGGCTGTCTACAAGGTAGTCACCCTCCTTCGGCCGGAGGACTTTTTCCGGGACGAGCACCGCTGGATATATGAGGCCTGTCTCGCCTTATGGCAACGGGGCGAGGCTGTGAACCAAGTGACTGTGGCCCACGAGCTTGCACGTAGAGGGATTCTGGAGCAAGCAGGAGGCCTATCTTACCTCAGCCAGTTGGTGGCCGAACTGCCGACACCTCTTTTGGCCGAGGACTACGCCAGGATCGTCCAGAGGGACGCCATCTACAGGCGCCTTTTGCAGGCAGCCCAGGAGATCGCCCAGGACGCTTATAGGGCTGATGAGCCTGATGTGGGCAAAGTCCTGGCCAGGGCTGAGGCGCGTATCGCTGCCGTCCGTCAGGGCCACGAGGTGCGGGACTTCTCCCTTCTCCAAGAGGTGCTAGAGGAGTGGCGGCGCGTCCAAGGGGCCCTTCTAGCGCCTGTGGCTGCCGAGGCGAGAGCCATTACCACTGGCTACATGGACCTCGATACTCTTTTGCTAGGGGGGCTCAAGCGCTCTGAACTAGTAATCGTGGCTGCCCGCACTGGCCTGGGTAAGACCTCCTTGCTTCTCAACTTTGCCCGCAATGCTGCCCTCCGGCAGCGGGCCGTGGTGGCCTTTTTCAGCCTGGAGATGGCAGCTATCCAGGTGGCGCAGCGGCTTTTAGCCATGGAGTCGGGTGTTGACTCGGCCCGCATAGGGGCAGGCATACTCTCCCAGCGAGATGAGGCGGCCATCGCTAAGGCGTTAGAACGCCTATCGCAGGCGGCGATATATATTGACGACTCCCCAGTCCTGACAGTGGCTGAGCTTCGGGCCAAGGCCCGTCGCCTCCAGCTAGAGGCAGGGCTGGACATGGTCATGGTGGACTACCTTCAGCTCTTGCGGCCTGACCAGCGCATGGAGAACCGGGTGCAAGAGGTCTCCTACGTCTCCCGTTCCCTCAAGGCCCTGGCCCGCGACCTAGACGTGCCGGTGGTAGCGGCTGCCCAGCTCTCCCGTGCCGCCGATGTGCGTGCCTCCCATATACCCCAGCTTTCTGACCTACGGGAATCGGGCTCCATAGAGCAGGACGCCGACGTTGTCATGTTCATCTACAGGGAGGCGGCATATGTGCGGCGAGAGGAGTGGGAGGAGATGCACAAAGACCGGCCGGCCAAAGCCTATCCGGTGGAGGACGCCCAGATCATAGTGGCCAAGCACCGCAATGGGCCCACGGCCACCATTCACCTCCGCTTCCGCCAGAAGATCGCCCGTTTCGATGACCTACTAGTGCCAGGGCCTGATGCATGGGAGGGGCAGATCGAAGTTGAAGGATAGGACAGTGGCAAAGGCCCAGGGAGGCCAGGTGGTGCTGGCCCCCGCCTTCTTCGCCCACCTTCTCCCCCAGATGGGGATAGAAGAGCTGCTGGTCACCCTATATTTCCTCCATCTCTCCCAAGGGGAAGGGGAGATGAAGGAGGAGGAGCTAGTAGGCAACCCTCTACTTCTGCGGGCCCTGGCCCGCCATTCTTCCAGGCCGGCGCAGGCGGCTTTGGCAGGCCTAGCGCAAGCCCTTCGCCGAGGCACCCTGAAGCGCAAGGAGGGGGAGAAGGGGGTCATCGTTTCGGGAGCTCCCTTGGCCCCCATCTCTAACATCTACCGCCTCTATGAAGAGAACGTTGGCCCCCTCAGCCCATTGGTGGCCGAGGAGCTGCGGCTGGCCGAGGCCCGCTATCCTTGGCCCTGGATCGCCGCTGCCTTCCGGGAGGCGGTAGAACATAACAAAAGGAGTTGGAGCTACATCAAGGCCATCCTCAGGCGATGGGAGGAGGAAGGGATAGATGAAGCGCCTAGACGAAGTTCTGGGCTCGATGAAGTCCGTTGGCTGGAGGAGCGATATCGTCGGGGGAAAGGGGGAGCTGCAAGGCCATCCTGAGGTTGGGGAGGAAGCTGTCTGCCCTCACTGTGGCGGGGCAGGGCTAGTGCGCAAGGCTGTCCCTCTGGGCCATCCCGATTTCGGCAAGGCCTTCCCCTGCCGCTGCACCCTTGAGGAAGACGAGGAGGCCAGGCGCCAGCGCCTTCAGCGCTTCTCCAACCTACGCCATTACTTGGGGGTCACCTTTCAACAGCTAGAGGCCCAAGAAAGGGGCTCCGCCTATGCCCGGGCGTTAGAAGAGGCCCGTAGCTTCGCTGAAGGCCCCGAAGGGTTCCTGGTGATAACTGGCCCCAGTGGCAGCGGGAAGACCTCTTTGGCTGCTGCTGTAGCCAATCTGTGTATCGAGCGGGGGATCCTTGCCCTGTTCATAGGGGTGGCTGACCTTCTAGACCACCTGCGTGCCGCCTACCGTCCCGAGGCGGAGACGGGGTACGACCAGCTCTTAGAGCAGTTGCGCTCTGTACCCTTGCTGGTCTTAGACGACTTGGGGGGCCAGCAGAGCACTCCCTGGGCAGAAGAGAAGCTGTTCCAGCTCATCGACCATAGGTATTCTGCCCGTCTGGCCACCGTAGTCACCCTCGCTGTCCCCTTGTCCCGTTTAGATCCGCGCCTCCGCACCAGACTGGAGTCGCCTTACAGGTCGCGCATCGTCACTTTGGGGGACGGTTTACCAGAAGGCCTCAAGCAGATAGACCTCTTATCTGCCCCTCTTCTTCGGGGCCTCACCTTCAGCCGCTTCGATCCGTCGGTAGTCACCCGTGACGGGGAGGAGCAGCGTATCCTTAAGCGGACGGTGGGCCAGGCCCGGGCCTATGCTCGTGACCCCAAGGGGTTTTTGGTATTGGTGGGAAGGCCTGGCACCGGCAAGACCCGGTTGGCGGCGGCCATAGGCCATTATTGGCGCCAAGAGGGGAAAGCTGTCCTCTTTTTGGTAGTGCCTGACCTCTTGGACTATCTGCGCTCTACCTTTGATCCCCGTCATCACTGGCCCTACGACGACACCTTTGAGGCGGTAAGGGCGATCCCTTACCTCATCTTGGACGACTTGGGCCAACATTCTAGCACCCCCTGGGCCCAGGAGAAGCTTTTCCAGCTCATTAACTACCGCTACAACTACCTGTTGCCTACCGTCTTCACCACCAACCTCGTCGCTGCTGCCCTAGACCCTAAGGTGCGGGTGCGTCTGGCCGATCCCCAAGTGAGCACCGTCTTGCCTATGGGCTACTTCGACTTCTGGGAGAGGGGCTACCAGGCCAAAGGCTAGGTGGAAGTGGGGGGATGGGCTCCCAGTTCTTTCTGTTTGGCCAAATATGTCCTGAGGGCCTCTCTAACCGTATCGTAGGCTAGGGCGTCCCAGGGTATCTCTTGGGGGCTGAAGAAGCGCGCTTCCAACACCTCAGGGCCTATGTGGAGCTCCCCATCTTGCGTCTCCCCCCAGAAGACTATGGAGACGATCCCCGGCCCTGTGGGGGCAGGCCGCGAGAGGATGGTAAGGAGCCCAGCCAACCGCACGTTAAGGCCTGTCTCTTCGTGGGTTTCCCTTAAGGCGCAGCCCTCCACCGACTCATCGATTTCCATATACCCTCCTGGCAACGTCCAGTAACCTCGGCGCGGCTCGATGGCTCGGCGCAGGAGGAGGACACGGCCCTCCCTTACCGCCACCACGCTGACGACCACCTTGGGGTTTAGGTAGAAGATGTGCCCCTGGGCGCAGACTAGCCTCTCCCTTCCCTCCTCTGGGATGTAACGTTCCTCCAGAGGGAGGCCGCAATGTGGGCAGAAGTTGGGCTTTGGGGGCGGAAAACAATACGACACCCTACCTTACCCGGTCAGAGGAAGTGTGCCCTCTATCCACTCCTCCCCCCCTTCGAACACCTCCTTCTTCCAGATGGGTAGCCGCTCCTTAAGGCAGTCCACTAGCCATTCTCCAGCCCGGAAGGCCTCCTTCCGGTGAGGTGATGAGACCGCTACTACTAAGGAGATATCGCCCACCTGGAGGGTACCTATGCGATGCAGAATGGCTACATCTTTAAGGCCAAAGCGCTCTTGTGCCTCTTGGGCAAGCTCCTCCATCACCTTCTGGGCCATTTCGCTGTACGCCTCGTAGTGGAGCTGAATGACCCGGCGGCCCAAGTTGTGGCCTCGCACCACCCCAAGAAAGACGACCACTGCCCCAGTGCTGGGGTGGCTTACGGCCTTTATAGACTCCTCAACGTTTAGGGGCTGGGGTGTTACGCGGAAGAGCATCGCTAACCTCCCCCCGCCACAGGCGGGATGATGGCCACCTCATCACCCTCCCCTACGGGATGCTGAGGGCCTACATATCGGGCGTTGACGGCGAATGCGACAGGGATTTCACAGGAGGCGAGGGCGGGAAACATCTCCTGCACCCGCCGGTACACCTCTTGGGCAGGTAGCCCTTCCCCTACCTCTACCTCCACCTGGGCGGTACCGGCCAGCTCTCGCAGACGGGCGAAAAGGAGGACCCTCGCCTTCATCGGCTTCCAGTGTAAGGGCCAAGGGTAGAGGCATCAAGGCGGTCCCCTTCTGGCGTTGATATGGTAGGGGCGGGAAGTTATCATGGCCCTGTGGCCTTAAGAGATCTTTTACCCTCCCTTTTGGAGATCCTCTTCCCATCGTCGTGTCTAGGATGTGGGCAGGATGGTAAGGCACTATGCTCACGCTGTATCGATGGGATGGCTCGGGCTGTGCCTCCTCGCTGCCCCCTTTGTTGGCAGGAGTGGAGGGGAGGGGGGCTTTGTTCCCGCTGTGCCAGCTCGGCTCCTGCTTATAAGGGGGTGCGGAGCCTCCTCCGCTACGAGGGGACGGTGAAAGAGGCGATCCATGCCTTCAAGTTCGGTGGTGTCTCGGTGTTGGCCTCGTGCTTTGCTGTGCCGCTGGCCCACCTTTTAGTGGCATGGGCTCCGCCGGTGGAAGCCTTGGTGCCTGTACCTTCTCCTTGGGTGAGGGAAAGGACACGGGGCTACAACCCGGCCCATCTTTTGGCCCGTGAGGTGGGCCGGATAGTAGGGTTGCCCGTCCTGCCGGGTCTGCTGCGGCGGCGGTGGACGCCTCCCCAGGCTACTTTGCCTCGGGAGAGACGCTATCAGCAGATGGCTGGTGCTGTGGCACCCCGAAGGCCCGTTAACTACTCTTCCCTCCTCTTAATAGACGACGTGGTAACTACAGGTGCTACCCTGAATGCCTGTGCCCATGCCCTCCTAGAGGCTGGGGCCAAGGAGGTCTGGGCGTTGACGCTGGCCCGGGAAGGGTAGCTATGGCCAAACCCCTAATATTTACCTTCTTAGGCCCATGGCCTTCTATCTGGGAGGAGCAGGTTGTGGAGGGGGCCAGAAGGGCAGCTACCCTAGATTCTCTAGAACGGGCCCTGGCCACAGGCGCTTATGAGAGGGCAGTGATAATCACTCCTGACCCAGAGCCCCTCGAGGCCGTTCCTTCAGGTGTGCATGTGGAGGTGGCCAAGGGGCCTTTCCACTTCGGCCTGCGTCTGCAGGAGGCGGTGGAAAGGTGGCGTCCTGAAGCCCTGGTGTATGTGGGTGGGGGCGCACTACCCCTCCTTTCGGCCGATGAATGGGCAGCTGTGGCCTTGGCCCTGGCCGATGGTAGGGCAGTCACCAATAACCTTTACTCCTCAGACCTAATAGGGGTCTGCCCTGCGCGTTCCCTCTTATCCGTAGAGCCCCCCAAACGGGACAACGCCCTGGCCCGCTCCTTGGCCCAGGCCGGGCTCTCCGTGTGGGAGATGCCCCGTACCCTCTCTACCGTCTTCGACCTAGATACCCCAGCCGATGTGGCGGTGCTAAAGGTTACCGGCTATGCCTCTGGCTATCGCCTCTCGCGGTGGGCCTCTAGGGTGCCTTTAGATACTAGAAGGTACCATGACCTGCTAAAGGTGCTGGTAGACAGCGAAGCGCAGCTCTTCGTAGCTGGCAGGGTGGGTAGCCACATCTGGCGGTTTTTGGAGGTCAACACCGCCTGTAGGGTGCGCCTTTTGGCCGAGGAGAGGGGGCTAGAAGCCTTAGGTTTGCAGCAGCCTCGTTCCCTTTTGGGCTTCTTATGGGAGGCCTTGGGGGAAGAGACACTGGCGGCCCTTCTGCATCAACTGGGTGATGCTGCCGTCATCGACACCCGGGTCCTCATGGCCCATCTAGGGGTAAAGGCGTCCCGGCGAGATCGCTTCCTTTCGGACATGGGCCGGTTCTGGGCCATAGAAGATGGCCGCCTTCGGCGCCTCACCTCGGCCCTTGTAAGGGCAGAGGTGCCGGTGCTTCTTGGGGGCCACTCTTTGGTAACGGGAGGGCTAATGGCCCTAGTCCAGTTCGCCTGGCAGCAGCAAGATAAGGGGCAGCTTCGTTGACCCCCTGGGGGGAGGCCCCTTAAACTGGGGCATGAGCCCGGGAGGAGAGTTATGGGAGTCTTGGAGCACATAGACCCGGAGGTGGCGGCCATAATCGCCCGCGAGGAAGGGAGGCAAAGGTGGGGCCTAGGTATGATGGCCTCTGAGAACCACGTATCGGCGGCGGTGCTGGAGGCCTTGGGCTCAGTCCTCACCAACAAATATGCAGAGGGCTACCCAGGCGCTCGCTACTACGGTGGATGCCGCCATATGGACGAAGTGGAGTCCTTGGCTATCAGGCGGGCGAAGGAGCTTTTTGGGGCAGAGCATGCCAACGTCCAGCCCCACTCTGGTGCCGATGCCAATATGGCTGCCTACTTCGCCCTTATGGAGCCAGGGGACGTGGCCCTTGGTATGCGCCTAGACCAGGGGGGCCACCTTACCCATGGCCATAGGGTTAGCGTCACCTCTAAGGTTTGGCGCTTCTTCCACTATGGCGTGGAGCGGGAGACGGAGCGCATCGATTATGACCAGATGCGCCAATTAGCGAAAGAGCATAGGCCCAAGGTTATCGTTGTTGGGGCGTCATCATATCCTCGTATCATCGATTTCGCTAAGGCGCGGGAGATAGCCGATGAGGTAGGCGCCTATCTCATGGTGGACATGGCGCATATCGCAGGCCTGGTGGCTGCTGGTCTCCATCCATCGCCTGTTCCCTATGCCCATGTGGTCACATCTACCACCCACAAGACGCTGCGTGGGCCTCGTTCGGCCTTCATCCTTTGTAGGCAGGAGCTGGCTGAGAAGATAGATAGGGCGGTCTTTCCGGGTCTTCAAGGCGGACCCCATATGCATGTGGTGGCTGCCAAAGCAGTCTGCTTCTGGGAGGCGATGCAGCCCTCCTTCCGGCGCTATCAGGAGCGGGTGGTGGAAAATGCCCGGACCCTGGCCGAGGAGCTGGCTAGGGAGGGCCTGCGCCTGGTGACGGGCGGGACCGATAATCACATGGTACTGGTGGACCTGACGCCCAAGGGGATAACGGGTAAGGAGGCGGAAAAGGCGCTAGATGAAGTAGGCATCTACTGCAATAAGAATGCCATCCCCTACGATCCTCGCCCTCCTGCCGTCACCAGCGGTATCCGTTTGGGGACACCTGGCCTCACTAGTCGCGGTATGGGCCCAGACGAAATGCGACAGATCGCCCACCTCATCGTGCAGGTGTTGGAGCACATGGGCGATGAGGAGGTGATGGACGAAGTAAGGCAACAGGTGCGGGAGCTGGCGGGTGCCTTCCCCCTGCCTGGCGTGAGCGATAGGGCCTCTTGACGGCCTAGATATGGGTGCTAGAATTCAAGGTGGCAGAAGAGGTGGGCGGTTAGCTCAGTGGGAGAGCGCTTGCTTCACACGCAAGAGGTCGCAGGTTCGAGTCCTGCACCGCCCACCACAGGTTAAAAAGGCCCAGGTGGCGGAACTGGCAGACGCGCTGCGTTCAGGGCGCAGTGCCCCCTGCGGGCGTGCGGGTTCGAATCCCGCCCTGGGCACCATAGGTAGATAAGAAGGTTGGAGGCGCAGCTCTCTGCCGGTTTCCTTAACTTATAGGGGCCGGCCCCAGGCGCGCTCGTAGCTCAGCCCGGACAGAGCGCAGCCCTGCGGAGGCTGAGGTCGTGGGTTCGAATCCCACCGAGCGCGCCATCTTATTTCGCCTCTATTACTATCAAGTCCCCTTCTTGGGTCTTCGTCTCGGCCAGGGTGCCAGCAGGCAGCTCCAAAGCCCTTTTGGCCCTTCTGCCTCCTAGAGCGATGCGGAACGGTGGGAGGTAGGAGTGGGCCCTTACAACCTGTCCATGTTCGTCTAGGAAGGCTACGTCTATGGGAAAGGCCATAAAGAAGGTATGAATGGCGGACGCTGGGGATATTAGAAGGCCCTCACCTTTCCCTAGCGCTTTCTTCCCAAGTAGGCCCCTTAACCGTCGCCAAAAGGTGTCTGCCAGCTGCACTCTATCAGCTATAAATGTTCCTTTGTGTAGGTTGCGGACTTTAAGGAGCACCTTGCCGACCTTGCCGCCGATGAAAGATCGGTATACCATTATAGCTGGCCGGCACCGTTGGTGGGTGAGCACTTATAGGTGTGTGATAGAGGGTGAGTAGTGGTGCCGGCCCTAGTAGGGTTTGCTTTTGGCATCATATCTTCTTTGGGAGGAGGGGTCCTTCTAGCTCTGGGGCTAGGGGCCCATTTGGTGCCTGGTCTGGCATCCCCTGTGGGTGGAGGAGTCTTAGCGTTCTTAGGGCTCACCCTCATCGTTTTGAGTGCCTTATGGGCCTGGACAGTGAGGGTTTTAGAACGGGATCTGCCCTTACTTTGGACCTTCTCCAGAAGGAGGTCTGCGTAAGGGCCACAAGGCATGTAGGCCCTTTCTCGGCAGAGGGAGTTACCATCCCTTGACGGTATTTCGGGCTCCACTTAGGCTGAACGAGGGGATATAATAACGTACCTTGTAGCGCTACTACAGGGTTGCGGAAGGAGTAGCAGATGGGCTTTGAGAACCAAGTGGCTGTGGTGACAGGGGCATCGCGCGGGATCGGTAAGGCGACGGCGCTGGCCCTGGCACGCGAGGGAGCCACAGTAGTGGTCACTGCCCGTTCTACCGAGGGAGGTGCCTCTAAGCTCCCTGGAACCATAGATGAAACGGCTAGGCTCATCGGCGAGGCAGGGGGCAGGGCCATAGCTGTGCCCTGCAACGTGGCCGATGAAGACGATGTGGCGAACCTGGCCCAGCGCGTCCTCTCGGAATTTGGGAGGGTGGACATCCTCATCAACAACGCAGGCGTGAGCTATCCCGCCTCTTTCCTGGATACCCCTATTAGGCGTTGGGACCTTGTCATCAACGTGAACCTACGAGGTTCCGTCCTGTGCACTAAAGCCTTCCTCCCCCACATGGTGGAACGTGGTACAGGCAAGATCATCAACGTCTCGTCAGGGGCGGTGGCGGTAGATGCTGCTGTGACCAGGGGCCTTCTCTCCTACTCGGTAGCAAAGGCGGCTATCGAGCAGTTCACCCGCGGCTTGGCTCTGGAGGTGAAGGACAAGGGGGTGGCTGTCAACTGCCTGCGCATAGAGATAAATGTGGTTACTGAGGGCTGGACTTTCCTCAACCCTGACCTGGACTATTCGGACTGGGAGAGGCCAGAAAAGGTGGCCGATGCTCTCGTGTGGCTAGCCTCCCAGCCCACCTCATACACGGGGCACGTCCTCACCGTAGCAGACATAATGGACAGGCTGGGCGAGCAACGGTAACCATGGGCGTAGTAGAAGAGCTGGAGGAAACCATCGCTGCGCGTGGGTTCAGGATCACCCCCTCCCGGCGGGCCATCCTGGCGGTTATAGTTTCCCAGGGAAGGCAGTTCGCGGTGGAGGAAGTGGTGAAGCAGTTGCCAGGCGTAGGCAGGGCGACCGTCTTCCGCACGGTGCGGCTACTTTCCAAACTAGGCCTTTTATGCCGCGTTATGCAGGAGGACGGCCACCTACGCTATCGCCTCGCTGACATTCGCAGGCACCACCATCATTTGGTGTGCGTAAGATGCGGTAGGGTCCAGGACCTGGATCACTGCTTCCTTACCACCATGACCAAAGAGATCGCTCGAGTCACGGGATACCAAGTAGAAAGGGATGTGCTGGAGATGTACGGCCGCTGTCGCGACTGTGGCGAGGCCGTACGGCCAGAAGGAGGGAGATAGGATGCCAAGCAGATTGCAATCGATCCTCGCCTTTTTTGTTGGGCCGTTAGTGATACTATGTATCACTAGCGGCTGTGTGCAGAAAACGGATGACGGGTTGAGGGTGGTAGCCACCACCCCCATTTTGGCCGATTTGGCGGCGCAGGTAGCGGGGCCCCAGGTTAAGGTGAAAAGCCTCATCCCTGCAGGGGCCGACCCTCACACCTTTGAGGTGGCGCCTTCCGTGGCGCGGGTAGTGGCCGAGGCCGACCTGATCGTGGCCAACGGCTTAGGGCTGGAGGGCTCCTTCTTGGGCGTGATAGAGGCTAACAAGAGCGCCCAGGCGGTGCTAGTGATATTGGGGCAAGAGGTGGCCCCAGGCGGTGAGAACGTCGACCCCCATCTATGGCTCGATCCTAGGCTGGCTGCCGAATATGTTAAGCGTATAGCCGAGGCGATGTCCCTGGTTGACCCATCACGGGCAGATGAATATCGTCAGAGGGCCGCCATCTATATAGAGGAGCTGAGACAGCTACACGATAGGGTTCGCCAGCAGATAGCTGGCATTCCTGTGGAGAGGCGTAAGCTGGTAGCTACTCACAGGGCCTTCTCCTGGATGGCCCATGCTTACGGAATAGAAGAGGTGGGATACCTGGTTACCGCCCCAGAAGAAGAGCCTACCCCTGCCTGGCTAGCCGAGTTACGCCACCGCATCCTTTCGCAGAAGGTGCCCGCGGTATTCATTGAGCCCTATCTGGAAGCGGAGGATCAGGCCCTCTCTCAGCTGGCTGAAGAGGTGGGTATAAAGGTATGCGTATTGTACGTTGATACTCTGGACGATAAGGTATCGTCATATCTCAAACTTATGGAGTACAACGCCCAAGAACTGGTGGGGTGTCTAGGGGGATAGGATGGGGCCATCGGCATTAGAGGTGGAAGAGCTTTGGGCAGGGTATAACGGGCATGTGGCCCTGGAAGCCGTCTCCTTCAGCATAGAGCAGGGATGTCTAGCAGGGCTTGTGGGGCCTAACGGCTCAGGGAAGTCAACTTTGCTTCGCACCATCATAGGGCTAAAAAGGCCTTGGCGAGGCCGCATAACCGTTTTTGGTCAGCCACCTCGCAAGTCCCTTTTGGGATATATGCCTCAGGTAGAGGTGCCAGATTGGAGCCTGCCCATCACCGTCTTAGACGTCGTCCTCATGGGGCGGTATGGGAAGCTAGGAGTTTTACGTCGTCCTGGGAAGGCTGACCGCATTAAGGCTATGGAGGCCCTAGCCAGGGTAGGTATGGCTGACAAGGCGGGACGGCGCATTCAGGAGCTCTCTGGTGGAGAGCAGAGGCGTACCTTGTTGGCAAGGGCCCTGGCCCAGGAGGCCCCCCTCCTCCTCTTGGACGAGCCCTTCGCAGGGCTGGATGCGCCCACCCAGCACGAGCTCCTGCACCTTTTCCAGGGGCTACGGCGTGAGGGATGCACCCTCTTAGTTGCAACTCACGATCTGTCTTGTGTGGCCACCCACTTTGACCATGCAGTGTTTCTCAACCGGCGGGTGGTGGCCTTTGGCCCCCTACATGAGGTGCTTACAGAAGAGGTGCTGCGTCAGACCTTTCAGCGGCATCTGCTGTTGGTGCGGGAAGGGGAAATATATGCCGAGCATGATTGATGCGCTAATAGAGCCGTGGCGCCTTGAGTTCATGCAGCGGGCCCTTTTAGCGACGACCTTGGCCAGCATTACTGCTGCCCTGGTGGGCTGCTATGTGGTCCTCAGGGGGGTGGCCTTTTTAGGCGATGCCCTTCCTCATGCCACCTTTGGTGGGGTGGCGGTGGCCTTCCTCTTGGGGGGCAACGTCTACCTGGGGGCGGCTGTGGCAGCTGTGCTTTCTGCCCTTATCATGTCCCTCCTTAGTAGGCGAGGCCTCCTTAAGCACGACACGGCGGTGGGGATGGTGTTCATCGTCGCCTTCGCCTTGGGGATGCTTTTGGCCAGCCTCCGTCCCAACTATACCTATAACTTGGCCAACTTCATCTTTGGCAGCCCGTTGGCGGTGAGATGGGACGATATCTGGGTGATGGCGGGCATAGGGGGAGCTCTGGTGGCCCTCCTCCTTCTTTTCTGGAAGGAGATATTGGTAACAGTGTACGATCCTCCTATGGCTACCGCCTTGGGTGTTCCTGCGGCATGGGTGGAGCTGGGGCTCATGGTAGGGGTTGCTCTGGCGGCGGTGGTGGGCCTTAAAGCGGTGGGGATAGTCTTGGTGATGGCCCTTTTGGTGCTCCCACCAGCTACGGCCCAACTGGTGGCCCCTAACCTTCCCGTCATGATGGCTATGGCGGTGGCCTTGGGAGCCCTGGCTTCAGTGTTGGGCCTGTATGTGGCTTATTACGGTGACGTATCCCCTAGCGCCTGTATAGTTCTAAGCGCAGCGGGCTTCTTCCTATTGGCCCTTGTCTGGCGCCACTTAAGGGGGAGGAGGGCTAGGAGCCCATGAACTGGGTTATGGGCTGCACCTCTAGGGCCTCTACAGCTATCTCCGGGGCGTAGACGATCTCATCGGCTGCCCACACGAGGGTGGGGCGTGCCTCCCTTCCCACGCCTATTATTCCCCGAAGGACGTTGTGGATATTGTCGTTTATCCGCAGGGTGTTGGGGCGGATAGGTTCGGCCAGCCGTCCGTCCCTGATGACGAAGGAGTCGCCCACGATGGTGGCAGTGAAGTCGCCAGCCCTGAGGCCGTTGACAGGATACGTGTACCAGATGCGCCCTATGTAGAGGCCATCGCCTACGAGGCGCAGGAGCTGGGAGTGGTCCTCCTCCCCCGGAACGATGACGTTGGTAGCATGGATCCCTGGCTGCATATCGTAGTGTCTGCCACCGCCACGGGCGAAGCGAAATCCGTTACGGGGGACGAGGGCGTGTCGCCACTGCTGGGGGTCCACCCCTAACTTCTCTTTTGCTCTAGGGTCTTTAGTGATGCGCTGGGACTCATACCAGTCGCAAAGGAGGCCTACCAGTACGCCGTTGCGTATAAGCTCGGTGCGGCCGGTAGGGAGGCCTTCACAGGTTATGCCCTTGGAGCCGGCGAGCCCCTCGGCCGCTCCGTCGTCGATGATGTTTAGCTTGGGGGAGGCGATCTCCTTCCCCAGCTGTCCCAAGAAGGGGGAAGCGGCGGCATACCAGGTACCCAAGGAGAGGCCGGGCAGTATGAGGTTTTCCAGGAGGTCCATAAAGGCTTGGCGCCCTAACACCACCCGGTAGCGGCCGGCTGGCACACGTACTCCCCCCACGGTGCGAACGGCCATCTCCGCTGCCTCTCGCCCCGCTTCGCCGTGGAATCGTTCCCAGTGGGTCACCGCACCGTATCCGGAGCCTTTGCTTGCCTCCCCCTCCACCATAGCTGTCACGAAGGAGAGGATGAGGGTGGACTCGTCTGTCTGGACGTGGGGCATGGCACTAGACACAATGGCCATCCTCTCCTGGAGGACGGTGACGTCCCCTCCCAAGATGAGGGCCAGCTCTTGCGGATCCCTATCCAGCAGCAGTTCAGCGCTCTGAAAGGCCTTCAGGCCCTGACGTATAATCTGCCACCCAAGGTCTACAAGCTCTTGGTCCTTTAGCTCCATTATGCGCGGGTCGTGGTAGGCGTGGAGGCGGCGCATCTCACCTGTAGGCCGGGGAAGGCTAACGAACTCGGGGTCGGCCACAGCACCCCTCCGCGCCTTCTCCAGGGCCAACTGCACCCCGTCTAGGGAGATATCGTTAGGCTCAGAGCCGAAACCTACCAGGACGCCTTCCCCCTCAGGAGCCTGAAGCACCACCCTTATGCCGATCCCGTAGTTGGCCACCGATTTGGGCTCTTCTACGCCGTTACAGGGGAGGTGAGAGGTGTAATTGAGGCGGCAGTGGAGGATGCCATTACAGGAGACGAAGATTTCTGCCTCCCTCACGTCCTTTTGGGCCATGAGGAACTGGAGCGCCTCTTGGGCGGCCCTCTGGAGCTCGCTTAAGGGCAGAAGCATGGCCCTATGACCCTACTACCCTTCTTAGCGCATTTAAGGCCGCTTCGTAATTAGGCTCCTGGGTCACCTCGGGCACCACCTCTTTGTAGCGGATGATGCCGTCGCCATCGATGATCCAAACGGAGCGGGCCAAGAGCTGCAATTCCTTGATCAAGACGCCGAATTTGAGGCCAAAGTCGTGCTCTCGGTAGTCGCTCCACAGTTGAATGCGGTCTGCCCCGGTGGCGCCGCACCAGCGTCTAAGGGCGAAGGGTAGGTCTACGGTGACGTTGGCCATCACTACGTCGGAAGATACCTGGGAGGCTAGCTCGTTAAAGCGCTTGCCCTGGATATCGCACACAGGGGTATCTAGGGAGAGGGAGACGCTGAGGAGGACTGGTCTACCGGCGAACTGGCTTAGGCGCACTGGCTGGAGATCGGTGTTCACTACCTGGAAGTCTGGGGCACGGTCACCTTCCTGGAGATCGGGCCCTACAAGGGTAAGGGGGCTACCGCGGAAGGTGACAGCCCCGGGTCGCTCTATCTGTTGGGTCATGGCCTGCCCTCCTTTCTTTTACCCCTACGTCCTGCCGCTAAGGCGGGCCCTGCTGCGCATAGTGGGCCCGCCGTTGCTCATGCGCTTCGTCTGCATAGGCTGGCCCTTGCCGCAGTTGGGTATGGCGAAGAGACGGAGATCGTTGCCTACTGCGTCTACGTTCATGAAGAAGTCCCGAGTATCAGCTATTAGGCCTCCGTCTCTGTATAGCTGGCCTAGCCGGCCACCCCTTATCTCGTACACCTTCATGGCGGTGATGCGGAAGTTCTCCCGCGATTCGGCTACAGAGGGGATCCGATGCCCCACCACGTAGTATCCCCTTTCTACTTCACGAATGATCTCCTCTGGGTCACGGTCGCCAGGGGCGAAGGCGGTGTTGGACATGCGGATAAGGGGCACGAGGTAGGCCTCTGTGGCCTTGTAATGGCCGTTGGAGGTGGTGCCCAAGATGGCTGCTGTCTGGCGAGAGCTGAGGAACTCTTCATAGATGCCGTTGCGGATGTGGTAGGCCCGGCGGGCCGGGGTGCCTTCGTCGTCGTAAAGGTAGTGGCCGAAGCCTTCTATGGTGGGGTCTGAGAAGGCCGAGACTAGGGGAGATGCCACTTGGCGGCCCACCTGGTTATCTCTTAGGTCCTTTAGGAACCACGAGCGGCCAGCGTAGGCCGTCTCCATCTTTAGGGCCCGGTCCAACTCCGATGGATGCCCCACCACTTCGTGGCAGACGAGGGCGTTGTAGTGGGGGTCGGTCACTACTACCACTTCTTGGTCGGTAGCGGGGCAAGGAGGGGAGTGGGCCAACTCTATGGCGTCCTTGGCAAGGGCCAATGAGAAGTCCAGCAAGCTCGGATAGCGGATGAAGGCTTCATCTACTCCCTGGGTTATCACCTCCCATCCCCGCTGATGGCCACTGAAGTCGTAAAGCTCCTGGAAGGCGTCAGGGCCCTGGACCACGACAAAGCATGTGCCTTGCGTGATAGCCCAAGTCTGATCGATGTTAGCTCCCTCGGAGCTAACGAAGAGGAGGCGCTCCAGGTGGGTCTCCGCGCCTATGTAGTTGTAGATCACCTCCCGGCTGAGGGCCTGGACCTGCCGGGAGACATGGCGAGTATACTGGGCTACCTCCTTTAGTGGTACCTCCCTGGGGTCTATCTGGTATTGGGCGGGGATGGTGTCTTGGCGTATTTCTATGGGGGCAAGGGATAGGTCGTATAATGTGCTGGCTAGCCTTGGGAACTCTTCGCGGGCAGCGCTTTTGTGCCGGGCACTCCATAAGGCGCGGTCATAGGCGTGCTCTAGGGCCTCTTCCAACCTCTTCAAGAGCTCTCCTGCATCTGCTGCTCCTAACAGCTGGCCGAAGTAACCAGTGGCAGTGAGCTTTTCCCCAGCTATTGCCCTCACCCCGAAGGAGAAACTGTAATCCTCAGTGCTGAACTTGTCCATTCCGTTTTCCGCTACTGCCCCTTTCCCTTGGGCTATGGCTATGCGCACGTCGACGTAGCGGCAATGGGCCTTTCGCGAGGGGTATGACATGGCTAGGTGGGCTACATCCTCACGCACCTGATCCAGGAAGGAGAGTTCCAGCTGGTTGGCCATGCCCTCTATCCCTTAGGCTCATTTTAGGCTGCAGGGAGGTGGGCGTCTACAAGGCCTTGCGCCTTTATTGTGTTACTCTTGAGCCTGATGCAGAGGGAAACGGGCAGCCCAAGTAGGCTTTTAGCCCATGTGAATATAGTGTTCTTCTCTCAGGTAGCGAGTTATGGCCTCGCCTTTGCCTTAAGGGCCATGTTAGCCCAAGGGTTGGGGGAGGAAGGGCTGGGCACTTACTCCTTGTTCTACGTCTCGGTGCTGGTGGCGGGAGGCATTCTCAGCCTCGGTGTGGGATGGGCCAACGTCTATTACCTTAACAAGGGGCCCTATCAGCCGAGCACGTTGTTCTTTTCTAGCGCTTTGGTGTGGGCCCTAGGAGTGGGATTGGTCGTTGTTGGGGCGCTGACCCATTACTGGCTTAGAGGGGCAGGGGCTTTCGTGGGGGGCAAGGCGTACTGGCTGTACGTGCCCGCCGTGCCTACGGTGGTGGCCTATCTTTTCCTTACGTCCTTTCTGCAGGGCCAAAGAAGGTTTGGTGCCCTGGCTGGGGTGGCCGTCTCTCAGGGGCTGGCGGCTGTAACAGCAAGTGCCGCCCTTTGGGCGATAGACGAGTTGACGGTGGGCCGCATCCTAGGGGCCTGGATCGCTTCCTTCGCCATGGCCGACGTGGTCACCCTCTTCCTTTTGGCGCCCCATCGCTGGCGATGGGAGGGGGTGGTGGGAGCTTTGCTTTTCGCCCTCAAAGACCAGATCCGTTACGGAGTACAGAGCCAGCTGGGGAACCTGGCTCAGTTCTTGAACTACCGCCTTGATCACTACTTGGTGGCAGCCTTTGTTAGCAAGGGCGCTGTGGGCCAATATACGGTAGCGGTAGGGCTCAGCGAGAGCTTATGGTGGATATCGTCGGCCGTGGTGGTGGTGCTGTCGCCTCGACTTAGCGGCATGAAGAGGGAGGAAGCGGGGGAATTGGCTTTGGCTGCTGGGCGCAACGTCCTGATGGTTATGGGTGTAGCTGCCTTAGGGTTGGCCTTTCTCTCCCCTTGGGCTATTAGGTTACTTTTTGGCCGGGAATTTTTGAATGCCCATAGGCCCCTCATCATCCTGCTGCCTGGGGGCGTGGCGGCTGGGGTCTCTATGGTTTTGGGGAGTTACCTATTCAGCCAGGGTAGGGCCATCCTCAATACTGTCTCCATATGTATCGCCCTGGTGGCTACAATAATCTTAGACTTGCTTCTCATCCCTTGGCTTGAAGTGGAGGGGGCAGCTTTGTCCTCTACGTTGGCGTATGTGTTGGGCCTAATGTGCAACATCGTCTGGTACAGGGTGGTCTCAGGAAGGCCAGGATGGCACATCCTAGCTGTAGGGCGTCGCGATCTTCGCCTCTACCGCGACCTGTGGCGGGCCATCTGGGGCCGTTTCTTAGCTCAGCCCCAGGAGGAGTGAAATGGACTTAGAGCGCTTCCAGGGATGTCTGGTAGGGCTGGCAGTAGGTGATTCTCTAGGCATGCCAGCTGAAGGGCTGAGCCAAGAGGAGGTAGCGCGCCTTTTTGGCCGCATCGTCGACCTGAAGGACGGTTGGCTCCCCGCTGGCTACACTACCGATGACACTGCCCAGGCCCTTATCTTGGCTGAAAGCTTGGTGGGGAGAGGCTACCTAGACGCCGACGATGTGGCCCGACGGCTGTTGGAGTGGTATAGTAGCTGCCCCCCCGACATAGGAACCCATACTCGGCGCGTCTTGTCCCTCATGGAGGCGGGAATGTCGTGGCAGGAGGCTACAGCAGAAGTGGAGCGTCGTTATCAACCCCTCACGGCGGGCAATGGGTCTCTGATGAGGTGTGCGCCTGTGGCTATGCGATACGCTAATGACCTGGCGCAACTCCTGGAGGCTAGTCATCTCTCTTCCCAGATCACCCATCCTCATCCTCTGGCCTGCTACTCCTGTGCCTTCTTCAATTGCGTGTTGTCGCGCGTCCTTCGCGGCTACGACAAGTTCTCCGCCTTTTCCTTCGCCATGGAGGTGATGGCCCATGCCCCTTATGAGCTACTGGAGCGGGTAGAGGGGGTCCCTTCCAAGTCAAGGGAAGAGCTCTCGCCCACAGGCTTCGTCCTAGACACCTTGGAGTGCGCCCTTTGGGCCTGGTGGAATTTTAACGACTGGGCAGAGGCCATTATCGCCTTGGTCAATATGGGAGGGGACACCGATACTAACGCGGCAGTGGCAGGCGCCCTTTTAGGCGCCCAGTATGGCCTAGGCTCTATCCCCGAAAAGTGGCGTTTCCAGGTGAAGGAGGTGCCCCGCTGTTTGGAGCTGGCAGAGAGGCTTTTGGCTTTGGCCAGAGGGGACAGTTAGACTTGTATCCCTAGCCCTTTGAGGGCCAAGACGGTGGTGGTCAGGTCGCCACGGTGGAGGATGGCGTGGAAGCCTGCCTCCCTGGCCCCTTGCACGTTCTGGATAAGGTCATCTATGTGGACGCACGCTTGTGGAGGAAGGCCTACCCGCTGGCAAGCGGTGAGGAAGATGCGCGGATCCGGCTTGGCTATCCCTACCCGGGAGGAGTTGATCACCAGATGGAATAGGCCGTCGATACCGTTGGCCGTAAGGATATCCCTTTCCAGCCGGGGAGTAGAGTTGGAGATGATGCCCACTAGGTATCGTTCCCGTAGCAGTTGCACCAGCGCTAGCACGTCCTCATCCAGTTGGCGCCATACCACTTGCCATTCCTGCTGGATCTGCGGGATGGGACGGCCAGCCATCTTCTCCAGGGCGCTAAGGACGGCCTTTATCCATTCCTCCTCAGGCAAGCGACCAGTTTCTGCCTCCCGCCATTCGGGTATGCCGTAGAGGGCCTCTAGGAGGCCCCCCCTGGGCAGCCCATATCGTTCCTCCAAGGCCCGCGTTTGCTCTCGGTCTAGACGGGCGATGACGCCACCGAAGTCGAAGAAGATAGCCTTGATCTCGTCCATGGTCATAGTCCGTGGTAGCGGTTGGCTATGGGCAGGCGCCAATCACGTCCGAAGGCCCTGGGGGTTATCTTGATCCCTGGGGGCGCCTGTCGCCGCTTATATTCGTTCCTGTCCACCATCCGTACTACCTTAGCCACCGTCTCCCAAGGGAAGCCACTGCCTACTATCTCCTCTGGGCTCTTCTCCTGCACTACGTATGCCTCCAGGATGGCATCCAAAACGTCGTAAGGGGGGAGGGTATCCTGGTCTACCTGCCCAGGCCGTAGCTCGGCCGATGGCGGTTTGATAAAGACGTTCTCGGGGATGACGGGGCTGAGGGAGTTACGGTATCGTGCCAGGCGGTACACCAAGGTCTTGGGCACGTCCTTGATGACGGCGAACCCTCCTGCCATGTCACCGTAGAGGGTGGCATAGCCAGTAGCCATCTCCGATTTGTTGCCGCAGGTGAGAACCAAAGCGCCCCACTTGTTGGAGAGGGCCATGATGATGTTGCCCCGGATACGGGCCTGTATGTTCTCCTCTGCCACTCCTGGTGGGGTGCCAGCAAAGGCCTCTGCCAGCATGTCTAGGTAGGCCTGGTGAGCGGGCTCAATGGGGATCACTAAGAAGGAGATGCCTAAGTTTTGGGCCAGCTCCCGTGCATCCCGCACCGAGGCCTCAGAGGAGTAACGGGAAGGCATGCTTATGCCAGTGACGTTTTCAGGCCCCAGCGCATCCACAGCGATGCAGGTGACCAGGCTAGAATCGATCCCCCCAGACATGGCCACCAGCACCTTCTGAAAGCCCGTCTTCAGGGTGTAGTCGCGGGTCCCCAACACCAAGGCCCGATAGACCTCCTCCTCTACACCTGGGAGGGGGACGATTTGGGGAGAGATGGGGGGCTTCTTATCTTCCCCCCTCCCAAGGGGCAAGGCAATCTTGGTGGCCAAGGTCTGGGCCTGGAGCCGCTCTAGCCTGCGTCTGGGGTCTCGCAGGCGTAGGCCCATAATATCGGCCACGTCGATGTCACATACGAGAAGCTCTTCTTCAAAGAGGGGGGCCCTGGCCAGAAGGCGCCCTTGGGCATCTATCACCATGCTCCCACCGTCGAACACCAGCTCGTCCTGGCCTCCCACCATGTTGACGTAACAGATGGCCACAGCATAGTCAGAGGCGCGGGTGCTGATCATCCGTTCTCGCAGGTGGTACTTACCCATGTGGTAGGGGGAGGCGTTGATGTTGATGATCACCTGGGCACCAGCTAGGGCCTGGCTGCGGGTAGGGTCGCCAGGATACCAGATATCTTCGCAGATGTTTACGCCGATCCCTATTGGCCCCAGGGTGAAGACAGGACAATCTCTGCCAGCTTGAAAATATCTGACCTCATCAAAAACCCCGTAGTTGGGCAGTCGCTGCTTGTGGTAGACGTTAACTAGGTGCTTATCGCTAATTATGGCTGCGGCATTATATACGTCGTCGTCTAGCTCGCCCCGGGCCGAAGGCTGATCGATGAAGCCCACTACGGCGGTAATGCCTTTACAGGCCTGGGCAACCTCTTGGAGGGCGTATACGTTGTCCCGGACGAAGCTCAGCCGGAGCACAAGGTCTTCAGGGGGGTAGCCTGGGATGGCCAGCTCGGGGAAGGCTACCAGATCGGCCCCCAGATCCTGGGCCTGGCGGATGTAATGGACGATCTTCTGGACGTTTCCTTCCAAGTCGCCCACCGCCGAGTCTATTTGGGCCAGGGCTACCCTTATGACCGCCAAAGCGAGCACCTCCGGGCATTCATCAGGCTAGCATCGGCCTTGGGGGCGGTCAATTATCGCCCTCTTCTCCTTGTAACCCTGGGCTCCTGGTGGGAAAATGTCTTGTAGAGCTGTCCAGGTGGAGCGAGGGGGAGCCGATGGACGACTACGGCTTGGATATGGACGAGGCGACCCAGGCCATACAAGAGGCTGAGGTCCTAGTGGTGCGGTTCGCTGCTTTGGACAAGAGGCTGCTAGTAGACTTCCGCACTAGCGCCTCGGAAGGCCCCTTTATAGCGGTAGTGCCTAAGGCCTCATCCTTAGAGGAAAGATATAAAAGCCTCAAGCGCCTGCGCCCTCGCTTCCCACTGCCCGATCGCATCGTCGCCCTGATGTGGCACAGGACTTCTTTGGAGACGTTTCGCCAGTCGGGCCTATGGGACATCATCGTAAGCAGGTTGATAAGCTTGGGGGGCGAGGAGATGGCGCCCCAGGCAGAGGAGGTCTATCGTCAGCTCCTCCAAGAGGAAAGGCGAGAGATTATAGCCGCCATCCGTGGTGGCGGCTCTTATCATACCCTGTGGGAGCGCCCCCGCTGAGGGCCCTTTAGCTACCCCCTGGCTCAGTGGACAGGACATCAGCGTCGGCGATCTTCCAGTCCCCTCCCATCTGGCGCCAAATGAAGCGGGCGGTGAAATTAGTAGGCCCCAGATATTTCACCTCACTTACCCAGTCTTGCCCCTCCTGACGCAGAGAGAGCACCTCATAGCCCTGTATCTGGACGGCCATTCCTGCTCCAGCGGCTGCCTGGAGCTTAACCATGGCCTCAGGGCTGAGGTCGTTCATGAGCTGGCCTATGTCCATGGTGAGGACCGCCTTGGAAAAGCGGTGGACAGCCCGCTCCACTTCCTCCTGGCTCATGGCCCCTCCTTGTGTACTCTAGGCTACGGAAATGTTACGGCAGGATTGGGCCAGGGTGAAGATGAGAAAAAGAGTATGCCCCTGCGCCCCACCTTCCATGGTATAATGCAGGGGAGGCGGAGCATGCGCATAGTTCGGGAGCCTCGAGTTTACCTTGTAGGTCGCCAGCATGTGGACGAAGAGGACATCCAGCGTTTCCTTTCTGACTATGGCCTTACCTGGGAGACGGACACAGAGGTAGGGGCCGAGAGGTTAGTGGAAGCGGGGGGGCGGGTATGCTATCTATCCTTTGGCAAGGGGCGCAGAAGCAACGCTGAGTACATTGGCAACCTCATATCCCAGCGGCATGGATCGGTGCTGGAGCATGCCGTTTGGAACTTCATCATCGCTGGCGTCTCGCGCTCCTTCTCCCATGAGCTGGTACGGCATCGGGCAGGGTGGGGGTATTCCCAGCTCTCTCAGCGCTATGTAGACGAATCTGATGCGGCCTTCGTGGAGCCAGACGTCATCGCTGAAGACGAAAGGGCCCACCAGGTTTGGTTGCGTGCTGTGGAGACGGCCCAGCGGGCCTATGTAGAGCTAGTAGAGATCCTTTCGGAGAAGTTCAAGGACGTGCCTGATAGGACGCTGCGGCGGAAGTTGGCCAGGCAGGCTGCCCGTTCTATCTTGCCCAACGCCACTGAGACCATAATTTTCGTCACTGCCAATGCGAGGGCCTTACGGCACTTCATCGAGCTGCGGGGCTCTGAGTGGGCAGACGCCGAGATAAGAAAAGTGGCCTTGAAGATATTGCGCATCATGCAAAGGGAGGCCCCCCATATCTTCGCCGACTACCGCGTAGAGCGTCTGCCCGATGGCACGGAGGTAGTGAAGACAGACTACGAGAAAGTTTGAGTCTGGGGGTGGTTATGCATGAAGGTGGAGAAGGTAGACCATATATCCATTGCTGTTAGGGACTTGGAGGCAGCTGTAGAGCGGTGGCAGGCGATGTTGGGCCTACAGGTGGCCCGCCGCTACCGCGACGAGGAAGGGGAGAAGATCAACGTGGCCCAGTTTCAGGTGGGGGAGACGATCATAGAGCTTATGGAGCCCACCTCGCCCGACTCAGAAGTGCAGAAGTTCTTGGATCGCCGAGGCGAGGGGATCATGCTCTTGTCCCTCCGAGTGGAAGACTGCAAACAGGCCCTGCAGGAGCTGCAAGGCAAGGGGGCTGTCGTCATCGATCAGGAACCTAGGCGCTTTGGGGAGGCCCGCTTCGGGTTCGTCCATCCCAAGAGCTTCAATGGGGTGCTTCTGGAGCTTATCTCTGGAACATGACGGCGCAAATCATTGATGGCCGGGCCATTGCTGCCCAGGTACGGCAGGAAGTGCGGGAGCGGGCGGAGAGGCTTAAGGCCCTGGGGATAGTGCCAGGCCTGGCCTTTGTGCTGGTGGGTGACAACCCATCTTCCCTTTCGTACGTGCGGGCCAAGGGGGAGGCAGCCCAAGACGCAGGCATCTATACGGAGACGTTCCATCTCCCTGGGTCTATTACTCAGGAGGAGCTACTGGAGTTCATATCTCGTCTCAATGCAGATCATCGCTTTCATGCCATATTGGTCCAGCTGCCGTTGCCCAGTCATTTGTCCGAAGAGAAGGTTATTGGCGCCATTTCACCCGAGAAGGACGTGGACGGGGTTACACCTTTAAACATGGGGCGCCTCCTAAGGGGGGAGCCATGTCCACAGCCGTGCACCCCTAAGGGAGTGGTTGAGCTACTGTTGCGGTCGGGCTATCGGCCCGAGGGTAAGCACGTGGTCATATGTGGGCGCTCTAATATTGTGGGCAAGCCCCTAGCAGCCATCCTTATGCAGAAACGCGAGGGGGCCAATGCTACCGTTACCGTATGTCACACTGGCACCCGTGATCTGGCCTACTTTACCCGCCAGGCCGAAATCTTAATAGCAGCGATGGGCCAGCCCAAGGCCATCACCGCTGATATGGTGCGACCTGGGGCAGTAGTCATCGACGTGGGCAACAACTGGATCCCTGACCCTGGACGCAAGAGTGGGCGCCGTCTGGTAGGCGACGTGGACTTCGAGGCGGTGAAGGAGGTGGCCGGGGCTATCACCCCTGTACCGGGGGGAGTGGGCCCCATGACGGTAGCCATGGTCCTATACAACACCGTGGAGATGGCCCAAAAGCAAGCTTTGGGCATAAGTGAGGTATAGATATGCCTCGCACAGGCATCGCCCACCTTCCCCTTCATGGAGGTGCTGCCCCGCCTTGGCTTTTCGAAAGGATGTCCCGTCTCGCCCGGTATGTGGTGTTGACCCTTGTCGAGGAGTTTGGGCCCCAGGAGGTATTGTGCCGCTTATCCGACCCTTTCTGGTTCCAGGCGTTGGGTTGTCTTTTAGGGTTCGACTGGCACTCCTCAGGCCTCACGACGGTAGTGTGCGCTGCCATCAAGGAGGGTTTGCGGGGGCTTGGGAAGGATGGTGGCATCCTTGTAGCCGGGGGAAAAGGGCGAACTTCCCGCAAGACGCCCCATGAGATAGAAGCCTGGGCTGAGCAGCTTTCCTTCTCCCCTGGGCCGCTGGTCTACGCCTCCCGAATGGCGGCCAAGGTGGACTCGGCAGCCCTTCAGGACGGCTACCAGCTGTACCATCACGCCTTCTTCTTCACGCCTAGTGGAGCGTGGGCCGTCGTGCAGCAGGGGATGAACGTGGAGCGCCGTTACGCCCGCCGCTATCACTGGCTAGGGGAGAAGGTGCAGGACTTGGTGTGCGAGCCCCACGCCGATATCGTCTCTGAGAACGTAGGGGAGGCGCTCAATTTGGTGGCCTTGGAATCGGGCCCTGCCCGCCACCTGAGCGCTCTACTGGCGCGAGAGGTAGGACACAAGATATTGAAAGACCTTCAAGCCGTTGCCACCCTAGAAATGCCCTCCCGACATCATCTCACCCCAGAGGACACCGATCTCCGGAGGTTGGAGGCAGGGTTGAGGAAGGCCTACGAGGCCCAGCCCCAAGACTTTGAGGCCCTCTTAGGTGTCGAGGGGGTTGGCCCAGCCACCATTCGTGCCCTCGCCTTGGCTAGCGAGCTCATCTACGGGGTGCCTGCCTCTCGCCGTGATCCTGCCCGCTATGCCTACGCCCACGGGGGCAAGGACGGGCATCCCTACCCCGTGGATAAGGCCACCTATGACAGGACGGTGGAGGCCCTACGTAAGGCAGTAGAACGGGCACGATTGGGCCGGCGGGAGACATTAGAGGCGTTGCGCCGCCTCTCTATAGCCCTTCCTGGCGGGTGCTAGTCCGGTGCGCGTGCGTCAGTTGCATCCTTGGGATCTCTCCCCCCAGGAGGCTATGCGCCTTCAGCAGGAGTTGGCACGCCACGTAGTGGCCCAAGGCGCGCCGGAAGTTGTGCAATACGTTGCTGGAGCCGACCTGGCCTTCACCGCTGAGGGCAGGGCTAGAGGGGCTATAGCTGTGATGTCTTATCCTGATCTCCAGCTAAGGGCCCAGGTAGTGGTGGAGGGTGAAGTGAGTTTCCCTTACATACCTGGCCTACTTGCTTTCCGAGAGGTGCCGGTGCTGACCCAGGCCTTCCTTCAGCTAGAGGTATCGCCACACCTGGTACTGGTGGATGGCCATGGCCTTTCACACCCACGTCGTTTCGGCATCGCCTGCCACCTGGGCCTCATGCTGCAGGTGCCCACCATCGGTTGTGCCAAGTCCCGCCTCTGTGGCTACCATGGCCCAGTGCCCCAAAATGCAGGGGGATGGACCTTTTTATATGACCGGGGGGACAAGATAGGGATAGCGTTGCGCACCAAAGAGGGTGCAGCGCCCATATACGTCTCCCCGGGACACCTCATAAGCTTGGAAGAGGCAGGGAAGTGGGCTTTCAGGCTCGTGCGAGGCCATCGTCTGCCTGAGCCTCTGCGGATAGCCGACCTCTTGTCCAAGGGGAAAAGGGCCCACCAGCCGCCCTACCAGGCCCATCTCTTCAGCTCCCTCTGATAAACTAGAGACAGGGGGTAATCGCTATGGAAGAGGCGAAGGAGATCCTTTTAGCTATCAGGGAAAGGCTCGACGAGGTCCTAGACCGTCTTTGACATCCCGCGCCTAGAGCAAGAGGCCGAGGCTATAGAGGGAGAGAGCGCCCTACCCTCCTTTTGGGACGATCCTCAAAGGGCCCAGATGCAGATGAAGCGCCTTGCAGCTATTAGGGAGCAGGTACAAACTTGGCGCAGCCTGGAGGGCGAGGCTCATGAACTGGCCGAAATATTGGCCTTGGCCGAGGCCGAGGGGGACCAGGAACTAGCCCAAGAGGTGCTTCAGCAGGCCCATGCCCTCAAAGAGCGGCTAGAGGAGCTGGAATTATCTTTGGCCCTCTCTGGCCCCTACGACCGTAGGGATGCTGTCCTCTCCATCCATGCTGGGGCGGGGGGCACCGATGCCCAGGACTGGGCGGAGATGCTCCTACGCATGTACCTGCGTTGGGCCGAGGGGCACGGTTACACCACCCACATCGTCGACATCTTGAGGGGGGAGGAGGCGGGGATCAAGAGCGCCACGGTAGAGATCTCAGGTTCCTA
The DNA here is from genome assembly GCA_030550295.1 of Chloroflexota bacterium. Lineage (GTDB taxonomy): Bacteria > Chloroflexota > Dehalococcoidia > SM23-28-2 > HRBIN24 > JAVVHA01. The sequence continues at coordinate 46,695 of JAUQPQ010000001.1, forward strand.
TGCCTATGGCTACCTGAAGTCTGAAAAGGGGGTGCATCGCCTTGTGCGGCTATCGCCCTTTGATGCCGCCCATGCCCGCCACACATCCTTCGCCCTCGTTGAGGTGTTGCCCGAGGTGGAGACGCCTACTGAGGTGGAGATACGCCCTGAAGACCTAAAGATAGAGACCTTCCGTTCCAGCGGACCAGGTGGCCAGCACATGCAAAAGAACGAGACTGCCATACGCATAACCCATATCCCTACGGGGATCACCGTCTCCTGTCAGAACGAACGCTCTCTCCAGCGCAACAAGGAAACGGCCCTCAGGCTTTTGCGGGCCCGGCTCCTGCAGCTGGAAATGGAACGTCAGGAAGAGGAGCGGGCCCGCCTTAAGGGGGAACACGTCCCTGCCGAGTGGGGCCGCCAGGTGCGCTCCTACGTCCTTCATCCGTATAAGCTGGTGAAAGACCACCGCACCGAGGTAGAAGTCTCAGACGCCGAATCTGTCCTAGACGGGGAGCTGGACGTCTTCATAAAGTCTTACCTCAAGTCACAACTGGGGCGTAACCAAAGATGATAGCCCGTCCCCTCTTTTGCGCCCTGGCGATAGCATTTTTCAGCTTAGGCCTTATAGAGCACGGGCCCCAGCAGGTCTTCCATGTCCAGGATCAGGTGGAAAACGCCTTCCCCAAGGGCGTCCTCTTTCGGCTGCGTCTGGCTGCAGACGTTCCGGTGAAAGAGGTTCGCCTCCACTACCAGGTCTCGCCCCGGGGCATCCCTGGGGTGGTGAGCCCCCCCTTTGAGCCGGGGGCGATAGTTGAGGCCAGTTACCTTTTAGGATGGCCCCAAACCTATCTCCATCCCGGGGCCCGCATCACTTACTGGTGGGAGGTGACAGATGAGGAGGGTCACGCCCTCGTCACTCCCACCGCTACCTACCTTTATGAAGATCCCCGCTTCCCCTTCAGATCCTTAGCGGAGGGGAAGCTCACAATCCACTGGTACGAGGGGACAGAAGGGGATGCAAAGGCCTTTCTCCGCCTGGCCCACGAGGCGCTAGAGGAGCTCCAGGCTTTGCTCAAGGTTGAGGTGCCATTCAACGTCCATGTGTGGGTCTACCGGAGCCCTCAGGATATGGCCCCTGCCCTTATGCCCCGGAGCGAGACCTTCGAGAGGCAAGTCATCACCTTAGGGACAAAGGTGGCCGACGATACGTTGCTATTGGCGGGCCTTAGAGATGTGGATACCCTTCGCCACGAGTTGGCCCACATCGTTACGGCCGTAGCGGGTGACACCCCCTTCGGCTCCATCCCTGCATGGCTGGACGAGGGGACGGCCGTGTATGTGCAAAAAAGCCCTGGTAGCTTCCGCTTCGCCCTGGAGCGGGCCGTAGCCCGTGACTCCCTTATACCCCTACCATCCCTTGCTAGCCCTCCTGGTGACCCCTCCCTGGTAGAGCTCTTCTATGGCCAGGCTTGGTCGGTGGTGTCGTATCTCATCTCCACCTATGGCGAGGAGAAGTTTGCCCAGCTTTTCTCCGTCTTGAAGAGGGGATCGCTAATGAACGATGCCCTAAGGGAGGTATATGGCATAGGCCTCCGCGAGCTGGAGGACGAGTGGCGCGCCTGGCTCGGTCTGCCGCCGGTAGTCTGGCCTACGCCTCAGCCTCAGGGCCTGGGTGAGGAGGCGTGGCGTACCCCCCCAAGGGCCGATGGAGTGCCATGGCCGTTGATAGGGGCCGGTGCTGCGGCAGTCATAGGGATTCTGATGGGGGCCTGGAGCTTGCAGCGCCTCCTTAGGGCAGGATGAGGCCGCCTGCCTTTGGCTCTCCCTCCACGGGGGAGGACTCGCCCGAGCTGGTAGGGGTGCGCGTCAGAGTTTGGGATGCTACCTTTACAATTTGTTCGGCCAGAACTTTGGCCGGTATGGCCCCTGGTATGGCTACGCGCTCGTTAATGACGGTGAGGGGGACAGCGCGCACGTTATACCTTTTGGAGAGCTCTGGGAACTGGGATACCTCCACCACTTCTGCGTGGACCTTGGGGTTGACCATAGCTAGACCGTAGGCGGCGCGGGCCATTTGGGGGCAGTAAGGGCATGTGGGGGTAACGAAGACCCTCACTAGTACATCCTGCTTGAGTTGCCGGATGTGGCGTTGGGCCTCCTCGGGCACAGGGGCCTCCTCTCGCGAGAGGTGGACGATCGTATCCACCAATTCGGGGAACTCGTAGCCGCCGGGGAAGCCGAAGAACTTGAGGGCTACCCCATCACGGCCTCTCAACACGATGGCCGGAACCCTGTCCACCCCCATGGACCGTGCCAGTTCGGGCTCCTCTTCTAGCACATGCAGGCGTAGGCTTATCTTGTCGGTCAGGCTGGCCAGCTCTTGTAATAGTTCCTGCGTGGGACGACAGGTGGGGCAAGGCTCCTTGCCCGGCACGTATATGCCCAACTCCTTCTGAGTGAAGAAGTCTATCTTCACCTGGTGTACCAGCTCCTGGGCGAACTTCTGGCGGAGGATCTCCTGCTCTTTAAGGGGGATCATCGCCTTTCCTCCCTTGCTCCAATACGGATCCACGCCAGAAAGAGCCTCTGTACTATGGTGAGGCTAGCTAAGATAACCAAGGCCCACAACATTACCTTCACATGATCAATTATAAGGCCTAGACCAAGGAGAAAGACACGTTCAGGGCGGGCCATGATCCCTTCGGTTAACCTCACTCCCACTATCTCGCTTCGGGCCCGGATGTAGCTAACCATGAATGAGGATACGGCGGCCACGAAGGCCAGAAGGAGCCCCTCCCTGTCGCCTCCCTGGCTGAAATGGAAGAGGAGGCCACACAAGACGGCCCCTTCTGAGGCCCTGTCCAGAACGGCATCCCAAATGGAGCCGAAGGGGCTTTGGCGCCCAGTGGCGCGTGCTAAGGCACCATCTAGGAGATCGAAAAGGCTGGCAGCCCACATGAGGATGCCCCCTGCTAGGCCCTCCCCTCTGGCCACCAGTACTCCTGCCCCTACGTTCCCCATCCCCCCTACCAGGGAGACGATGTTAGGATGGACGTGCCCTCGTAGTAGTAGGGAGATGAGGGGAGATAAAGCCCTTTCCACCATCTCCCTGGGCACCAGGTAGGACATCCCTCACCTGACCTGCATGACCTGACGGTAGTAGGCAAGGACACGTTGGACTATGTGGTCCCAGGCATAGCAGGAGGCCGTTCGTAGGCCTTCCTGCCCCATTGACTCCCTTAGGGGAGGATCGGAAAGGAGACGGTACAAGGCCTGGGCCAGGGCATGGGCATCGCCGGGGGGGACTAGAAAGCCTTGGCGGCCATCTTGCAAAACTTCGGCGAATCCTGGGATGCGGGAGGCCACGATGGGCAAACCTGAGGCCATCGCCTCTAACAAGACGATCCCTTGGCTCTCCGCCCCCGTATTAGGGGCGCAGAAGATATGGGCGCTGCGGTAATAGCGGGGAACCTCCTCATCGGGCACGCGACCTGTGAAGATGACGTCTTTAAGCCCTGTACGCTCAACGAAGCGCTGGCAGGGCCCCATCATGCCTCCGTCCCCTCCCACTACTATGAGGCGCAATTGGGGAAGTTCTTTCTTGAGGATGGAGTAGGCCTGCAGTAGATACGGCAGCCCTTTTCGTCTTTCCAAACGGCCCAAAAACAGGAGGTTTGCTTTGCCATCGTCTAGGCCAGGCAGGGGCAGAACCCCAGGCCCGAACCTCTCCACGTCTACACCGTTAGGGATGATGCGGTATCGTCCGGCAAAGTACTTGCCTATGAGGCGGAGGGCGGTCCTGGAGACGGCGATCCGTCCCCATATGCGGGGCCAGTAAGGGCTGAGCAAGTTACGGGCATAAGCGTATAGACGGCTTCCCCCCTCGCGGGCGGCGTGGAAGGTGGCTACGATGGGGCCATCATAGAACCGCAGGAACTGGAGAGGCAAAAAGGGCATAAATGGCTCATGGAGATGGACCAGATCCCACTTCTCCTGGGCCAGGAGGCGTCGGACTTGCCCAGCCAGGACGAAAGATAGGCAAATGCGGGCCACAGAGCCGCTGGCTGGGAGCCCTACCGTGTATTTGCCCACCACCCGCAGATAAGGCAGGCGATGGGATCCAGGCCGCGATGAAGGTGCTATCACGGTAACTTGGTGCCCTTGGGCAATAAATCGGGTGGCGAGGTGATGTATGTGGTTGTTCACCCCCCCAGGGACTGCCCAATCGTATGGGGAGACGAGGGCTATTTTCATGGCCTCTTCCTAGGCAATAGCCTCAGCACGAAACTTTTGGCGGTAGGGCCTAGGCCTACTGCTCGGGGGGTAGCGGTAAGGCCCCGCCAAGCCTGCCTAACCACCTGTCCCAGCCCCAGTTCCCAGGGGGACGGATGGCGACCGTTGATGCCTTGGGTCTGCCGGGCCATGATAGCCTTGCGCAACTCCTGGGCTGTGGTGCCTGGGAAAAGGGTGTAGGCGGTACCTATGGCCTTGAGGAAGTGGGCATCGGATCCTCCCACCTCTGCCAGATGGAAAAGATTCTGGTTTAGCTCTCTGGCGCGGGCCTGGCCAGGCCTGGCCCCAGGGGACGCGTTAGCTGTCTCCAGGGCGTGCAGGTAGGGAAGGAGGCGTTCAATGTCCCTCTTGCCCAAGCTGCGGGTGAGCCAGCTCATGGGATGTGGCACGACCACTATTCCTCCTTGGCGGTGCACTGCCTCTATTACCTCATGGGCAGGGCGCAGGCTGGGCAGCGGCTCCTTAATGAAGAGAGCCAGCAGGTGCCCCTCAATGGCGGTCACCTCCATGCCCATCACCACTTGGAAGCGATAGCGGCCCTTGGCCCACTCCTCAAGGACGGCGTATGCCCCTGCCAGGCTATCGTGGTCGGTGATGGCGATGACGTCTAGGTCTGTTTCCTCCTCGACATAACGAAGGATCTGGGCTGGGGTGGCCATGCCATCGCTGAAGGAGGTATGTATGTGAAGGTCAGCCTTGCCCATAGTTATCTTTGCGTTCCTCAGTATCCCATATAGCTTCCAGTACTATCCACTGGCCAGGATCGCGCCGCACATAGGTCTCTAGTATTTGCAAGAAACGTAGGGTGTTGGCAAGGACGTCCTCTTCCAGGGAGCCTCCCCTTGTAATCTCCATAGGCGGGTGGACAAAGACCTCTAGGCCGTGGCCACGGCGGAAGGAGAAGACGGGTAGGACTATGGCACCCGTGCGTAGGGCCACCTCTATGGGGCCTATAGGCATGCTAGCTTCTGTGCCCAAGAAAGGGAGGCGTGCCCTAGGCCCCTGGATGTCCCTATCGCCCATGAGGGCTACCACCCCGCCCTGACGGAGAGTTTTTATCGCGGCCCTGACGCCTGCCACGCTCACGGGCAGGAAGGTGTGCCCCTTACGGGAACGAAGGCGGTCTACCAACTGGGAGAGCTGGGGAGGGTGGAGGGGTTCGGTAAGGGCTACCACCTTAATCCCATGGGCTAACAGCCCTTGTACTGCCAGCTCTGGGTTGCCCAGGTGGCCACTAAGAAGGATAACGCCTTTGCCTTGGGACAGGGCAGGCAGGAAGTGCTCGTAGAACCCATGATGGGTGAGGTGCTGGCAGTAGAAAGAGTAAACGTCTAGGTAAGGCATGTGCACCAAGTCGGCATAATAGCGGGCCACATTGCGGAATACAGCCCTAGCTGTTCGTTGAAGTTGTATGGGCGAGGCTTGAGGCCCCAGCACGTGGTGCAGGTTATCTAACACCTTTCGGCGTAGTCCAGGCCGCAGCCAGTAGGCTATTTCCCCCGCTACGTCACAGAGGGGATAGAGGAGCCACACGGGTAGGCGCCCTAGGGTCAGGGAGGCCACCCAGATCAAAAGGTAACGCCACATCTACCGGGGCCGCCTCGGCCCTACATTTGGCCGTTACCGGCGATGAACTCTTCTGTCAGCCTGCGTGCCTCGGCGTCGGTAAACTGCTTAGGCGGCGACTTCATGAAGTAGGCGCTGGGCCCTATGAGGGGCCCAGGGACGCCTCGGTCCAGGGCCAGCTTGGCACACCTGATGGCATCTATCACCACGCCGGCCGAGTTGGGGCTATCCCACACCTCCAGCTTGCACTCCAAATTGATGGGCACTCCTCCGAAGGCTGTCCCCTCCATGCGGATGTAGCAGAACTTTCTGTCCAGCAGCCAGGGCACATAGTCGGAGGGGCCGATGTGCACATTGCCCTCGGGCAGCTCATAGCCCAGCTGGGAAGTGACGGCTGAAGTCTTGGAGATCTTCTTAGAAAGAAGGCGCTCCCTTTCAAGCATGTTGAGGAAGTCAGTGTTGCCGCCGAAGTTGAGCTGGTAAGTACGCTCTACCCTTACCCCCCTCTCTACAAAGAGGCGGGTGAGGACTCGGTGCAAAATGGTGGCCCCCACCTGCGACTTGATGTCGTCACCGATGATGGGTAGGCCACGCTCCTCAAACCGCTTCTGCCAGTAAGGTTCCCGGGCGATGAAGACGGGTATGCAGTTGACAAAGGCACATCCGGCCTGGAGCACCTGCTCCACGTACCACTTGGTGGCCTCCTCCGAGCCTACCGGTAGGAAGTTGACAACTACGTGAGTCTGCGTCTCCTTAAGGATGCGCACGATATCTGCGGTGGGCCCCGGCGCCTTGGCGATCACCTCCCGCAGGTATTTGCCCAGCCCATCATGGGTCATCCCCCGTTCCACTTTCACCCCTAAAGGGGGGACATCACAGAACTTGTAGGTGTTGTTAGGGGGCGTAAATATGGCCTCGGCCAAGTCCTTGCCCACCTTGTTGGCGTCGACGTCAAAGGCTGCTACGAACTCGATGTCACCTACGTGGTAGTCTCCTATTTTGACGTGCATGAGGCCGGGGATCTCCTCTTTTTCGTCGGTGTGCCGGTAGTAGTAGACACCTTGGACGAGGGCTGAGGCGCAATTCCCTATGCCGATGATGGCCACGTTTATCTTGCCCATGCTGCCTCCCTCCTTACAGAGATTCCGTGCCCCTTGGGGGCGTTTTCAGGCTGAGCGGATACTCAGTCTGATTGGAGCGGGCGGCGGGGATCGAACCCGCGACAACCGGCTTGGAAGGCCGGTGCTCTGCCACTGAGCTACGCCCGCAGCCTCATCAATTATAGTATACCTTCCTTATTCACCAGGCCCCAAAGGCCGGCGACCTTGCGCTAAGAGATGCGATACCCCTTGCCCGCCACCGTCTGGATGATCAGGTTGTCTCCTGCCACCTGACGTAGCTTGTGGCGGAGATTGCGTATGTGTGTCCGTACCACATCGGGGCTGCCGGCGTCCTCAGGGTAGCCCCACACTTGTTGCAACAGTTCGCGGATGCTCACTATCCTCCCCCGGTGGCGGGCCAGATGCTCTAGGATGGCGGCCTCTGTCCCTGTGAGGCCGATGCTCCCATAGGGTCCCTTAAGCTGTTGAGAGGCCGGATAAAAGGAGGCAGGGCCCACGGTTAGAAGCTCCTCTTTGCCTCTCTCTTGCAACAGCTGGGAAAGGTGACGGGCCACTTCGGGCCCGGGACAGGGGCGCACCAAGACCTCATTGCTTCGGGGGTGAAAAGTTAAAGTTCCAGGCAGCCACCGCTCCTCGGGGCTAACCAGGAACAGGAGGGGGACGTTCTGCTCCTTAAGAAGATCGGCTAGACGGGCTACCTCTGGGACGCCTAAGTCGGTAGAGAGGACGGCAGCGTCTAAGGTAAGGGTCCCAAGGACAGAAATGGCCTCCTGGGGGGAAGCGGCTGCCACCACTTGATGGCCCAGGGCCATCAGCGCTTGCTGGACGGCCTGCAGGAGAAAAAGCTGGCATGAAGCTATTAGGATGGTGGCCATCCCTTAGTGCAGCTCTTCCAATTCGAAGATGTAGGTGCCGTTGTCGTAACGTACCAACTCCCTACGCGCCGTATCGGCGATCCACGCGGTCTGCGTCTCTCCTTTACTCTCCGCCTCCAGGCGCCAGGCCAAGAAGGTGCCAGCGGGCACGGTAATTGGCTCCTTTGTTACCACCTTTAGGTGCATTATGGCGGCCGCCGGCTTGCGCAAGATGGCCGTTCCTACATCTACGTAGGCTGCCTGGTAGCCGTAGTCCAAAGGGAGGGTTCGCCAAAGGGCGATATCTCCCCAGGAGTCGTAGTAGGAGGTGCCTACCGTTAGACTATCGGTGCGGCTGTCGTTGTCAGACTCTTGGGTGACGGTGACCTTACCATCTCCATATTGGACACGCCATCGCCTTTCGCCCCCTGGCCCAGTAAGGGCCCTCTCCACAGCAAGGGGCTTAAAGTAGGTGGCGTCCAAAGTGGCCCTGACTTCATCACGGAAACGGCTTTGGGAATCGATGAACTCTTGGCGGACCTCTATAGTGCGTCCCTGGTGGACGATAGCTATGGAGGCCTGCCCTACTGTCCTGTCGCCTCTAAGAAGACGGTACCGTGCTTCCTCTTGCCCCTCCCAGGGCACCATCTGGATGGCCACATCGCCAGGGGGAGGAGGGGTTTCTTCTTGGGGGTTGCAGGCGAAAAGGGCCACAAGGAGAAGGCATGTGGCGATCACGTGCCACACGGGGAGTCCAGATCCTTTGCTGAGGTTAGTGGACATGCACCTGGTATTATGCCCGCTGGGCCTCTCGCTCTTTTTGGGCCTGTTCGATGATGCGCTGGGAGATGTGTGGGGGCACCTCCTCATAGTGATGGAAGCTCATAGAATAGTGGCCCCGCCCCTGGGTGAGGGAGCGCAGGTCGGCGGCATAGCGCTGAACCTCAGCCAAGGGGGCTAGGGCCTCGATGGTGGTAAGCCCTGGCCCGGCAGGGTTGGTCCCCAGGACGCGGGCCCGCTTAGAGTTTAGGTCGCTTATGACGTCGCCGGTGTTGGCATCGGGGACGGTTATACGCATGTGCATGATCGGCTCCAACAGCACCGGTTTGGCCTCTTGCGCCCCCTTGCGGAAGGCGTGAGCAGCAGCGATCTTGAAGGCGATGTCCGAGGAGTCGACAGGATGGTCTTTGCCGTCGAACAGGGTCACTTTCAAGTCCACGACGGGGTAGTAGGCTAGGACTCCCTCCTGCATGGCCTCAACGATGCCCTTCTCTACGGAGGGGATGAACTGCTTAGGTATGACCCCACCAACGATCTGGTCTACGAACTGGAAGCCCTGGCCCCTTGGGAGGGGTTCCAGGCGGATGGCTACCCTGGCGTATTGGCCTCTTCCCCCTGTCTGCTTCTTGTGGGTGTATTCGGCTACGGCAGTGGTGGTGATGGTCTCTTTATAAGGGACTTTGGGTGTGCTCATCTCCAGGTCGACATTGAACTTGCGCCGGATCTTCTCCAAGGCCACCTCTACGTGGGAGTCGCCCAGGCCTTGCAGGAGGACCTCGCCTGTGTCTTGGACACGTTCGATCCTCAGGCTTGGGTCCTCGTCCACTATGCGCTGGAGGGCGCTGCTCATCTTGTCCAGGTCGGCCTTGCTCTTAGGGTTGATGGCAGCAGAGAAGACTGGCTCAGGGAATAGGATGCCAGGGAGGATAATTGGATGGTCTCGCTGGCACAGGGTGTCGCCTGTGGCAGTTTCGGCCAGCTTGGCTACGGCGCCTATGTCACCGGCCACTAGCTCGCCTGTCTGGCTCTGGTTTTTGCCGCATATGTTGTAGAGGGGGCCGATACGTTCTTGCGCCTGGCGCTTGGAATTCCACACCTGGGAATCGGCGCGCAATGTGCCAGTATAGATGCGCAAGAAAGTAAGCCGCCCCACGTAAGGGTCAGCCGTGGTCTTGAAGGCGAGGGCCGCCAGAGGCCCGGAGGGATCAGCCTTTAGCTCTTGGCCGTCTTCGCTGGTGGCGGTAACGTCGGCAGGGGAAGGAAGGAGACGGCAGATGAACTGGAGGAGGGGGCGGATGCCTATCGCTTTGGCGGCTGAGCCGACAAGTATGGGGACGAGTGCGCCAGAGGAGATGGCCTTCTTTAGGGCAGCCTCCACCTCCTGGACTCCCAGCTCTTCCCCTTCCAGATAGCGGCCCAGTAACTCATCGTCCACCTCTATTGCTGCCTCTATCAGCTTCTCTCGCCACGTCTCAGCTTCAGAGGCCAAATCGGTGGGGATCTCTTCCTCCCGCTCCTCCTCTCCTAGGTAGGCGGTGCTGGTGAAGAGGTCGATCACCCCGCTAAACCCATGTTCCTGGCCCACTGGAAGTTGCAACGGTAGACATTTCTTTCCCCAGTGCTCTTGTAGCTGGGAGACGACAGAGAAGAAGTTGGCGTTGTCCCGGTCTATACGGTTAACGAATACAGCCCTGGGGAGGGAGCGCTCGTTAGAGTACTGCCAGGCGAACTCCGTCCCTACCTGGACACCGGAGGCTGCGTCCACCACGATGATGGCGGCATCGGCAGCTCTGAGGCCACATTTTACCTCGCCTTGAAAATCGGGATACCCAGGGGTGTCTAACAGGTTAAGTTTGTAGCCGTTCCAGCGGAAGGAGAGGACCGATAGGTTAATGGAGAAGCCGCGTCTATGCTCATCGGGGTCCCAGTCGGATGTGGTGGTCCCGTCCTCCACTCGCCCCATACGGGCGATGGCTCCGGCCCTGAAGAGGAGGGCTTCCGACAAGGTAGTCTTGCCGGTGCTGCCATGGCCTACTAGCGCCACATTGCGGATGTCCTTTGGGGCGTATTGGGTCATGGGCTCCCCCCTACTGTCCTACCTCTTCACTGGCATATTACCACAGTGAGGGCACCTGGGCCTTGCCTTTCTCTAGCTTAAGGGCTATGTTACAATTCCGCCAGATGCCCTGGATATGCAGCAGATAGGGAGGTTATGCGTTTCTTGCCTCCTCCTCGGCGTTCATGGGACCGTTTCCCTAGGAGGCGGTTGGCACCACCCCCAGCTCAGGGCGCAGGCTCTCCCCCTGTAGAATCGCGCCGCCCCTTATCTGCGCCACGGGATCCTGGGCCTTATATCCTCGGTGGGGCCCTTCTGGTGGTGGTGTTAGTGGCCCTGGTGGTCAGTTTCACCTGCCTTGGCGGCGGAGAGGAGCAGGAGGCGATGGTGGGGCCGGGCATCAGTGTGCGGGCTCAAGAACCTCCCCCCTTGCCCAAGGGTTTTACCTTGGCCAGCAACTGGCTTGTCTTTCGGGTGAAGGAGGAACCTATCTCCCCTGTGCGCTTGGGCCTGCCCCTGCGCTCGGGCTTTGGACAGGCGCGGGATCTGGCCTTCTACACCTATCAGAATGGAAGGTGGCAACGCCTCAAGGAGGCGATAGTAGTATCTACTGAGGCCTTCCAGAGGGGGGAATGCCGGCCTTCTCAGGGTGTAGGTCAGGGCCCTCTCCTGGCCTGTGGCGAGTTCTTGCCTGTACCCCCAAACTTGGCGGTGCTGGCCGGCCGTCCCCCTCAGCAGGCGAAGGTGATCGCCTCCCTTCCTTCGATGGCTTCTCTGCATCCGGAGGCCCAAGAGCTAGCGTGGATGGTCAGCCCCCGTGACTTCCAGCCCTCTGACGATGGGGGTGTCAAGGGTAGGCTTACGTCGTTACGCCTTAGGCCAGGCCAGGAGCTGATCCCTACCATATGGGCAGGTGAATACGAGGCTGCAACCCTTAGGGCCATCTTGTCCGATGAGCGACTACGCGCCGCGCACATAGAGAAGATCCTCTCCCTGGTGAAATCGGAGGGCCTCAAGGGCGTCAATATTGAGTACGACGTTCCTCCTGAGGTGGCCGTTTCCTTCCAGGTCTTCGTGCGGGAGTTGGCCCAGGGCCTTCACCGGACGGAGGCCAAGCTGGCCGTTACCCTTCCACCCCCTGTCCCCTCTCCCACCGTGGACTGGGCAGCTGTGGGCGAGGCAGCCGATATGGTCTGGATGCTGCCGGTACTTGATCCCCAGTCGTACCGGGTAGTTATGCCTAGGGCCCTAGAATATGCTACAGCCCGGGTCCCTCCCGAGAAGCTCTATCTGGTGCTAAACCCCTTTAGCGTCCGTCGTCATCGTGGTGGCCTTGAATTGATAGGCTACGAAGAGGCCATGTCCCTCGCCTTGGAGGTAGATGTAACGTCGTCTGGGCCTCTGCGGCCTGGGAGCTCGGCCCAGCTGCGGGCGGTAAACCTCGTAAGTGGTGGTCTGGCCTGGAGTGACGATGTGGCTGCTGTCACCTTTACCATAGGCACGGGTGGCGAAGAGGTGATCTTTGTTGAGAACTTCTTTAGCGCCGGCTTTAAGCTGGAGATGGTGACGGCCTTTGGTCTGGCAGGGGTTGTGATAGCCGATGCCTCTGAGGAGTCGGATCTGGCCCCCATCTGGCCCCAAGTCCGGGAGATGGTAGAGACGGGCTCGCCGGTCCTGCAGCGGCCCAATGGGGGTGCCCTGACGCCTCGCTGGCAGGCCTCGGGCGGGCGGCTCAGCCGTGAGCAGGGAGCCTCCACCTCTTGGACAGCTCCAGGCGAGGGCACCTTCCAGGTAGAGCTGGTAGTGAGCGACGGCCAAAACCGGTTCGGGCGGCGTGTCATTCTCACTGTGGGCGCGGCCCTTCCTCCCTCTCCTAGTCCCCAGCCCAGCCCAACGGTGATGCCCACTCCTACCCCCTCACCTACTCCAATGCCAACGCCTACGCCGAGCCCCGCTCCTTCTACACCTACGCCTAGGCCTACTCCCACACCTACGCCCAGCCCTACTCCCACGCCTACGCCCAGGCCAAGTCCTACCCCGTGAGGTGGGATATGAGGGTCCTAGGCGGCACGGCTAAGGGTCGTCTCCTCAAGGCAGTAGTGGGGACGAGACCTACCGCCGCCAGGGTAAGGGCTGCCCTCTTCTCGGCCCTAGAGGCTATGGGTGCCAGTGTAGATCGCGTCCTTGACCTATATGCCGGCTCGGGGGCCCTGGGCATCGAGGCCCTTTCACGGGGGGCCTCATGGTGCGACTTTGTAGAGCAAGACCGGAGGGCTTGCGCTCAGATCCGTCGTAACCTGGTGGCCACGGGCCTAGCAGGACGGGCGTCCGTCATCTGCTCCTCTGTGGAACGGGCCCTGGGCCGCCTTCGAGGCCCCTATAGCCTCATACTGGCCGACCCCCCCTATAGGGACGAAAGGGCCCTCGAGACTTTAGCGCAGCTGGCATCTTCAGCCCTAGTGGTAGTAGGCCTCACCACCATAGTTATTGAACACAGGTCTTCTCAGCCCATGCCTTCAGCTATGGGCCCCTTCCGCCTGGTTAAGACCCTGCGCCATGGAGATAGCGCCCTATCCTTTTATCGCTGACAGAGGGAGGTGAGCCTTGATCATAGCCATCTATCCTGGACGCTTCGATCCGGTGACTAACGGCCATTTGGATATCGCCCGTAGAGCAGCTACCCTCTTCGACCAGGTGATAGTTGGGGTCTATGACCTTCCGCCAGACCGTTCCCTGTTTACTACCGAGGAGCGGGTAGAGCTGTTTCGTCAGGCAGTAGCATCCCTCCCTAACGTGGAGGTGAAGCCTTTCTCAGGCCTCACCGTAGAGTTCGCCCGGAGGGAGGGGGCGCGGGTGCTGGTGAGGGGGATCAGGGCGGTGACAGATTTCGAGGCCGAGTTTGATATGGCCCTCATGAACAAGCGAATGGCCCCCGAGATAGAGTCTGTCTTCCTCATGGCCAGCCTCGAGCACTTATTCGTATCAGGACACCGGATCAGAGAGGTAGCTAGTTTAGGGTATGACGTGTCGGGCTTGGTTCCTCCTCACGTGGCAGAGGCCCTTAAGCGCAAACTCAAGGAGAAGCCATGGCGACCTTAGAAGTGCTACAGCTCCTGGACCTCCTGGAAGAAGCTATAGGCGAGGGAAGGCGCCTGCCCATGGGGGATGGCGTAGTAGTGGCCAGGCGTCGCCTCCTGGACTTGGTGGACCGCTTACGCGCCTCTATGCCCAAGGAGATCTATGAGGCCCGTGACCTTTTGCAGGAAGGGGAAAGGCTTTTGCAACAGGTCCATGATGAGGCGTCCCGCCTTATTACCCAGGCCCGGGAGGAGGCCCAGGCCCTTCTGGACTCGGCCCAGGAGAGGGCGCAGCAGATCATACGGCACGCCCAAGAGGAGGCGAGACGTCTTTTAGAGGAGGCCGAAGCAGAGGTGGAGCGACGTCTTGCCGCCTCTGAGATAATGCGCACGGCCCGCGAACGCGCCCATGCCCTTGTCCAAGAGGCCGATGCCCAAAGCCATCGCACCATCCAGCAGGCGAAGGAGAAGGCAGAAGCCCTCCTACGAGAGGCCCAAGCCCAGGCCCGCCAGCGCTTGGACGAGGCCGCACAAGAGGCCCGCCGCCAGATGGAGGAGGCCGATGCCTATGCCCTCGCCCTCCTCGTCCGGCTGCAAAGGGACCTGGAGGGCGCTCTGGCCCAAATCAGAAGGGGTGTCCAGGCCCTGGAGAAACGGGGACAACGCCCCCAGGAACTCTAGCCTACCTCCCTTCCCCCTCCCCCTTGGACTCCCTGGCCCAGGAAAGGCAAGCCCTTTCCCAGCCTCCCCCCACCATCAGGGCTAAAAAGGGACACAGAGGAAAAAAGGGCGCGAGAAAGGGCGACAAAATGGCATTATCAAGTGATTAAAAGACGCAGAGGGGGCCAAAAGCCTTGTCAAGGCCCCCAAAAAGGGCTATAATTTGTAAAGGCGGAGGTGTGGGCGAAAGGAGGGTAGGAATGGCAAGGCGCACCTTAACAGCTTGGCGCGGCACCAGTTCTCCCCCGGAGATCGTTAGGGCCCCTGAAAACCCCATCATCGCACCTAGGCCCGACAACCCGTGGGAATGGCACGCCACTTTCAACCCTGCTGCCCTTCACTTTGAGGGCTGTGTACACCTGCTTTACAGGGCCATAGGGGCTGGCAACGTCTCCGTGATCGGATATGCTAGCTCTGAAGACGGGATTCATATCGATGAGCGGGCAGATGATCCGGTCTACGTGCCCACTCAGCCCTTTGAGATAACTCCTCCTCAGGCTAGGGAATCTAGGCAAGAAAGGCTCTATCGGCGGGCCTACATCTCTGGCGGCGGTTGGGGAGGGGCGGAGGACCCACGTCTCACCCAGATAGAAGACCGTATCTACATGACCTATGTCGCCTATAACGGCTTTGATCCTCCCAGGGTAGCCTTCACGTCCATAAGCACCGAAGACTTCTTGGCCAGGCGATGGAACTGGACTCCCTCGCGGGTCATCTCACCACCTGGGGTGGTAGACAAGAACGCCTGTCTGCTTCCTGAGAAGATAGGGGGCAAGTTCGTCATCTTCCATCGAATCTTCCCGGACATCCTCATCGACTTTTTGGACACGCTGGACTTTAAAGAGGGCGAATACCTGGCGGGCAAGTACTCCATCCATCCGCGCCCTGGGTACTGGGACAGTCGCAAGGTAGGGGCTGGCCCACCCCCCCTGAAGACGAGGCGAGGATGGCTTCTCATCTACCACGGGGTAGACGACAAGGACGACACCTACTACCAAGTGGGAGTAATGCTTCTGGGCCTGGATGACCCCACCAAGGTCATAAGCCGGCCTCGGTACCCCATCATGAAGCCCCAGTTCAGGTATGAGAACGAGGGCCATAAGGCCGGCGTGGTCTACCCATGTGGGGCTGTCATCCTTGGAGAGCGGCTATTGATCTACTACGGGGGAGCAGATAAATTTGTGTGCGTGGCCCATGTGGGCTTAGAGGATATATTGGACTATCTTGAAGAATACCGGATCTCTAAGGTTATAGGGCCACGGCAGCGTAGTGAAGGCGGAACGTCTGCCAGGGAACCCGATCTTAAAGCCGATCCCTGACCACGGGTGGGAGTCCCTAGCCACCTTTAACGGCTGCGTCGTAAAGGTGGGGGGACTCTACCGTATGCTATATCGTGCCATGTCATATCCCCGCACACATCTGGGGGCCTATCTGCCCGTTTCCTTCATAGGATATGCCGAAAGCGAGGACGGGCTGCATTTCTCGGGGCGGCGCCTCTTCTTTGGCCCCGAGCAGGAATGGGAGGCCTTCGGCTGTGAGGACCCCAGGGTAACCTTTTTGGATGGGAAGTACTACGTCTTCTACACGGCCCTCTCCGCCTTCCCCTTCCGTCCCCAGGGCATACGCGTGGGCCTGGCTATCTCCCGCGACCTGCTGACGGTCGACGAGAAGCACTTGGTCACCCCCTTTAACGCTAAGGCTATGGCCCTATTCCCCCAGCGCATTGGTGGCAAGCTGGTGGCAGTCCTTACTGTTAACACCGATCTGCCTCCGGCCAAGATATGCCTGGCCTTCTTCGACAGGGAGGAGGAGCTGTGGGACCTGGACCGTTGGCAGGCATGGTATGAGTCTTTAGACACTCACGTCTTGCCCCTCATGAGGTCGTCTGTAGACCAGGTGGAGGTTGGCGCCCCACCCGTGCTGGTGGAGGGAGGGTGGCTTCTAATATATAGCTACATCAAGGGATATCTCAGGGGCGACCGCACCTTCGGCATAGAGGCAGTGCTGCTAGACCAGGAAGACCCCTTCCGGGTGCGTGGTCGCACGACCGAGCCCATCCTAGTGCCTGAGGCCTATTACGAGAGGATAGGTCATGTGATGGACGTAGTTTTCCCCTCGGGTGCGGTAGTAAATGGGGACGAGCTGCTAATTTACTACGGCGCTGCCGATACTACGGTGGCAGTAGCCAAGGTCTCATTGCCTAAGCTGTTGGCCGAGATGCGGCCGCCCTCCTTCCTAGTGCCCTCACCTACCCGTGGAGACTGGCCCTCACTTGTACGTTACGAGGGCAACCCTATCTTATCGCCGCGGCCTGAGCTGGGGTGGGAGGCTAAGTCGGTCTTCAACCCTGGAGTGGTGGTAGCTGGGGGACGGGTCCACATGCTCTACAGGGCCCTATCCCACGACAACACATCGGTAATAGGGTATGCCTCCAGCAGTGACGGCATCTATTTCGATGACCAGCCCACGGTGCCCGCCTACCGGCCACGTGCGAGCTTCGAACAAAAGGCGTCCCCTGATGTCCCCTCAGGCTGTGAGGATCCTCGCCTTACACTCCTCGATGGGCGGGTTTACATGCTTTACACCGCTTTCGATGGCTACCAAGCCCGCGTAGCCGCCACTTCTATCCCCCTGGACGACTTTTTGGCGAAGCGGTGGGATCGCTGGGAGTGGCCTATCGTTATCTCTGCCCCTGAGGTTTGGGACAAGAACGCTGCCCTACTGCCTCGCAGGATCAAGGGGAAGCTGGTGGTATTCCACAGGCTAAGCCTAGGGATTTGGGTGGACTGGCTAGACAGCTTAGAGGAAGCGCAAGAGCATTGGCTTGGGGGGAAGGTGATCTTAACTCCCCGAAAGGGTATGTGGGACAACCGTAAGGTGGGCATCGCTGCTCCACCGATAGAGACGGAATATGGGTGGCTAATACTTTATCACGGTATCGAGGAACCAGGGACCATCTACCGGGTAGGGGCGGCCCTCTTGGACTTGGACGACCCCACGCGCGTGCTGGCCCGTAGCCGAAGGCCCTTGCTGGAGCCAGAGATGGAATGGGAGCGGCATGGGCTTGTTCCCAACGTTGTATTTCCCTGCGGAATTGCGGTCTTGGGCGATGACCTATACGTCTATTACGGTGGCGCTGACCATGTAATAGGGGTGGCTGGCGTAAAGCTTAAAGCCCTAGTCGAGGCCCTTCTACGCGAGGGACGAGAAGGATGAGAGGGCTGCTGGGGCGGACCAAATCTGAGCTTGCAGCGCCATCTCTCTGGTGATGCCAAGGCTGTACGGCGCGATACTGTCCCAGGGGCCAAACCGCCAAATTAGGCCCTTATGCATCTAGTCTACTGGCCTAAGTACGTTCTCGACTGTTTTTCAGCTGCTCCGGAAAATAGCCAGCTTCGCCTCGCTGTCCGAGGCCTCCACCGCCACGATGACAACGACTACTCGGCCTTCTTCCGTTCGCTGGAACACCATGAAGGAGGAGAAGCTGGGCACCTCTTCTTCTACAGTGAATGGGCTTGACCACTGCTGCTGCGGCATGCGGTCGCGGTAGAACTGTGCTACTTGGCGAGCGCTCTGCCTGACACGATAAGTCTTGATCTCCCACTGGGCAAAGGTTCCCGTGGGTAAGGGCACCGGCACGGGCGGTGGGCCTGGAATGCGGACAGAACTCTCTAAGGTAGCGCCGGACGGCAGAGGCACCCCCAAGAAGGCATCGCCAGAGTCGGCAGGAGCGGCCTGTGGCGTCGGTGTCGCTCCTGGAGCTGGAGACGGGGAGGGCGTCCTACCCACTGTGGGCGTTGGCGACCCAACTGCCGATACCTGCTCGGACACCTTTGTCACTTGCCACGTGCCCTTATAGTTCGGGTTGACGGCCACCTGCCAATCGCCACTCATCCGGTTGCCGTCTTTGAGGGAGCCTCTGTAGGTGATGCTGCCGGCGGCGGCTGTGCCCTGGAGCTTGAGGGTGCTTCCACTCAGTTCGCCATTTGCAGCGAATGAGCCGCCGCAGCCTCCATCTACGCGGGCATCAAAGCGCGCCCCTTCCTGGCGGAAGATCTCCATCACCAGCCGGTCGGAGGTACAACCGGGTGCACCAGTAGTGCCCTCCCAGCGGCCCTCCCAGCGGCCAATTAGAGAGGCTGGGCCTTGGGAAGGCGCCCTTTCACCGCCGCATGCCATGGCAGCCAGCGCTATTAGTGCCACTGTTAGCAGTAAGCAATGGGCCACTGGCCTCATGCTGGCTTCCCTTTGGAGGGCGGCTAGCGTTGTCCTCTCCAACGCCTTGATAAGGGCCTTTCACTTGGTTGTCAAGGGGGAATATTCGCAATAGCACGAAGCCTACGCCACTATGCCCATCATGCGGCGTCAAGGCGAGGCTCACCGGAGAGACTTGACGTCACCTGCTTTGCCCATCTGCCAGGTCAGGGTTTCAATCCTCGATGTAATCCTGAAAGGCCCGAGGCGCCTCCACGCCATCGCGCTTTTTAACCTTAATTAGCTCGAAGAGGCTGTGCGCATGGGCATCGCCGTAGGGGCTCTGGTGAGTGAATATATAAATGCCCCGGACGGACATCTCGCCTCGCAGGGCTGAGCGATCTAGCTCGAACATGTTTTCCAGGGCATCCCAAAAAAGCCTCAGGTCTTCTTTGCGCACACCGGTCTGCTTGGCCAATGTGGGATTGAAGAAGCCGTGAGCGCGTTAGAGGCCGTAAGGAATGTTAGGCTTGCGCCCTATCTCCGTCTCCCCCCTCTCTTGTCTCTCCTCAGTCGTCCGCGCTTTGCGGATGATAGTCCAGGCTATGGGGAAAACAGGATCGATGCTGCGAGCGAACACTAGCTGCACGGGCCCTCTCACCTGGCCAGCGTTTATTTTGCCGGTGGACAGCACGCCACCAAACAAACGGATATCGTAATATTTTCGGCACAACGCTTGGGGCACGTCGTCATGGGGGCGCCGACTCAGTTCCCGTTTTTCGGCATCAGACAGCTGATCGTAGCCCGTGAGCTTTTTGCCAGATCGGGCTGCGCTTCGGAAGCAGCCTTCTCTATGAGGGCGTTCAAGAAGGTTTCGCTTCTGATGAAGATGTCGTATCCCTCTTCCCCCTGTTTGGTAACTATGATGTAGTCCCGAATCTTGCGCTTCAGGCACACGTCGGTCACCAGGCCGTGCATCGTCTCAGGATCTATCCGGGGCAAATTGTCGGGGTCGGGATCACCGTTTGGATTGCCGTCCCGGACGTCAAAGAGCAAGACGAAGTCGTGGCGCTTGTTAGGATCCAAATACACCTCTTTAGAATTTGACTGCACCATGATTACACCTCCTCCTCGTTCTCGGTTTGCCGCTTCTGTCCTCTGGGGGCCCGCAGCTTTGTGCGCTGGGAGAAGAACCCCAGATGGAACTCCTCCTGCTGGTCGGCGTTGAGGGCTTTTGGGAAGCCTCCCACCTCCTTCAATCTCGACATGATCTCCTCCGTTAGACGGTTCAGCTCTCCTCCTGCGTCGGGTAGATGGGCCGTAGTGGCCAAGGATAGCAACCTCCCAAAGGTAGCAGCGGGAGCCATTGAGGCTGTCCCGCAGAACCGCTGCACGATGGTGGTCTTGAGTCGCTGCCTGGCCCTGATCCAGTGGGATAGCTGCTGGGCTTCCTCCAGAACGGCCAGGAGGCGCCCGCATAGATAGGCCGGGCTGCTTTCGAGGTAGCTCGTCATGTTCCCCCCTTACCATAGAAGAGTGTCAACTTTAGTACGGAGAGGAGTACCTCTTGCTGACGCGTGTCTTCGTCTGTCAGCCGGCTCTTGGTTCCATCGGCTTCCCGTTCTTTCAGTACCGAAAGTCGAAGCCGGTTGGATGCAGCGAGCCTCAGTTCCGGCGGCGGTATGCGACCCAGGAAGGCTGTGCGGAGGAGTGCCCGCGACAAGTTGGGGTCCCCACCTCCTAAAGCACGGATGATCTCGCCGATGGACGGCGGCTGCTGGATGTAGGGATGCGGATGGCGTTCAGATAGGTGCGTAGCCGTAGGCGAAGCCTGCCCAATGATACCGAGATCCACTCACGTACCACCATCCGCCCCTTATTGGGGGAGACGATGGCAAGGTTGAAGGCGTAGTCGTCCAGAGTGAAAGCCGCATCCTGAGGCGTCCAGGGAATATCTAGAAGTGCGCCAAGATGTAGCACGTCAGCCTGCGGCCTTCTGTCGATTAGCGAACCGATGCCCCCTGCCAGTCGCTCTTGAATGGTAGCTGGGTCTAGCACCTCCGCTCCTAGCTTCAGCGGTGCCGGTGTCCGTAGCCAGTAGAGCGCAACAAGATTCCTGAGCCTATCGGGTGCCTCTGGGTCGCGCACCAGATTACGGCGGTGGGTATCGGAGGAGGCAACGTAGTTAAACGCCCTAACTGCGTTTGCGCCACAATCAAAACAGAGCCTCAAATAAGCCTTTCTGGCTGCCTGGCTACCCCCGATGAAAGAGACAAATGCGTCGGCGTTAAGAGACTGCAGGTGCACTTCGGAGCCGGTTATCTTTACGGGCAGCAGAGAGCGCGTGAGTCCTTTCCTTTTTCCGCAGGCCGCGCACTAGCCGGTAACCGGCATCTCTGTACCTTCCTGTCTGCGAGCTAGTTCCTCTGCCCAAAACTCAATTACTCCGGGGTGCTCAAAGAGATGGCGTCCCCTTAACGGGCCTTCGCCCGGGACAAAGGAGATCCAGTCCTTGCTCATGATCTTGCTGAAGTTTGGGTGAGAGGAGATGTAGCCCCGGTCAAGAAAGGCTAGGAGCCAATCGATGGCCTCCTTCAGGGCAGGATCGCGCACGTAGGCCTTTACCTGCTGGGCCATTTCGCTGAAGGCCTTGTGTTTCTTGTCGGCATGTCTATCCTTGCCCTTCTTTTGTCTGGGCAACCCCCAGGGCGTAGCCTGCCTCATCCGCGAGGGGATGGGCCACGATAGCTGAGGTGCGCCCGGAGCGAGGGCGCGGAACGTCCAGATCTGCCTCCTCTATTTCAGCTCCTGGTACCGCTCCGGCGGTACAGCTAGCCAGCCCCCTTCTATTCGGGCGGGAAAGAAGAGGGCATATGCGTAACCCTCAGCTTTTCTAGGGCCATCAGGCCCGTGACGCAAGAATTCTATCTCTGGCCGGGAGGGATCCTCCACAAAGGCGATGTCCAGCACCATAAGGCCCAGGTCCATGTTCAGGCCTGGGTCGGGCACGTCCTCTTCCCTTGGCACGCTGAAGAAAGCAGGGAACTCGCGGGTACCCAAATAAGGCCTATGGAAACACCGGCCCTTCTCCACCCGACGGCGGAACTGGTCACGATACTTGTAGATGGGGCCCATCGCCCAGGGTCGCAGGACCATCTCAGCCTCAATTAGATAGGCCACATCCCGCAGCACTACACGATCAAATCGCTGGGGTCTATTAGCGCTTCTTGTAGGCCGAGTCGAGGGTGGTATTGCCCAAGCCAACGGTACATATGTTCGGTCGCCGGCTTTAGCAATCCGCTTTGCTGCAGGTAGTTTATGTCTTTAGGAAGACCGACACCAGGTATGGTTGCAAACCCTGCCAAGTGTAGCGGCTGGGCGTTTGTAGCCATGCGGCGAGCCTCTTCTCGGAGTCGCGATAAGGCACCAGCACCGGAACCGTATCGTCTACAATGAGTCGGTAGGTCTTTGCTACCTCGGGGTAGTCTAGGGCCTCCCGCTTATCTTGGACGCCTCGGGTGTCAAGGTTGACCTTCGAGTACAGGTACTGGAAATATTCGCGGTAGATCTCGGGGTTGTGCAGGTCTTAAATGGGATGCTTAAAGAGAAGCAGCTTAGCCGTCTCAATACCGGCCTTGTAAAGACCGCGTGGTATGTTGCCTTCGGCTGGCTGAAAGATGACCACTCGCCCGGACGATAGTTGAGAACCACCATAACCTGGGATTCGGTCGCCAGCTCGTGCGCCAAGTCGGCCCATTCAATGGGAGACTGGCGGAGTTCGTAGTCCACGCGACGCATGGCCTCGAAATAACTGAAATAGTTGGGTACTATCTCTCGCATTTGGATCCCAGACTATTCCCGAACGTAGTGACTGTCGTCTAGTGCGGGCTGAGTAGCCGTCGCTAAGAGTATAGTGGCCCCATAAACTTCTACTAATGCCAGCAATACGTCTAACGTTGGCCGCAATACCTCCGGTGGCAGTGTCTGGACCTCGTCCAAGACGATAACGCTTCTGGCTAAATTGTGGAGGCGTCGCGCTCGGCTAGGGCGATCGGACAGTAGCGACTCGAAAAGCTGATGCTAGTGTAGGGCATAGCGACTACCACCCTCTTTAGCCCATGCTGAATGGCGTGAGAGAGGGCGAAAGCCAAGGCGCTACTAGTTTTCCCCCTCCAGTGGGTACGGTTAGGCGAAACACGCCTGGGGGAAGCGACGCTGCTCGAAGGCATGCCTCGTACACCTCTCGCCGGACTCGATTGACTAAGGTGGGCGGAGATCGGGCGATGAGCTGCTCCTGATCCTGCCTCAGGCGTTCCCACAGGTTCCTG
>JAUQPQ010000104.1 GCA_030550295.1 Chloroflexota bacterium
TGGTGGCACGGAACCCTTTCCTTATAGGAAGTCGATAGGGGAGCTGTGATGTAGCCTGCCTAAGCTGGTCGAACCATTCCCTTGTGCGCAGCTGATGGAAGAACTGCCGAGAGGGATATATATAGGCTTGGGCCAGAAGCTCATACATATGGGCCCGCGCCCCTGCTGTGGCGGGCGACCACCACGTTGCCCTCCTCACGACCATGACGTCTCCACCGGGTCCCGGTCGAAGGGCTTGAACATGTCGTGCCAACGGTAAGCGATAAGGGTATCCATAAGCTCCGATGTGCCCCCGCTGCGGACCTTTTCCAGTTCCTGCCTGAGGGTGGATAGCGCCTCTCTCACCTTAGGCCCAAACAGGCGCTCCAAGTATTCGATGGGGATGCGTGGGTTCTCTTTATCGAGGGTGCCGTCAGGGTTGTACGGGTAGGGGGCCAGGGGAGGGATATAAAAGACGTTGGGCTGAGTGCCGTATTCAGGGTGGAGGGGCAAGGCCACTTGCCAGAGGCGGACCAGCTTGTACACGGGCCCCTCTTCATCGTCCAGGTAGCCAAACCAGACTGCCCTACCGGGGCACTGGCGCACGCATGCTGGGGCCACGCCCTGTTCCACCCTTGGGAAGCAGAGGATGCACTGCTGGCTTATGCCACGGGCGAAGTTGAAGAAGACCCTTTTGTAAGGGCACGCCTCCAAGCAGAACTGATAGCCCCTGCACCGCTCCTCGTCCCTGAGGACGATGCCGTCGTCCCTCTTATAGAGGGCGCCGCGGGGACATGCCTCCAGGCAGGCAGGTCGCGAACAGTGATTGCACATGCGGGGAAGGTAGAAAAAGTAGGCGTTGGGGTAATCTCCTGCCCCCTGGTCTTCGTCCCAGTTGGGGCCCCAGGTGGGCTCTGGACCTACAGGACGCAGATATGCTTCTTGCCCCTTGCCCCCGAAAAACACCTCCTCATAGTTGAAGTCCCACCCTCCACCCCACTCCTCCCGTTTGGGGAGGCGCCCAGGCTGAGGCACCCCTTCCCTGTACCCCCCGCCCATCTGCTCCCAGTCCTTGGGGTGTCCACGTCCAGGCACGGTATTGACTATCATCCACCACTGGTAGTCCTCCCCCTCCCCTCGCGTCCAAAGGACTTTGCATGCTACAGAGCACGTCTGACACCCTATACACTTGTTGAGGTCGAAGACCAAAGCCAACTGCCTAGCTCCCTTAGCCGCCTCGCTCATAATTGCCCCCTTCCTTGACCTACCTGCAGGATCCGCCACTGCTGGGAGAACGCCTTAAGGCCTCCCCGCTCCTGGTTGCCTCCTTCCCATATCGCGAAGGCTACTTTCACCTCACGCCCAGGCATAAGGGCCACGGCCGAAAAGTTCCCTTCTCCCAGGGCACGGGCCAATACCAGGTGCCATTCGTTGTCTGTCCAGGTGGCCTGGGCCCATAGTGGCGGCCCTTCCGCCTTTTCCACCGACCCCAGGCCGTGGGCCACTAGGTTCTGGGGCGCCCTGAGGTTGGCCCGCCAGAACCAGGCGTTGACGGGGGAGTCTGGACTACCCATAGTCAGGAGGGGAGCATCGCCGTTAATGGGAAAGAGGATGGCAGCGGCATCGGGGAAGGTAGTGCCATCGCCGTAGTCGACGTTATGGTTAGGGTCTTGCCACTGGAGACGGAAGAAGATGTGGGTGCTGCTGAACGCTACTTTTACCCTGACGGCTCGCACTGCGCCTATCAGCCGGTCGGCCCAGGCGGTCCTTATGTAACGGGTAGGCTGGAGATGGAGGGGCGTCCCCACAAGAGGAATCACCTCTTCTGGCACCTTCTGCCATTGGGGGGCAGCAGGATTCAGGAGGGTACGCAAAGCCAGTTGCAACCTCACTGCCTTCATGGCCACCTCCCTGCCGAAGCGTTTCCATGGTAATGGTCCACCAGCAGCCTGTCTGTCGGGTTTTGGCGTGTATGGATGTGGGGCTTTCCCCTATTATTGGGAGACGGCAACGGGGGTGCCTACAGGGGCGGCGATGGGTAGGCCCACCACAAATCGGAGGATGAGGAGGGCATCGTCGGCGCCTATTTGGCCATCGCCGTTAACGTCACCCCAGAAAGTGGGACGGTTGTCGGCGGTTACAAGTTCTCCTATGGCAGGGCAGGAAGGAATACGCGGCGCAGGAAGGCCTACTATGAACCTCAGGATGGCTAGGGCGTCAGTCGCCTCCACTGACCCGTCGCAAAGGAAGTCACCCCAAGTCCGGATGATAGCAGTGGGGGTGGGCGACGGTTTGGCCGTAGATGTAGACACGGGCGTGGTGGTAGATGTGGGCGTAGGAGTGGGTGTGGGCGTAGGCGTAGGTGTAGGTGTAGGTGTAGGTGTAGGTGTAGGTGTAGGTGTAGGTGTGGGTGTGGGTGTAGTAGATGACGAGCGGGCGCCGAAGTCGGCAGTCCAGTAGCACTTATAGAAGGATCCCCGCCAGCCACACGCCTTCCCCACTCCTATGTGAGTCCAGATGCTTCGCAACAAGTTGGCGTGGTGGCCGGGAGAGTTCTGCCATTCCCTCAGCGCCCGTTCGGGGGTGGCTGCGTTTTCGGTAGCCTTCTGGTCTTGTGACCAAGCAGCATATAGGTTTTCGCCGGCGGCGTAGCCGTTGAACCCCAAGTCCCGTAGCCTCTGCCCCAGATCGCGGCCTAGGGAATCGGTGTGGCTAAAGTAGTCGTTAGTGAGCATGTCGTTGGACATCCACTGGGCGGCGTTGGTGAGGACGGGATCGGCGGCAAGGGGGGCCAACCCGTTTTGGGCGCGGTACTGGTTTATAAGCTGGATCAGGCGTGCTTCATCGGTCTGGGCCGAAGCCCTAGGCGGCGCAAAGATGGCCGCTGCCAGGGCAGCCGCCGCCAAAATGGCTGCTAGGGCGCGTCTTGGCACCTTCATCCTGGTGCAAAGACGTTTATAAATTTCGGGCCGTTACGGCCTTGTGTCAAGTGGCCTATACTGGGATTGGCCTTGGTCTTACTGGAGGAGAGGGTTCAGGCAGAAGCGGCGCGCCTCAATCACCTGGAGGTGAGGGGGGAGAGGGCGCCATGGGTGGTGTTGGTGCGTTTCGGTGAGTTATCCCTCAAGAAGGGGCATCTCCGCCTGTTCCTAGGTGTATTGCGTCGTAATATCCGAGGGGCCTTGCGGGGGCTTCCTATCTCCCGTGTGGACATTCGGCCTCACCGGTGCTTCGTCTGGCTGGAAGATATAGCGGCCTGGCCAGAAGTAAAGAGGCGACTATCTTACGTTTTCGGCATCGTAGGCTATGCTCCTTGCCTCCGGGTCCCTACCACCATCGAGGCGATGGAAGGAGCTTATCATCTGTTAGTGCCCTGGGCGCCTGAGTCTTTCGCCGTTAGAGTTCGGCGGGCCGACAAGACCTTTCCCCTCACCTCCCAAGAGGTAGAGCGGGTGGTTGGGGCCTATATCCAGGGGCATACAGGGGCGAAGGTAGACCTGACAACTCCAAAGCTCACCTACTATGTGGAGATCCAACCTGAGGGGGCTTTTTGCTCCATCGAGCGGGTAAGCGGTCTTGGAGGGCTCCCTGTAGGGACGGGGGGAAAGGTGGCCTCTCTACTCTCAGGGGGGATCGACTCGCCAGTAGCCTCGTATCGGATGATGAAAAGGGGATGTCAGGTGGTATTCGTCCACTTCACCTCTTATCCGTTCACTGATGCCTCATCGTGGGACAAGTGTCGGTCCCTGGTGAGCCTGCTCACCCGTTTTCAGCAGGAGAGCAAGCTCTACGTTGTCCTACTGGGAGAGGTGCAAAGACGGATTGCAGTATCGGTTCCTTCTCGGTTCCGCATCCTCATCTATCGGCGCATGATGTTGCGCATTGCTGAAGCCATTGCGCAAAGGGAGGGCTGTCTGGCTCTGGTGACGGGGGAGAGCCTTGGGCAGGTGGGCTCCCAGACTTTGGCCAACCTGTTCTCGGTGCAGAGGGTGGCTACCCTACCTGTCCTTCGGCCCCTTATCGGTATGGATAAGCAAGAGATCATCGCCCAGGCCAGGGCCATTGGGACGTATGATATCTCTATAGAGCCAGATATGGACTGTTGCCAGTACCTGGTGCCCCCCAAGGTAGCTACTGCTTCCACGCCAGAGTTGCTGGCCAAGGCCGAGGCAGCCTTGGATGTCCCTGCTTTGGTTCAGATGGCCCTCAATACGGTCCACGTGGAGGAGTTCCGATGGCCCTAGCAGTGGCGGTGGCCATATGGCAAGGGGACGATGTCTTCTTAGTGCAGCGGCCCCACCGCCCCGATGAGGAGTTTCCCGGCTTGTGGGGTCTCCCTGCTGCTACCCTGCGGCCCCAGGAGGATCTAAAGGAAGCAGTGTGCCGGTTGGGCAGGGATAAGTTGGGCCTGGAGCTCCAAGTAGAGGAGGTGTTGGCGAGGGGGGAGCAATTGCGCGGGCAAGATATCTTGCGTATGTCCCTCTTCTCGGCCCGCTACCTTACGTGGCCGCCTCGCCTAGCATCTCAAGGGGAGGAAGGGGTGACCTACTACTTAGGATGGACTTGGGGCCAGCCTCGTCTGTTGGTGCCTGCTGCCCTTATGGGC
>JAUQPQ010000105.1 GCA_030550295.1 Chloroflexota bacterium
TCTGCGGCGAGCCGCGCATTGACGCTGTCCTGGTGCGCCTCAGCTGGGGGGGAGATGTGGTAGCAGTAGAGCACCTGCCAGGGGCGGTGGAGGGACCGTGAAGGCCAAGACGAAGGCCTTTCGCCTCTCCCCTTTAAAGGCGCGCGTGTTCCGGCTCTGCCGTTTGCGCTACCGCTACCAGTACGTAGACCGGCTGCCCCCTCGGTTGCGGTTACAGGACACCTTTGGCACCTGTCTCCACAACACCCTCAGCGCTTTTTACCGGCTGCCACCCAACGAAAGGGATAAGGCAAGACTTCTTGAGATCTTTGAGGCCAAATGGTCGGCCCTTTCGCCTCGCTACCGGCTTCTCCCTGGTGCTGAGGACCTGCATCGTCGTGGGCATGACCTGTTAAGCCAGTTCGCTGCTGCCCACGACCTCCACGCTAAGCCCTTCCTTCTGGAACCTTATCTAGAGGTGCATATTGCTCCCGACATCCTGTTGGTAGGTAGGCCCGACCGGGTGGACGAGGAGGGAGACTACCTTCACATCATCGACTACAAGACAGGTGAGCCTCCCCAGGAAGTGGATGCTGTCCAGCTACGCTTCTACGCTATAATGGTGCAAGAAGGGCTGGCCAGGCGCGTAGGGCGTGTCTCGTTTTGGTACCTGGATGGAGGCCGCCTCTGGACTGCCCTAATAAGGCCGGAGGATCTGGCCCAGGCCCAGGAAGAAGCTTTGACCCTGGCGACGGAGATAAGACAAGAAGTGATATTCCCAGCTAGCGTCGGGCCCCATTGTGCCCATTGCCCCTTCCTTAGCATGTGCCAGTACCGTGACGAGATCGCCCAAAGGCGTCAAGCTGAGGGGTGGTAAAGGTGCCCATTTATGAATATCGCTGTCGGGGATGCAGCAAACGCACCAGCGTCTTCGTGCGCAGGATCGGCGCCCCTGTTAGCCCCTCATGCCCCTATTGCGGCGCCACTGAATTGGAGCGCCTCATCTCCAGAGTGGCCATCCTCCGCTCTGAGGACGACATCTTCCAGGGCCTGGCTGAGGACGTCTCCCTGGACGATGTGGACGACTCCGACCCGAAGAGCGTAGCCCGTTTCATAAGGCGCATGTCCCAGCGCATGGGCCAACCTCTGGATGCCGAGATGGAGGCCCAGCTAGAGCGCATGGAGGCAGGTGAGATCCCTGAGGAGGAATATCCCAGCGAGGGTGAGGAAGGATGAGGGAGCACGCCAGCCCCTTTATTGAGTCCCTTGGCATCCAAGTGGCCCAGGCAGGCGATGGTGCTGCCCGCCTAATGGCGATGGTTGACCGGAATCACCTTAACTTTCACGGTTACGCCCACGGTAGCTTCATATTCGCTTTGGCCGATGAGGCCTTTGCCTTGGCCTGTAACAGCCGGGGCCCAGCGGTGGCCCGCTCCGTGAGCCTGGAGTTCTTCTCGCCGGTGCGGGAAGGCCAGCTGTTGGAGGCTGTAGCGCGGGAAGTCTATCTGGGACGCCGCACTTCTACTTACACCGTCGAGGTGCGCTCCAATGGCGTTCTTGTGGCCCTCTTTACCGGCACGGCATACCGCCTAGGAGATACAGCCCTTCCGGAAGGACCCCATGAGAGGGAGTGATAAGCATGCCCATCTATGAGTTCCGATGCCGTCAATGTGGACGCCTCACCAGCATCTTCGTCAAGACCATTAGCACCCCCTACGAGACCCGATGCCGTCATTGTGGGAGCGAAGAGCTAGAAAGGGCCCTCTCTCGCTTCGCCTACCATAAGAGCGAGCAGACTATCCTTGAAGAGTACGGGGCCGAGCCACGCCGCCTGGAAGACTACAAAGATCCACGCCAAATAGGCCGCTGGGTAGAGAGAAAGTTCAAGGAATTCGGCATGGAGCTCCCCAAGGAGGCACGAGAGATGATCGATGCAGCCCGGGAGGGGGAGTTTCCGGAGCCGGTGAAGGACTTGTGACCCTGACCTCTGCCCTGCCCCAAAGCATCTAAAGAAGGGACGCTGCACATGGACACCCGCCCGTTAGGGGACACGACGGAAAGGATAAGGCAACGCCTTGAGGCCAAGCATTTGGTCCGAGAAGAGGGGCTTGCCTTGGCCCGGGAGGTGATACGCCTTGCCGCCGTTGCCATCCGGGCTGTCCACCGGCGCGACTTTTCGCTGGCGGAGGCGTACCTGGCCCAGGCACGGGCCAAACTGGAGCAGGCGTCCCACGCCCTGGCCCCTCATCCCGATATCTATTACGCGGGCTTCCTCCAGGACGCCCAAAAGGAATACGCTGAGGCATCGTGCACCTTGGCCCTTATTGAAGGGCGCCCCCTCCCCACCCCCGAGGAGCTGGGCTTGGAGGACGGCCCCTATCTTAACGGTCTGGGCGAGGCCGTAGGAGAGCTGAGACGCTACCTCCTAGACTGCTTGCGTGAGGGCGACCTGAATAAGGGTGAGGAGGCCCTTACAGCCATGAGCGACATCTATGATGCCCTCACCACCATCGACTACCCAGAGGCAATAACAGGCGGTCTGAGGCGCACCACTGACAACGTGCGGGCCATCTTGGAGCGTACTAGGGGCGACTTCACCCTGGCCTACGTCCAGCGACGTCTGGAACAGAAGCTGCAGGGGCAGAGACCATAGGGATGATGTCCCTGTGGTTTCCCTTACGGAACTCCAGGGAGAGGACAGGTGGACGCAACTTTACCAGGGCTCTGGGCCACCACCTTGGCCATAAGCCTAAGTGGTGCTCTTAGCCCTGGCCCCCTTAGCACCTACGCCCTCAAGGAAGGAGCCATGCGAGGTGCGCTGGCAGGGCTCCTCTTGGCAGTGGGCCACAGCGCTCTGGAACTGCCTGTGGTGTTGCTTCTGGCCCTGGGCTTGGGCGATTTTTTGGAATCGGACACGGTGGAGCTGATCCTTTCCCTAGTGGGCGGCGTAGTTCTCCTGTCGTTTGGCCTTGGGTCGCTACGCTCTGCTGTAGCCTCAGATGAAGTGGCCAGTGGGACGGGGCAAGTTATAGGGGGAGCTATAAGCGCCGGTGCCCTGGTGAGCCTCACCAACCCCTTTTGGGTCGCCTGGTGGGGTAGCGTAGGGGCGCGACTGGTCGCCGATGGGCTAAAGGTAGGGGCGCTGGGCGTGGCAGCGGTATACTTGGCCCACATCAGCACCGATGTGGGGTGGCTCACGTTCCTTAGCTACCTGGCAGGGAAGGGCAGGCGCCTTTTAGGGGGCTCCTTTTACCGGGCCCTGCTGGTGGTAGCAGGGCTAGGCCTTTGGACCCTAGGGGGTTGGTTCTTGGCCCGCTTCGCTCTCGGGTTAAGCTAGAGGGGGCCTTGCCTATGGCGAGGAAGCCATAATAAGATAGGCGCCGCTATGGATGACCCGCGCATGTTGCCATCCCAAGTGGTTACGGCTGCCTTGGCCTTTAGGGAGAAGCTGGCTGCTGGCCACTTCGTGGTAGGGGTGGAGATCGATCCTCCCCACGGCCTCGATCCACGTCGGGGGCTGAGGATGGCTGCCCTTATGAAAGAGGCAGGCGCCGACGTCATCCACGTTGGCGATAACCCCACGGCGCGGGTGCGCATGAGCCCCTGGGCTTTCTCTCTCCTTCTCCAACGGGAAGTGGGGATAGAGACGGTCATGCATTATACCACCCGCGATCGCAACGCCATGGCCATCCACTCAGACATGGTAGGGGCACATGCCTTGGGGCTCCGTAACGTCCTTTGCCTGCGAGGAGATCCACCTGAGGTGGGAGGCTACAGGGACGTCATTGGCGTCTGGGACGTGAGCGCCGTGGGACTTATCCGGATATTATCTCTCCTCAACGAGGGGATCGACTGGACGGGCCGTCCCATAGGTCGTCCTGCTTCCTTCTTCATCGGTGCTGCTTGCAACCCTAATGCCGATCCTTTAGGGCCCGAGCTGCGCCTCATGCGCCGCAAGGTCGAGGCCGGCGCCCATTTCTTTGTTACTCAGAACGTCTTCGAGCCTGAGCGCCTATCCCAGTTCTTAGGAAAGGCGAAGGCCTTTGGCCGCCCCATAATAGTAGGCATCCTCCCCCTCAACAGCCTGGAGCACGTCGAGCGGTTGCGTCAGATCCCTGGCATGTGGTTGCCCGAAAAGGTTTGGGAACGGATGCGCCGCGCCGGCCCCGAGGGACGCCTAGAGGGCAAAGCCATCGCCCGAGAGATGATAGAGGCATGCCGGGGCCAGGCAGCAGGCGTTTATCTGGTCCCTACTCAAGGCAACTACGACCTCGTGGCTGAGCTGGTGGCCGAGGCGAAGGGGTAGGACGGCTCATGGTTCTGCCAGGGGTATGGCTAGCTGGTAAGCCTCCTCAGGACGATCAAGGGCCTCCTTCCACCTTTGGCCCCCCCAGTAGCGACCGTCCAGCAATAGGAAGGGAAGGGCACGTGAGGCGCGTATCCCTAAAGAAGCCAGTGCCCTAGGCTCGCGAATATGGGTTTGGCGACGCAATGCTATGATGCGCTCAGCTCCTGTGGGGCCAATGCCTGGCACTCGCACCAGTTCTTCCCATGGGGCCCTGTTCACCTCTACTGGAAAGCGTTCTGGATGGCGTAAGGCCCA
>JAUQPQ010000019.1 GCA_030550295.1 Chloroflexota bacterium
GCACATCCTCGCCGCTATCGCCGACATAGGGAGGCGACAAGAGGATCTGCGCCACATCGTGGTAACCCATTGCCACCCTGATCACATGGGTAGCCTGAAGGAACTCAAGGAGGCCACGGGCGCCATCACATACGCTCACGCTGACGATGCCCCCTATATCGGTGGCCTCCAGCGCCCTCCCACTCCTGCCCTGGGCAGCTTAGGGGGAGCCTTGCAAAAGGCCTTAGCCTTACTGACGCCTCGCCCTTCCCCAGTGGCCGTGGACGTAGTGCTGAGCGATGGCGACACCGTTGGCCCTGCAGAACTTCACGTTGTCCACACGCCAGGACACACCCCTGGACATATCTGCCTCCTCTGGGAAAGGCACGGGGGAGTCCTATTCATTGGAGATGCAGCGGTGAACGTTTTAGGCTTAAGGCCTCCCCCAGCCCTGTTCACGGTGGACATGGAACAGGCCAAGGAATCCCTTAGGCGCATCGCCTCCCTTGAGTTTCAGACTGCCTGCTTCGGGCACGGGGCGGTGCTCAAAGGCAGAGCTCACGCTGCCTTCCGTCACCTTGTGGAGCGTCTGGCCCGTTGAGGTGAGTATGCAAGGTTGCGATGTCCTCATCGTAGGGGGAGGGGCGATAGGGTGTGCCATCGCCTATTTTGTGGCCAAAGAGGGAGCTAAGACCCTCCTTTTGGAGCGAGGAGAGGTAGCAGGGGAGGCCTCTGGGGCGTCGGCGGGTATGCTAGCCCCTTTGGCCGAGGCGAAGGGCCCAGGCCCCTTCCTCGAACTCGGGCTGCGGAGCCTAGAGATGTTCCCCACCTTGGCCCAGGAGCTTTTTGGCCTAACAGGTATAGACATCGGTTACTCCCAGGCAGGGATCCTAAGGGTAGCCTTCACCCCCCACGAGCAGGCAGAGCTGCGATCGAAACAGCGCTGGCAACGCGCCCTGGGCGTAGAGCTGCTGGACGGTGAGGGCGTCCGCCTTTTGGAGCCCCGGTTATCGCCTCATGTTTCCTTGGCCACCTTCTCACCCAGGGAGGGACAGGTAGAAGCTGGGAGGTTTACCCAGGCCCTCGCCCAGGCTGCCCAACGTCTTGGCACCCAGCTCCATCTAGGCACAGAAGCGTTGGGGCTTGTGCACCAGAAGAAAAGGGTGGTAGGTGTCAGAACACGCCAAGGGACGCTATGGGCCGACCACATCGTCTTGGCTATGGGGGCCTGGACAGGGAGGTTCTTGCGCAGGCTGGACTTACCTGTTGCCACTCCCCCTGTAAGGGGGCAGATGCTGGCCTATCGAGGTCACTGGGTACGGCATATCGTATGGGGAGGGGGAGGCTATCTAGTACCCAAAGGCTCAGGCTTTACCTTCGTTGGGGCCACTGTGGAGAGGGTGGGCTTCCGGCCCCATACCACCAAGAGGGGCATACGCTTTCTTCGCCAAGTGGCTGCACGGCTAATTCCAGCCCTAAGAGGCGCGGAAACGGCATCGTCATGGGCTGGGCTGCGCCCAGGCTCCCCCGATGACCTACCCATAATGGGGAGAGCACCAGGTTGGGAGAGGCTATGGGTAGCATGCGGCCACTTTCGCAACGGTATCTTGTTGGCGCCAATAACGGGGGCAACATTGGCCCGTGCCATCCTCAAAGACGAGGAGGTGGGGCTTCTGGCGCCCTTCAGCCCTGGGCGCTTCAGTTCCTCCCCCTGAAAAAGGATGCTAGTTTGCGTACTGCTTCCTCGGGGTTGACAGCCCCAGCTACTGCTCCGATGACGGCCACCATATCGGCCCCAGCCGCTATAACTTGGCCGATGTTTTCGGTGTTTATACCCCCTATGGCGCAAACGGGTATGCTTACAGCATCCTTTACGCTCCGTAGAGTCTCTAAGGTGGCCGGACGCGTATCCCTCTTGGAGACGGTAGGGAATAACCTTCCCACCGACACATAATCGGCCCCTGCTTCCTGGGCGTGGAGGGCCTCCTCCACATTGTTGGTGGAACAGCCTATGACGAAGCCTGGAGGTGCCAAACGGCGAACTACAGCTACAGGCAGATCTTTCTGACCTAGATGTACACCATGGGCACCACAGGCCAACGCCAGATCTAGGTGATCGTTGACGATGAATAGGACATCAGCACTAGCGCATATGTTGGCTAACGCCTCGGCTATTGGTAGTTGTAGCCCTTTTTCACGTACCTTGTCCCGCCACTGGATGAGGCGTGCCCCACCCCGAATGGCAGCCTGGGCAAGCTCCAGCTCCCTTCCTCCCCCAGCCACCCCGTAGTCGATGATGACGTAGAGGCCTCTCAGCTTAGGACCCAAAACCGTAGACATTCTTGAGGCTAAAATAACAGGGAGAACGAAGCAGTGGAAGATGAGCAGGCGATGCTCGTGGATGGCACTGGCGATACCCGCCGCCTTTTTCGCTACGGTGGTGACGCTATGGGCATGGGGGCCATCCCGCTTGGCCGTCCAGTCTTTGCTCCTGTACGGACAGCTTCTGGCGCCTCTCCCAGGCTTCGCCGCTGACATCCTCGGCCCTGAACCTCAGGTGGAGACAGTGCTGGTGCCCTTGGCTAATGGAGGGCAGGTGGAGGCAGATATCTATCACCCTCCAGCGGAGGGCGAGAGGAGGGGGGCACTACTTGTAGTCATAGGGGCAGCGCCAGAAGCCCGTAAGCATCCACAGGCGGTGAGACTGGCCAAGGCCGTGGCCCGCATGGGCTACGTAGTGATGATCCTTATGCCTCCCCACCTTAACGGAGATGTCCTACACCCAGGCGATAAAGAAGCGGTGGTTGCTTCCTTCCTCTACCTTTCGTCTCTGCCTTATGTAGAACCCCAACAGGTGGGGATAGTGGGCTTCTCCATTGGCCAGGGGATCGCCTTCGCAGCGGCAACCGACCCACGCATTCGCAACCAGGTGCACAGTCTGGTATCCTTCGGTGGGTACTACGAGGTGCGAGAGCTGATTGCATCGGTGACCACTGGCACCTTTTGGGAAGAGGGAAAGCTTGAGCCATGGAAGGTAGCGCCTAGGGCGCAGCAGGTCTTGCGCAGGAGCCTTCTCTACTATGTTCCCGATGCTGGGGAGAGGGAGGAGCTAGCTATAGCTTTAGAGACAGGGAGGCCCCCTCCCGTCGATATGTCTTCCACTGGCCGCCTCGTCTACCGGGTCCTGGCCTCGAAAGACTTTTGGGAAGTACGCTCGCTACTGGACGAAGTGCCGTCGTACCTGGCAGCCGTCCTGGATTCCCTCTCACCCAGACTGTACCTCGGCCAAATAAGAGCACCGGTCTTCATCGCTGCTGATCGACAGGACCCATTTATACCCTACACCCAGTCGCGCACCCTCCGAAAACATCTGGGCGGTTTAGGGCATCGGACCACCTACGCCGAGATATCCATCTTTAGACACGTTACGCCCGCCCTCCAAGTCAACCCTGTAAGCCTGTTGAGGGACGTGATGCGGCTCTGGGCCCATACTTATGGCTTCTTCGAAAATCTGCGCTGAGAGGGGGATCTCTAAAATTTTTGGCCACCCGCCCGCTAAAAGGCACCGCCTCCCACCATACGTACCACTTCAAGGACGTCGCCCTCCTGGATGAGCACCTCATCCCACAGATAACGCGGAACCACATCGCCGTTTCTCGCCACAGCTACATGTCGTTGCGGGACTGGAAGAGTAGCCACAAATTGGGATATGGGCATAGGTCCTTCTAGCTCCCTTTCCTGACCGTTGACGATCACCTTCATCCCCGTTGCACCTCCGCCCATGCCTCGTCTAGAGCGCCGCGTAAACGGGAGGCCGCCAGAGCTGGGTCTTCTGCACCCAGTATAGCCCTAATAACGGCTACGCCTGCCGCCCCTGCCTGTATTACCTCTTTTACTTTGTCCACGGTGATGCCCCCGATGGCGATTACAGGTATGGTGAGGGACGTGGCCACCTGGGCCAGCACCTCAGTCCCTAGGGGCGAGAGCTGGGGATGGGAAGGGGTGGGATAGATGGAGCCAAGGACGACATAGTCGGCTCCCTCGTCCTGGGCCCGTACTGCCTCCTCCCATGAGTGGACTGAGCGGCCAATGAGGGCTTCTTGGCCCAAGAGATGACGCGCCTCTGCCACAGGGAGCCCCAACTCAGGAAGTTGTACGGCCCTTATCCCTGCTGCCAGGGCAACGTCCACCCGGTCGTTCATGATCAGCAACACGTGGGGAGGTAAAACGCGTCGCAATGCCCGGGCCATGTCTAATAAGATTTTTGCAGGCAAGTCTTTCTCCCTAACCTGCACAGCGTTGACGCCAGCACCAGCGGCTTGGGCGACAGCCGTTACCAGATCAGACGCCAGAGAGCGGTCGGTGACTAACATGAGGCAGGGAGGGGAAAGGGAAGGCCTCACCGGGAAGGCCTTGGGACTCCCTCAACCGGACTAGACGGCTCGGCCAGAGGCTTCTTGGGAATGCGCCCAGCCAGATACGCCTTCCGTCCCGCCTCCACACCCAAACGAAAGGCTTGGGCCATAAGGACAGGGTCCTTCGCCTGAGCGATCGCCGTGTTCACCAGCACGGCATCGGCGCCGATCTCCAAAGCTAAGGAGGCATCGCTAGGAGCCCCTAGGCCGGCATCCACTATTACCGGCACCTTAGCGTTTTCGACGATGATCTGGATCTCTTCTAAGGTAAAAATGCCTCTGCCAGAGCCGATGGGGGAACCAAGGGGCATGACGGTGGCACAACCTATCTCTTCCAGCTGCTTGGCCAGGACAGGATCGGCGTGGATGTAAGGCAGTACTACAAAGCCCTCCGCCACTAGCTTCTCGGCCGCCCTCAAAGTCCCCACTGGGTCGGGCAAGAGATAGCGAGGGTCAGGCACCACTTCTAGCTTAATCCAGTTCGTGCCCGTCAGCTCTCTGGCCAGCCTAGAAGTAAAGATGGCCTCCTCAGCCGTGCGGCAGCCGGCGGTGTTGGGCAACACCTGGTAGCGGCTCCAATCTATGTAGTCCATGAGGTTGGGCTCGCCGGGGCGGTCTAAAGGCAGACGACGTATGGCTACCGTTACCATCTCCGCCCCAGAGGCCTCGATAGCCCCTACCATCTCTTCCATGCTCCGGAAACGTCCCGTCCCTACGATTAGGCGCGAGCGGAAACGTTTGCCTGCGATCTCCAGATAATCTTCCATCTCCTCACCGACCCATTATTCTTCTAGGTAGATACGTCCCCCGGCCCGTCGGAACTCTTCTGCCTTTTCTCGCAGGCCTGCTTCTAAAGCCTCATCCAAGGGAAGGCCCTTGGCAGCGGCGTAATCGCGGAGCTCTTGGGTGATCTTCATGGCACAGAACTTGGGCCCGCACATTGAGCAGAAGTGGGCGAGCTTGGCCCCCGGCGCCGGAAGGGTCTCGTCGTGGTAAGATCGTGCCGTATCTGGATCTAAAGAGAGGTTGAACTGGTCCTCCCACCGGAACTCGAAGCGGGCCTTTGAGAGGGCGTCGTCCCAGCGTTGGGCCATAGGGTGTCCTTTGGCCAGGTCGGCGGCATGGGCAGCGATGCGGTAGGATATCACTCCTTGCTTTACATCCTCCTTGTTAGGAAGGCCAAGGTGCTCCTTGGGCGTTACGTAGCAGAGCATGGCCGTGCCATACATGGCGATCATGGCTGCCCCTATGGCCGATGTGATGTGGTCGTAACCTGGCGCAATGTCGGTGACAATGGGGCCCAGGGTGTAGAAGGGCGCTTCATGGCACCACTCCATCTGCAGCTCGACGTTCTCCCTGATCTTGTGCATGGGGACATGGCCTGGCCCTTCTATCATCACTTGGACGTCGTGCTCCCAGGCGATCTTGGTGAGCTCACCCAAAGTGCGCAGCTCGGCAAGCTGCGCCTCATCGTTGGCATCGGCGATGGAGCCAGGCCGCAGGCCGTCCCCAAGGGAGAGGGAGACGTCGTAGGCCCGGGCGATCTCGCATATCTCCCGGAAGTGGGTGTAAAGGAAGTTCTCCTCGTGGTGGGCCAGACACCAGGCGGCCATAATGGAACCGCCACGGGAAACTATCCCAGTAACCCTACGAACTGTCAGGGGTATGTAGCGCAAAAGGACGCCGGCGTGGATAGTCCAGTAGTCCACCCCCTGCTCCGCCTGTTCGATGAGTACGTCACGGAACACTTCCCACGTTAACTCTTCGGGCCGGCCTCCCACCCTTTCCAGGGCCTGATAGATGGGGACCGTGCCCACCGGGACCGGCGAATTCCGGATGATCCACTCCCTGGTGGTATGAATGTACTTGCCCGTGGAAAGGTCCATAACGGTGTCGGCGCCCCAGTGAATAGCCCAGACCATCTTTTCCACCTCTTCGGCAACTGAAGAGGTGACGGCCGAGTTGCCGATGTTGGCATTGACCTTGACAAGGAAATTACGGCCTATGATCATGGGCTCTAGCTCAGGGTGGTTGATGTTGGCCGGTATGATGGCCCGACCCCGGGCAACCTCTTGGCGTACAAACTCAGGGTCTACCCCTTCCCTTATGGCGACGAATTCCATCTCCGGGGTGACGATACCCCGGCGGGCATAGTGCATCTGGGTCACCGCCCCTCCAGGCTTAGCCCTAAGAGGTCGCCGACGCTGGGGTAGGGCGAATTGCCTCTTTTCCCCTGGCCGAAGGCCGTCGTCCCTGGGATCCAAGGGCCGGCCTTGGTATTCCTCTGCGTCTCCCCGCTCCAAAATCCAGGGGCGCCTTATGGGAGGAAGCCCCTTGGACAAATCTATTTGGACGCTAGGGTCCGAATACGGGCCACTGGTGTCATAGAGGCGGAAGGGAGGGTTCTCTTCCCAACCATCGCGCCCTCTGGTGGGAGATAGATCAACCTCTCTGAAGGGCACACGTATATCGGGCCTAGAGCCCTGGACGTAGATCTTACGGCTATTGGGGAACAAAGAGGGTACGGGGACTCGCACCGTCTCTAAGACTTGTGTCAACTGATTCACCTCCCAAGCCTCGCCCTGGCCGGCGACAGGCTTGGGGAAGAGGGTACAAGAAGGCCCTTTGGAAGCCCTGCCGTGCCCTTCCCTCCGCTGGCGTTACCCAGATCAGGTTCCGACGGTCGCCCCGATGCGGTCGGGGCCTCTCAGCCTGGCCGGCCCGGGACAAACCGGGCACCCAAGCCCCCGTTCGGGCCTGTCTACCGGCAGGCGCCAGCTCCCAGTGTAAGGGTGTCAAGCAAGGGTGTCAACTTGGCCTCTTGCCTTCAGGCACACCCTTGCCCAGGTACGAAGAGGAGGGCCTTCCCCCGGCCCACCATATAACGGTGGTGCAGGGCTTGGGTCACCAATTCTTTAGCTCGGCGCACCGCTTCCCACACCCCAAGCCCTTGGGCCAGGCCAGCAGCAATAGCCGAGGCAAAGACGCAGCCAGTGCCATGGGCAGCTACCCCCTCTAATCTAGGCGCCACCAGAAGCCGTACCCGCCCATCATGGAAGACCACATCTACCGCCTCTTCCCTCTCCAGGTG
This sequence comes from Chloroflexota bacterium, assembly GCA_030550295.1. Taxonomy (GTDB): domain Bacteria; phylum Chloroflexota; class Dehalococcoidia; order SM23-28-2; family HRBIN24; genus JAVVHA01. The sequence continues at coordinate 7,486 of JAUQPQ010000019.1, forward strand.
TCCGCCCTTGACCACCACTACCCTGGGCCCCATAGACGCTATCTGCCTGGCAGCCTCCTCCATCTCGTCCCTAGTGCGAACGGGGTGACCTATCAACATGGCGGCCTCTTGTAGGTTGGGGGTCACTACGGTGGCCAAAGGCAGGAGAAGGCGCCTTAAGGCCTCTACCCCTTGGGAGTCTAGGAGGGGGGTTCCATCGTGGGCAGCCATCACCGGATCCACTACCAGATTGGGCAACCGGAATTGACCCACTTTTTTCGCCACTATCTCTACGATCTCGCCTGTAGCTAGCATGCCCGTTTTGACGGCCCTGAAAGGCAGGTCTTGTGCTACAGCTTCTAGCTGGGCTGCTACGGCCTCAGGGGCCAAAGGGAAGATGGCCGCGACACCTATGGTGTTTTGGGCCGTAACCGCGGTCACCACCGATGCTCCGTATACGCCTAAGGCGGCAAAGGTTTTAAGATCGGCCTGGATTCCCGCACCGGCCACAGAGTCAGACCCGGCGATGCTCAGGGCACAAGGCGGTCTGTCCATCGTCGGTCACCCTACATAGTTGCCCCTGGCCTGTCAAGGGCGCTTACGCCACTATCTTGGCAGGAGGTATAATAATGCGCAGCCTCCCTAACACCAGGTAGAAAGCCACGTGCGCCGGGAGATAAGGATCCGTACCGTTGCAAGGGAATCGTTGGAGGAGATCACCGCCCAAGTCCAGCAGGTGGTGCAAAGTTTGGGCGTAGATGTAGGCCTATGTCACCTCTTCGTCCCTCACACTACGGCCGGCATCATAATCAACGAAAATGCCGATCCATCAGTCTGCCGTGACATACTAGAGGTGTTAGGACGTCTGGTCCCCAGGGATGGGAGGTACCATCACCTTGAGGGTAACGCCGATGCCCATATAAAGGCCGCCCTTGTGGGCAACACGGTCTGGATCCCTGTAGATAGGGGAGGGTTAGCCCTGGGGCGTTGGCAAGGGATATTCCTAGCCGAATTCGATGGCCCTCGGGAAAGGAGGGTCATCATAACCGTACTGCCAGTAGGAGAAAAAGGGGATGGATCTAGCGCCTGAACTTTCGAAGCAGCTAGATGAAGCAGCCCGCGTCATTGTCGCCTCCCAACACGTAGTGGCCCTAGTGGGGGCTGGACTCTCTGTAGAATCGGGCATTCCGCCCTTTCGCGGCCCAGGGGGCCTTTGGACCAAATACGGTGAGCCAGACATGTTCGGATACCAACGTTTCCTAGAGGACCCTAAGAGGTGGTGGCAAGAGCGTATAACCCGCACCCCGGCCTACCAAGAGCTAATGGAGGCGCTAGAAGGTGCCCGCCCCAACCCAGGGCACTACGCCCTGAAAGAGATGGAGGAGTTAGGCTTTCTCCATCACATTATCACCCAGAACGTAGATAACCTGCATTACGAGGCTGGCAGCCGGGCCGTCACCGAGATCCACGGAAATTACCGGAAGCTGCGTTGTATCCGCTGTAACACCCGCTGGCCCAGAGAGGAGTTCCCCATAACGGAGATCCCTCCTCGATGCCCCCACTGCAGCGGCCTGGTCAAGTCTGACACCGTCATGTTCGGGGAACCTATTCCCTCAGACGCCTTGGAGGAGTGTATACGTCAGACAGCCATGTGCGATTGTATGCTCCTGGTGGGGACGTCGGCCGTGGTGTATCCTGCCGCCGGCTTTCCGGTAGACGTGAAAAGACAAGGGGGGAAGCTCATAGAGGTGAACCCCATGGAGACGAACCTTACCGATTTATGCGACGTCGTCATCAGGGCACCTGCAGGCAAGGCGCTGCCCGCCTTGGTGGAGCGCTTGCGCCACCTTTCGGGCAAGTCCTGAAGGGAGGTAGTGAGGATGGCCTTGGCTTTGGAAGGCATCAAGGTGTTAGACTTGACCATCTGGCAGCAGGGTCCTATGGCCTCGGCCATCTTGGCCGACTTTGGAGCCGACGTTATCAAAATTGAGGGGCCCGATAGCCCCGACCCAGGTCGCTCCCTGGTGATGTATTCCCCAAGGCCCGACGCCCCTAACGCTTACTTCCAGACTCACAACCGCAATAAAAGGGGGATCGTCATTGACTTACAGCGCCAAAAGGGACGAGAGGTCTTCTACCGCTTAGCCGCCAAAGCCGATGTGGTGGTCCAGAATTTCCGGCCTGGGGTAGCCACCCGCCTAGGCCTAGACTACGAATCGCTACAGGCTATAAACCCACGTTTAATCTACGCCACCGCTTCGGGCTTTGGGCTAAGGGGCCCTCATAGCCACCTACCCGCCCTCGATCCCCTGGTCCAGGCCCGAGGAGGGATCATGAGCATTACAGGGGAGCCCGATGCCCCCCCATCTCGCACTGTGAACGGCCTGGCCGACCAGGTGGGGGCATATCTGCTGGCCCTTGGAGTCATGGTAGCCCTTTACCACCGTGAGCGTACCGGCCAGGGCCAGATGGTAGATGGTTCCCTCCTCCAGGCGGCCCTAGCAGTGCAGAGCTGGAACATTAACACCTTCCTCCTCACCGGCACTTATGGGGGCCAGCCCATTCCCCGTATCTCCCGCCGCCTTACTAGCCCCCTTTGGAACCATTACCGGTGCCGCGATGGGCGATGGATCCAACTAGCTATGCCCCAGTTGGGCCGCTACTGGCCCGTCTTCCGCCAAGTTATGTTCCAGGCCACAGGCGTCCTTTTAGAGCCCGAACTCCTGTCGGTGGAGTGGCTCCGCTTCAACGCCTCCGAACTATTGAAACTGATTGAACAGCTAGATCAGCTCTTTCTGAACAAGACCGCCCAAGAATGGGTGGAGCTTTTCAGGGAACATGATCTCCTGTGCGAAATGGTCCAGGAGTACGCCGACCTTCTTAATGACCCTCAAGTGGTCACCAACGATATGATAGTGACGGTGTCGCACCCCATCCTGGGGGAGATAAAGATGGTAAACACAGGCGTTAACCTGAGCAAGACCCCATCCTCTATCAGGATGCCCGCCCCAGAGTTCGGCCAGCACACCGAGGAGGTGCTGTTGGAGTTCGGCTTTTCATGGCCTGAAATCGAAGCCTTGAGACGGGAAGGGGTCATCGGGCCTCGTCCTTAAGGTCGAAGCGTGCCATAATATCCCTTAATCTTTGCAGACCTCTACAAAGCATAACGCGGACGTTTCCTGGCGTTATTCCCAGGATATCAGCGATCTGGCGATGAGAGAGGCCAGCATTGAAGCGCAGGGATATGATCTCTTGGTAGCGCGAAGGTAGCAGGTGCAAAGCTTGCCTGAGCCTTTTAAGGTCATCGGAAAGTAAAGCACCGTCCTCCGGAGAGGCGAAGGAGGGCTGTGAGGCTGACATCTCCCAGCGACACGTTTTGGCCTGGGAGCGGAGGTAGCTCACCACCAAGTTGTGGGCGATGCTGAAAAGCCAACTCTCAACATGTGCCTTGTCACGCAGTGTTCCCCAGTGGGTATAGGCGCGGGTAAGGACCTCAGCAGCGATATCCTGGGCGATATCCCTGTCCCGCATCCGGCTAATGGCGTAAGCCATAATACGAGGGTAATATGTCTCAAAAAGGGATACGAATTCCTCAGGGCTAAGATGGCCGCTCCTTTCAGCCTTCAGAGATATCCTTTGGGCCATCATCTTCACCTCACCTGTAACCGCTACCAGGTCCGGAACGTCTAACCCTGGCGCGGCCGAATTTTGAATTGTATTTCATGCAAAACCTAACCAGAAAAATTTTGCCAGAAAATCGAAAGCAGCTTTTTTAAACATGAATTTTGGTTCTAGCATAGTGCGGACAGGCTAGCTGTGGGCAGGCCACACCTTGGAGTTGTCCAGAGTTTTTCCACAGGTGGGGAGGAACAGCTCGAGTGGCAGAGGGGCCTGGTCGGAAATGGCGCCTAGTGAGCAATCATGGTCTGGTGCTGGGGTATATCGCCTTCCACCCTGATGCCACTTTACGCCAGATGTCTCAGGATTTAGGCCTGACAGAGAGGGCTATCCATCGCATAGTGTCGGATCTAGAAGACGCAGGCCTCATCGCCAAGGGAAAGAAGGGGCGTCGCAACGCCTATTCGGTACTCTGGGGTAACGTGGCAGCCCAGGAGGCTAGTCCTGGCCTCACCATTGGCCAGTGGGCAGCAATGCTATACCAAGCTACTAGGGGCTAAGGGGCAGAGAAGCTGGGGGTATGGAGTAGCGCTCGCTTCCACCCACCACCATGAACTCCACTATACCGTATCCTTCGTCGGCACCCATACGGAAACGACAAAACTGGTCAAAGCCTATCGCCTGTCGATCGGCCTGGGCCAAGGCGTCCTTGTCGTCCAGCGAAAATTTGGGCCCCGGCCCCCCGATGAATATGGAGACAATCTCCTGTGCCTCAAGTTCCCACCTCTCGCCTCCCTGAGAGGTGAGCCGGAAAAGGCCGCCACGGGGGCGCCGAGTGCCAGGCCACAGCTCTAGTTGATGCTCCATGGCCGTGAGCCTAACGATGGGGCCCTCTTCAGACACCATCCCTCCATCGAAATGGACGAGTTGGCCGGCACGCGATTCCCATAGCCATGCGCTTATGCAGTAACGGGGGAACTGGGCCGAAATCCATATCCAGATGTCTACATCGGGGATAACCCTGATGCCCCATGAACGGTCACGCATGCCTATAAGCCCCTCTATTGTATCGCCTCCTACTTGGAACCGGCCCCTATAGCGGCCCGCCTGGGTGTAATGGTATTGTTTGACCACTAGCCTACCTTCCTTTTCCCAGTAAATGGGCGAAAATTCCAGCGGTGGACAGCGGGCCTGGAACTCTAAGGACGCCGATATGCCGTTTTCAGCATCGGACAGCTCTAGTTGCCACGCCCTGAGGGGATCGACTATGCGGTAGGAAAGCTCCTCCACCTTCATGTCGTGTCGGTCCCCTCGTAATGGCCGCGACCGATAGAGGGAATAATGATTCCCTTTGTAGACCACAAACAGGTAAGCATCCATAGTCTGGCGATTGGGATAGGCTCCTAGGCCAGTGATGGCGACAAAATTGCCTTCCATGTCATGAATGTTGAAGTAGAAGCGGTCTTGCCAAGCAGGATGTTCCGATGCCACTTGGGCCACAGGCATTTCCGTTTGATGGGCCAGGTGCTCGTCCAGAGGTCCAATCACTTTTTGCCTCCTTTCCTGCCCTCCGGCAAGATAATATGGCCAAAAAGGGTTGAATACAAGGCAGCCGCCAGATACAATTGCCACGCAAGTTGTGAAGATGGCCCTGATACCCAAGCCTTGGCCTTGGACAACCTTTAAGGTAGCGCTGGTAGAGTTCCACGGCCCCATTATGCATGGCGGCCGCGTAGGGGAACTCGTGCGCGCCCTTAATGCCCTTGCCCATCAGCCACGGGTTAGGACAGTAGTCATGGATATAGACTCGCCTGGAGGGTCGGCCACCCTGGCCGAGCAGCTGCACAGGGCTGTAGCCAGGCTCAACAGGACGAAACCGGTGGTAGCATATGTGAGCAACGTTGCCCTTTCAGGGGGGTATTTGGTAGCTTGTGCTGCCCGTCGTATCGTCGCTCCCCCTACTGCCCTGGTGGGCTCCATAGGCGTCATCATAGCCAGACCCGTGGTGAGGGAGCTGCTGGAGAGGGTGGGGATACGGATCTTCGTGAGCCGGGCCGGAGAGCACAAGGACATGATGCAACCCTGGCGGGACGTCACGCCTGAGGAAGAGGAGAAGCTGGCTGCCCTGCGCGACGAATACTACCAATGGTTCATCCAAAGGGTTGCCCAGGCCCGCTCCTTGCCGGTAGAACAGGTAAGGACCTACGCTACTGGGGAATTCTTCACCGCAGCCCGCGCTCACGAGATGGGCCTTGTGGACGACCTGGGCGACCTGGAAATGGCCCTAGATATGGCCTGCGAGATGGGAAGGACCCCTAGGGAAATTCTTACCGTAAGGCCTCGCCGTCCCCTTTTGGAGCGCCTCCTCTCGCCCGCAGGTTCGGCATTGGCTGAAGTTTTATTCAGGGAGCTGGAGTCCCGCCTCCACCTACGGGTGGAGATGTGAGAGCACCCCAGCCTGTCACAGGAACTGAGTGTCGATGCGAGAAGAGGCGTCGAAGAAATATTGGAGGGACTGGTTGAAACGGTAAAAGGCGTCCCGCCTTAGGCCATCATGAGAGCGAGCAAACCCCTCAGGGAACTCAAGATCTAAAGTATTAAGGCTGTGTTGCAGGTCTGCCTTCCCGTTTGCTTTGATGTTCTGGAGCATATCTTTCCATACTGAATAGGGCGCCTCCAGCCAGAAATCGCACTGCTCTACCTCGTCTTCGGAGGCCTCCCGCATATCGGCCACTTCAAACGCCTCGAAGGTGACCACGTAGTACTTTTGGAGATCATTTATCTTTATTCCCATCGTGGTATCGCAAGTGCCGATGCGGCGGTAGTGCTCATCGGCATTGACTATCTCCTTAAGCGCCTGGAACCATTCTAGGGAAGGGAATACAGCCTTGACTTGGGTTTCCTGAGCCATCTCCTCCTCCTCTTGTTATGGTGCAGGGGCTGGCTCCGGCAGCCACTGACGTAGATAGAAGAAGAGCCCCTTTCGCCGCTCAGGCATGCCGGCCGCCTCCAGACGCCATAAGTAATCGGATATCCAGCGGGCCCGGAATCGCTTCAGTAGGCGCCAACCCCGCTTCAACTCCTCTTCTCCTACTCCCCCACCCAAAAGGACGATGAGGGCTTCTTGCAAGGTGGGGTCCTTATCGTCTTCATAGGCAAAGAAGGCCTCGATCTTTTGAAGGTATCCGTCTATCTCCAGCAGGGCCTCTGGCTTGCGCGAAAGGAAGTAACGTAAGTGTTGGGCGCCATAGGAGGTGTGACGAGCCAGGTCCTGCATGGCAAGGCGGAAGATGAGGGCATCTCCTTCGCTGCGGGACGCATAGTAGCCCACCTGGCACAGGTGCAGCAAGAAGGAGGCATTGAAGATGAACATCATGGTAGAAGCCTCGGTCCAGCGGCGGGCATCCTTGATGACCCGTAAGTAGTAACCTGGGCTCTGCCTGCCCATGCCCACGCCGTTCAGGTAAGCCCTCTTGCGGAACACGTCAAAGTGCCGGGCGTAGTCATAAGCCACCGTGGCCAGGAAGACCTTGACCTCGTGGTAGCCATAGCTCATCTCTTTTAGCCATTTGCCGATGGTGTCGGACACAACGATGGCGTTCTGGCACATGTAAGTACAGAGCTGGGCTAGGGCCTGCTCTTGGGGCTCAGGCAACGAAGGAATGGAGTCCCAGGGGATATGAGTGGCAGGTTTCCACTGACGCTGGATGGCCTCTTCGTAAAGATCGGCGGCGTTATCGGCCCACAGCTCTGCCTTCTCGTAGATGCTGTAGCCCATGGACGGCGACAAGGGGTTAGGTAAAGCGCCCCTGGGCATCTCCGTCTGTCGGGGCCAATAATCGGGTATGTCGCCATAGGTGCCCACGTTGAGGGATCCCAAGGTGAGCCCCTTCTTGCCAGGCTTCACCCTTATGCCCCATTCCGTCTTGGCCTCCATCCATTCCAAAGTGGCCGGTGGCCCCTGCTCCCTTATCCGCTCGGTGATGATGATCATGCGGAGCATCTGGTCGGCCCGCAGGCCTGCTTCGAGAAGCCCCTTCACGCGCTCCATGGTCATTCCGGTGCGGAGGGCCCGCTTTATTAGCTCCTCCGACCAACGCCGCTTCTGGGCCAGGGCCATCACGTCATCAGGGATCTGGATCTCGCCGCCGGCGCGTATACGTTCCTGCTCGTCCAGGAAGGCAGCTACGGCTTGGGGGTCGACCCCGGCCTGGATTTGGGAGGCGATGGCCCCAGGAGGGAAGCCCAAAGCCAATGCCCTTTTGACGAGGTCCAAGGGAAAGCCCTTCTCCTGGGCCAATTGGGCCAGACTCTCAGGCACAGATATAGACTGCTCGCTCATCGCCGCGCCCTCTCCTGTAGGGAGTGGTATGTAGGGTGTCCAGGATCAAGCTAAAGGGTCACGTATCCAGAAAGGCCCGCAGGCCAGGGCTGAGCCGATAGCGCCTCTCAGGCAGACCGGCCACCTCTAGGCGATGGATGTACTCGTGCACCTGACGCCGCCGTAGCTGCATGAGCCAGTCGAAGCCCTTGTCGATGTTCTTGCGTCCACCCCCAGCCAAGACCATAATCGCCTCGTCAAAGATGGGGGAGGCAGCCGAGTGACCGGACTGGATGTCAACCGAGAGGGGCCCTTCTATCTTGTCTAGGTAGTAATGGATCTCCTCCCGTCGCCACGGCTGCGTCTCCAAGATGTGCTTCAGGTGCATAACGCCGAAGGCGATATGCCTAGATTCGTCTTGAGCACATAGGCGGAAGATGGTCTTCTCGGCCTCGTTGTAGGCCAGCGCCTCTCCAGAGCGGAAGAGGGTTTGCACTAGGGCCTCAGCGAAGACGTGCATGATGGCCGAGAACTCGCTAAAGTCCTGGCATTCCAGGATGATGCGCAGGCCCGCCCCTGTGCTCTCCTGCAGGAGCCCACCTCCGTTGGCTAGGGCCCTCTTGCGGAATACGTCCAGGTGGCGCGCCTCGTCCATGATCTGGGTAAGGAGGAAGAGCTTAACTTCGTACCATTCAGGGTTGATGCGCTCCAACCACTGGCCTGGAGCATCACCAGCTATGAACTCCACCTCTGTGAGGAAGGTGGCGAACTGGCACCACGCCTTCTCAATGTCATCGGGTAGTGGCTTTAGGGTGTGCCAGGGGATGTCTGTGGCGGAGGACCACTGCCTTTGCACCGCCTCTTCGTAGAGGAGGCGTACGTTGTCTGCCCACGTTTCGTGACGCACAGGGTAATACCAGCCGTACCGAGCTGCCGCCGGGTGGCGCTCGGCCCCACGCGGCCTGGCCGAGTAATCGTCGCTGAAGTCAAGTAGTGAGGTGCTGGCCTCTACCTGCTCTATGGTCAGCCCCTTACGTCCAGGGCGTAGACGCGTCGCCTCCACCTTGATCCTGTCCTCAGGCTTAAGCCAGTTTAAGTTAAGGGGAGGCAAGTCCTCCTCATGGGTCAACCTGTACAGGACGTCACTGTCCATCCTACCCCCTCCTTAGCAACCATTAAGAAGCAGCGCTTGCCTACAGTATAGCCCCTCCTGTCAATTTGTCAAGCATACAAAAAAAGAACCTTCGCTGCCCCCGCAATCTGGCTATTTCGCATTGACAAGAGAGCTTAGAGGTGCTAAATATGGCATGAATTAAATCCTAGCAGCGGGGTGAGGAGGGAAGCTATGACCACCATACAGGACGACTTGTTAGCGCCTGAGGTAATAGCCGATCCCTACACCTATTTCGGGCAGATAAGGGAAGAGGACCCCGTTCATTGGAATAGCCGTTGGAACGGCTGGCTGGTGACGCGTTATGAAGACGTTGTAGGGGTGCTACGGGACCATGACCACTTCTCATCAGACCGGATGGCATCTTTCGTGCTGGAGCTAAGGCCAGAAGATAGGGACAGGCTCTCTCTCCTTATAAGTTACTTCTCCAAGTGGCTAGTGTTTACTGATCCGCCCTATCACACCCGCGTTCGCATGCTTTTGAATAAGGCGTTTACCCCCACCAGCGTAGAGAGGCTAAGGCCCCGCGTGAGGGAGATCATTCAGGAGCTTCTGTCGCAGGTGGAGCATAAGAGGCACATGGAGTTCATTCGGGAGTTCGCCTTCCATTTGCCCGTCATCGTCATCTCCGAGTATATGGGAGTCCCCCCCGAGGACCGAGAGCAGATAAAGGAGTGGTCCGACGAGACGTCACGGATATTCTTCATCAGGGCAGATGAGCCTGACCGGCGTGAGCGGTCCCAGAGGGGGCTGCAGCATCTTTTGGATTACTTTGAGCCCCTTATTCACGATAGGCGGCGGCACCCTAGGGACGACCTGATAACCGCCCTTATTCAGGCCGAAGAGCGTGGTGACCTCTTGTCCGACGAAGAGCTTCTGGCCACATGCACGGTACTTATCTTCGCCGGCCACGAGACTACCACCAACCTGCTGGCTAACGGCCTGGTGGCTCTAATGGAGCACCATGACCAGTGGGATCTTTTGCACGAAAACCCGTCCCTCGTGCGACCAGCGGTAGAGGAGTTGCTCCGCTACGACGGGCCTGTAAAGGCCACCTTCCGCTGGGCCAAGCAGGATGTGGAGCTGCAGGGGAAGACCATGCGCGAGGGAGACCGTTTGCTGATAGTGCTAGCAGCGGCCAACCGCGACCCCCGCAAGTTCTCCAACCCTGAGGACCTGGACATCACCCGTAACCCCAACCCTCATGTGGCCTTCGGTCACGGTATCCACGTTTGCCTAGGGGCACCTTTGGCTAGGCTGGAGGGCCAGGAGGCGTTTTTGGCCCTAAGCCAGCGACTCCCCAACATACGTCTGGCCGACAAGCCGCGGGAGTACCACCGAACCATTGTGGCCCGGGCCCTTAAAGAGCTATGGGTGGAGTGGTAGAGATGCCTAGGCGTTTGCGCATTACCATAGACTACAATCGTTGTGTGGGTTCCGGCATTTGCATTCTCACGGCTCCTAATGTCTTCCGCTACAACGACCAACGCCAGTCTGAGGTGATAGACCCCGATGGTGCTCCGGAGGGGGTAGTGTTGGAGGCTGCCCAGGGGTGCCCCCAAGTAGCCATCACCGTAGAGGATGCAGACTCCAACGAGCGCCTTTTCCCACCTGCCGACCTTTTGTAGACGGGGGCCGGGCGCTCATTGAACAGTCAAGCCGCCGTCCACCACCAAACAGTGGCCGGTAACAAAGGAGGCGGCATCTGATAGGAGCCAGGCAGCAGCCGTTGCCACCTCTTCTGGCTCGGCGAAACGGCCTAAAGGCTCTAAGCGGACGAACTTCTCTGCCATATTGGGGCTGCTGCCAAGGAGCCTCTCCACCATAGGGGTGCGCACTACGCCGGGGCAGACAGCGTTGACGCGGATGCCTGCGCGGGCATATTCCAAGGCGGCGGTGCGGGTGAGGGCCACTACCCCCTGCTTAGCTGCGGAGTAGGCGGGAGCGCCCCGCCATCCTACCATTCCCGCTACGGAGGCCGTATTGACGATGGCCCCTCCCCCTTGCTGCACCATCTGCTGCAGCTCGTATTTCATGCAAAGCCATACACCCTTAAGGTTGACAGATATGACCCTGTCCCACTCCTCCTCAGTGTATTCGGCGGTGCGGGCCGTTTGGCCCTCGATACCAGCGTTGTTGAAGGCGCCATCTAAGCGCCCAAAGCGGGCTACTACCTGGCTTACCAACCTCTCCACTTGATCGGCCTTAGAGACGTCACAGGGGACGAATAGGCCGTCTGCCCCCAGCTCTCGTATCTGTTGGGCTACATTGTGGCCTGTCTCGTCAATATCGGCGATGGCCACAGCCCTGGCGCCTTGTTGGGCAAACAAGATGGCCGCCGCCTTGCCTATCCCAGAGGCCCCACCAGTGACAAGGACCACTTTGCCAGCCAAAAGGCCAGAGGCCGATGCCATCGCTATCAGTCCCAGGTCCTTTCATCGACCAGCACCTTACCGCCCTCGGGTAAGGAGCCAGGTGGTAGCACCTCTACCTTGTCTACCCTCACCCGCCAGAGGGACTGAAGGCGTTCCTGCAGCGCCTTCAGATCGGGAGATTGAATCCCTGGTACCATCTCTAGGCGAAGGACGAGCTCATCTCGGTGCTCACGTCGCCCTACCACCGCCTGGTAGCGTGCCACTCCGGGTACACCTTCCAGCCCTTCTCTCACCTGGTGAGGATGCAGGAACATTCCCCTAACCTTCACCGCGTCCCCAACCCTTCCTAGGACACGGGGGATACGGGGTGAAGGCCTTCCACAAGGACAGGGTTCATCTATGAGGTAGGAGGCATCCCCCGTGCCAAAGCGCACGAGGGGGTATACGCGGTTGAAGGTGGTGGCCACCACCTCCCCCGGCTCCCCAGGCGGGAGTTGCTTTCCACTCCTAGGGTCTATGATCTCCACCACCATCTCCCCACTTAGATGGAGGCCCTGATGGGAGGGGCATTCTATAGCGATAAGGCCCAGGTCAGCCGTGCCATAGGTCTCGATCGGCTGGATACCGTACCCTTCTAGCTCCTTTCGCAAGGAAGAAGGCAGCATCTCCGCTCCCAGGATGGCAGCCCGGAGGGAGAACTCCTCACGGGGTGACATGCCCATCTCCTCGGCACGACGCAAGAGGGTCATGAGGAAGCTGGGGGTACCACAGTATACGCTTACCCTCAAGTCTCGCAGCACTTGCACTTGTACATCGGTGTTGCCCACCCCCCCAGGGACGACGGTGATGCCCAAAGAGCATAAGAGCTCGTCTAATCCCATACCAGCAGGGACGAGGTGGTAGGAGTAAGTGTTGAGGGCTACATCGCCAGGCCCTAGGCCGAAGGAGCGCAAAAGCTCTCGAGCCCAGTTGCCGGTGTGGAAACTCTCCTGCCCTCCAGGGTCATATATAGGGCCTGGGGAGATGAAGATATGTTTGAGTTCGCCAGGGTTTACGGCAAGGAAGCCTCCAAAGGGGGGATCTGCCCTTTGCAGTTGCGCCAACTCTTCCTTGGAGGTAACGGGTATCCCCTCCAGGTCGGCTACTGAACGCACCTGGCCGGGGCGGATGCCGGCTGCGTCCATCTTGCGGCGCACAGCTGGAGCATGCTCATAGGCGTAAGCTATCTGTTCCCGTATCTTAGGAGCCAGGGCCTCGTACCAGCCATCGACTACGCCCATGGATCTTCCCCGCCCATTAGGATAGCCACCGCTTTCGCCGCTTGTAGTGCTTCACCTCCCTATAGCTCTTCCTCTGCCCTACAGCGCTAAGGCCCAAGTAGAATTCCCTTATGTCTTCGTTGCCAAGGAGTTTTTCGGGGTCGCCATCAAGGACGATGCGCCCGTCTTCCATCACGTAGCCGTAACTGGCGATCTGGAGGGCCATCATGGCGTTCTGCTCTACAAGGAGGATGGTCACTTTCTCCTCCTGGTTTAGGCGGGTGATGATATCGAAGATTTCGGCCACTAGCTGGGGAGCAAGGCCAAGGGAAGGTTCGTCCAAAAGCATAAGCCTGGGGTGAGTCATGAGGGCGCGACCTATAGCCAACATCTGCTGCTCTCCGCCCGATAGGTAGCCTGCCTTGACGTGGCGTCGGGCGACGAGCTGGGGGAAGTAGTGGTAGACCATCTCTAGGTCACGCTTGATCCCGCCATCGTGGCGAGTGTGAGCCCCAACGATAAGGTTCTCCTCGGTGGTCAGGTGCTCGAACACCCGCCTCCCCTCCATCACCTGAACGATGCCCATAGCCACTATCTCGGCCGCGTCTTTATGGTCTATCCGCTGGCCATCGAACTCGATGTTCCCTTTTATGATCTCCCCTCGCTCGGGCCTGAGGAGGCCAGAGATGGCCTTAAGGGTAGTGCTCTTGCCGGCGCCGTTGGCCCCCAGGAGGGCCACTATGCCCCCCTGGGGGACCTGGAGCGATACCCCCCTCAGCACCAGCACCACCCCGTTATACACCACCTCTATGTTGTTCACCTGGAGAAGGGGTCGCTCCGGCGCCATTACCATCTTCCACACCTCCTACTGTCCGTACACGAACCTCTCCACGATGTCGCGGTAGCCCTGGAACCACTCGGTGACAGGCACCCACTTGCCTCCCTTGACCTGGTAGACGCGGACCCTTCCGCCACCCTCGTGGTCCCTGGCGCTCAGCTCAAGGTTGACGAGCCCGGCGATATCGCCACGCAGCGACTCCAGGCCGGCCTTCATCGTCTCACCGGTGACGGTGGGGCCACGGCGAAGGGCCTGCCTTATCGCCTCCGCCCACATGAAGGCCTGCGCCACACCACGCACGTAGTAGACGTTGCTCTTGTCCATCAGTTCAGGCGGGCTCTTACCCTCCGCCCTGTACATCTGCCTGATCTCGTTGAGGACAGGCAAGTCGGAGCCGATGCTTGTGAATTGGATGCCGTAGTAGCCCTCAGCTATCGCCCAACCACCAGCTGCCTCCACATCGGTATCAGCGGAGCCCCACACCAGCGAGATGACCCTGT
>JAUQPQ010000106.1 GCA_030550295.1 Chloroflexota bacterium
CCTTTTGTCCCTCTTCCAGAGGCGGCCTGTCCACATATTTTCCACATGGCTACCCCTTAGAGGGAGCCTCTTCCGGGGGCCACGCCTCCTGTCCAATAAGGGGAACGAATCGGCAGGCGCCTAGGTTTCGCCTTCTCCACCCTTTACATCTCTTCTCGACTAGGACGAGTTCTTGCAAGTCTCTCCCTCCTACGGGGATGACCATGCGACCGCCTGGTGCCAGTTGGGCCATAAGGGAGGGGGGGATGTTTGGGGCACCTGCAGTAACGATGATGGCATCGTAAGGGGCCTCATCTGGCCATCCCAGCACCTCGGGATGGGCCACGTAAACTCGCACGTTTTGATATCCCAGCCGTTCCAACCGCTGCTTGGCCGCATGGGCCAGCTCAGATATCCTCTCTACCGTTATTACCTCTTTGGCCAAGAGGGAGAGGACGGCTGCCTGGTAGCCGGAGCCGGTGCCTATCTCCAGCACCTTCTCGTTGCCCTGGAGGGAGAGGGCAGAAGTCATTATGGCCACCATAAGGGGTTGGGATATAGTCTGGCCGTACCCTATGGGGAGGGGACGGTTCTCATAGGCGTATGTTGCCAGGTCTGGGGGGACGAACTCTTCCCTTGGGACCTGGGACATAGCCTGTAGAACCCGCTCGTCTTTCACCTCCAGGCGTATCTCAGCCAGGAGGGCGTTGCGGGCCTTTTCCAGGTGGGTAGCCAAGGGCGTCATCACTCTCCAAGGCCAGTATAAGCCTTATTGGGGTGGGGGCGGCTATAATTTGTATGGCTATATGGCCCGTTACTGGATCGGTACCAGTGGTTGGCACTACGGCCACTGGGTGGGTGTATTTTATCCGGAGGATCTCCCTTCGTCTCAGTGGCTTTCCTACTACGCTCGCTCTTTCCCCACGGTGGAGCTGAATAATCCCTTTTACCGTCAGCCCAGGCCGCAGGCATGGGACCTGTGGCGGCGTACCGTTCCCCGGGGCTTCCTTTTCGCTGTCAAGGCCAACAGGTTCATAACTCATATCAAGAGGCTGAAGGGTGCAAAGGAAGCGGTGACGAGGTTCCTGGAAGGGGCCAAGAGGCTGGGGCCCCATCTTGGACCAATTCTCTTCCAGCTGCCCCCCTCTTTCCACCGTACCGATGAGAACATGGGGCGTTTAGAGGCCTTCTTGGCCTCGTTGCCGGCGGGGCTGCGTTATGCCGTGGAATTCCGTCACCGCTCGTGGCTTACGGAGGAGGGGCTAAAGATCCTGCGGCGGTGGGAGGTGGCCTTCTGTTGCTTCGACTCTCCTGGCCTGAAGACGCCTTTGGTTGCTACTGCTTCCTTCGCCTACATGCGCTTTCATGGGGCAGAGGCCCTTTACGCCAGTAACTATACCGATGAGATCCTCTTCTCTTGGGCTAGGCGCCTGGTAGATCTGGGCCGGGGCCTAGAAGATGTGTTCATCTACTTCAACAACGACGCCCATGGTTATGCTGTGGCCAACGCCCGCACCTTGGCCGATGCCTTGGCCTCCTTGGATGCCGAGGTGGTGGCCCCTAGCGGGGACGTGTGAAAGTGGTTAACATATTCACCGGACATCCCTCGGAGGTGGGTAGATGCGCCTGGACATTGCCCGACTACCTATGGACTGGATCATTACGGGGGTGCTGGCTATTGCCTTAATGGCCACATTTTTGACTGCCTTCAACCTTACTGTCATCAAGGGTGGGGAGAAAGCGGAGGCCCCAGCAGCGGAGAGGCCTGCTCCTCCTGCAGAGGGAGGGGCGTTTCAGATTCGGGCCATTCCAACCCTTAAGTTTGACCTGAGCGTCCTAGAGATCCCGGCCAACGTAGATGTGACCATCCTCTTTATTAATCAAGATACTGGCGTCCCCCATAACTTCTCCGCCTACACCGATTCCTCGGCTAAGAAGGCGCTAGCGGTGGGGGAGATCTGCACTGCCCCCTGCCAGAACTCGGTGACCATCAATGTAGCTCCCGGAACGTATTTCTTCCGATGTGACATCCATCCGGTTCAGATGACAGGGAAGCTGGTGGCGCGCTAACGCCTGGGTCTATAGGTGCTCTAGGAGGCGACGGGCCAGAGAGCGGGTAAAGCCTGGGGTGGCAGCTATATCGTCTAAGGTGGCCTCTTTAATGGCTTGGATGGAGCCGAACTTGCGCAAGAGGGCCTTTTTGCGCTTTGGCCCAATTCCGGGTATAGAGTCCAGGGCCGATACCATCTCCTCCTTCTGTCTCACCCGCCGGTGGTAGGTGATGGCGAACCGGTGTGCCTCGTCCCTGATACGTTGGAGGAGGTGCAGGGCGGGGGAATCTGGGGGGAAAGTTATAGGTTCGCTCATATCCACTAGGTAGATCTCTTCTAGCCGCTTAGCTAGGCCCGCCAAGGGGATGTGACCTAGGCCCATGTCTCGCAGGACGTCGTGGGCGGCAGAGACCTGGCCTTTTCCTCCATCCACCAGTACCAGGTCGGGCAGGACGCCGAAGGAATCGTCTCTCTCTACCTCTTTCGCTTTACGGAACCGGCGGCGGAGCACTTCTTGGAGCATGGCGTAATCGTTAGGCCCTGGGGTCTCACGGATGCGGAACCTTCGATAGTCTCGAGGCCTGGGACGTCCATCGATGAAGACGACCATGGAGCCCACGGCATAGGCGCCTTGAATGTTGGAGATATCGTAGCACTCGATGCGTCTTGGGGGGGTTGGCAGCCCTATCTCTTCTGCTAGCGATTCCAGGGCGCGCTGCAGGACATCTTTTTGGGTGAGGGCCCGCACCCGCATCGCCGCCATAGCCTCGCGGGCGTTCTCGTTGGCCCTGTCCACCAGGGCTTGCTCCCGTTCTCCTTGGGGCACGGCGATGGTCACCCTTTCACCTCTCTTTTGGGAGAGCCATTCCTCTACAAGGTCCTGCTCGGGTATGGGGGTGGGTAGGAGGATGGACTCGGGTATGTAGGAAGCGGCATGGTAGAACTGGGAGAGGAAGCTCTGGAGGACAAGGCCGTCTGGCTTGTCCTCTGTCCCGTCGAGGGCGAAGTGGTCGCTTTCTGCCACGTTCCCCCTACGCACGAAGAAGACGAAGACGCAGGCTTCTTTTCCATGGCGGGCGAGGCCGAAGACGTCCATGTCCACGATCCGCCCCAAGTCTACCGCCTGGCGTTCCGTTATGCGCTCTATAGACCTTATCTGGTCCCGTAGGCGGGCAGCGCGCTCGAACTCCAGGGCCTCGGCCGCCTCCTCCATCTGGCGCCACAGCTCTTGCGCTACCTCTTGGGTACGTCCCTCCAAGAACTTAATGGTCTGCTGGATGACGTGACGGTATTCCTCTGGAGTGCAGAGGCCAGCGCAAGGGCCTAGGCAGCGGTGGATGTAATAGTCTAAACAGGGGCGGGGGTCGGTACCGGTGATGGTCTTGGTGCAGGAACGCCAGGGGAAGAGCTTCTTAAGGAGGTCTAGAGTCTTGCGCACGGAGCCGGCGCTGGCGTATGGGCCGAAGTAACGGGCACCGTCGGGCAGGACGCGCCGGGAGATCTCCACCCGAGGCCACAGATCATTAAGGTCGATCCGCAAGTAAGGGTAGTGCTTGTCATCCTTGAGGCGGACGTTGAAGGGCGGTTGATGTCTTTTGATGAGGCTTGCCTCTAGGACTAAGGCCTCGCTCGGGGTGGCGGTGACCACGTATTTCAGGTCGGCGATGCGGGATACGAGCTGCCGCACTTTCCCCTCAAGGCTGCGGGGGGAGCCGAAGTAGGAGCGGACGCGGTCGCGCAAGGAGGCAGCCTTTCCCACATATAGGACTCTGCCAGCGGCATCCCGAAAAAGGTAGACGCCTGGGCGTTGGGGAAGGGCCTGGACTTGCTCCCACAGGGCTTCGCGTGTCTTGTCCACACCAAATGATATTTTATCAGGGGAGGTATTGCCAGGGGCGGCTAGATAATGCCAATATGGAAGTGGCCGGTGAGTTCGGCCCTTCAGGGTGGCAGGGTAGCTCAGCGGTAGAGCGGCGGCTTCATAAGCCGTGCGTCGTGGGTTCGAATCCCACCCCTGCCACCAACATCTAATGCGCTCACGATAGATTTCATCACCAAGTTTGTGACCTTTCTCCTCATCTGCTAACGCTCTACGCCACTTTTTGCCTTGACAACTTTAGCGGTAGGGCCTATGCTGCCCTTAGCAATTGATAAGCTAAAGTGGAGGTGGGGAGATGTTCATCGCTAGCCTGAACCTCAAGGCCTTGGAGGCCATGACTCGTCAGGCCAAGGACCCTGTCTGTGGGATGATGGTGGACGTGTCCAAGGCCGTTTCCCAGATTCACAACGGCACCACCTATTATTTCTGTTCCGAGAGCTGCAAAGAGAAGTTCGTGGCAGAGCCCA
>JAUQPQ010000020.1 GCA_030550295.1 Chloroflexota bacterium
GAGTTTGTCCGTCTACGGGCCTTGGGCGATCTTTTATCCTTCGGCTGGTGTTTGCTATGGGGGAGGCGACGCTCCTTCGCCCGTGACGGCAAGCGGTTGATAGAGGTGAACCCTTTCCCGCGACGCATCGAGGGCCTGGAAAACGTGCCTGCGGAGGGCACCTTTGTAGCGGTGATGAACCACTACGACCGGGATGGGCTCCACCCCTATCATTGCGCCATGATAGTAAGTGCTCTAGTGAAAGAGAGGCGGCCCGGGGCTTCCGAGATCCACTGGGCCTTCACCAGTGAGCTGCTGGGCCGGCGTATTGGCCCCATCCCCATACCCCTGGGGCTCATTCGGTGGGTCTTCAGACGCATCGCCAGAGTATATGGCTTTGTGGTAATTCCAAGGCGGGAGGAGCTAGTAGCCGCTAGGGCGGCAGCGATACGCACCTTCCTTGAGATGGCCAAAGAAGGGCCTGTAGGGCTGACCCCTGAGGCACAGGGATCGGGCAGGCTGGTAGAGCCACCTGTGGGTAGCGGCCTATTCATGCTAGCCCTGGCGCGGCAGGGCCACCCCTTCTTGCCGATAGGCGTGTGGGAGGAGGGGGAGGTCCTCCATATTAGGTTTGGGGCCCCTTTCATATTGGAGGTGGATAGCTCTTTGCCTCGGCAGGAGCAGGATCGGCTGGCGCGTGAGAAGGTGATGGTGGCGGTGGGCAGGCTTTTGCCGGAGGAGTTTTGGGGCGTGTATTCTGAGGCTGTCCGGCGCAGCTTGGAGGCCTGGGCAGGGCCTAATTAGAAAGATGGGTTTGGTGAGGAGGCTCATATCCCTTGCACGTAATCCCTGGGTTTTTCAGGTAGTTACTACAGGGGGCTTTAGTGCACTGGTGGTCTGGCAATTCGATCTCTCCCAAGTGGGGGAGTCTTTTCGGGATGCTAATTATATCTGGTCTGCCCTGGCCCTTGTCTTGTCAACTTCTACAAGGGTTATCGATACATGGCGGTGGCGCCTCTACCTGCGCAAGGTGGGGCAGGTACCCTTGTGGGGACTTTTAGGGGCCTTCCTCATCGGGAACCTGGGCAATAACGTGCTGCCAATGCGGGCGGGGGATGTAGCCAAGATCCAAATTGTGGCCAACAGGTATGGGCTATCGAGGGCAGGTCTGGCCTCCTCCGTCTTCGTGGTGGAATCGGTGATGGATGGGATGACGTTCTTGATTTTGCTGCTGGTGGGGCTGGCCCTTATGGACATCGGCTTCATCCCTCCAGCCATGCTTTGGTCCTTGGGGATAATGGCAGGGGGTGGGTTTGTGGCCACAGTGATTGCCAGCCATTTCTTACCCCGACGCATCCCTTCATGGTGGTGGCTGAAGCGGCTGCCCAAACCTGTCTTGGACGTGCTAGCAGAAGGATTGCCGCGCTTTTTGGACGGGATGGAGACGATGCGCGACATGTGGCTTCTCATTCAGGCGGTAGTCCTCAACTTTGCAGGCTGGTTCTCCCAGGTGGTGGTGTTTTGGGTTTTTGGCCTCGCCTTTGGCCTCGACCTGGGCCTGGACGCTTATATAGTGGTGATGGTAGCAGCTAACCTAGTGGCTGCTTTTCCCATTGCGTTCCAAAATCTGGGGCCCTATGAGCTGCTAATTGTGCAGGTGCTGGCGGCGTGGGATGTAGAAGAGGCTCGGGCCCTTGCCTACGCCGTGGGTACACATATGCTGACCAACCTTTGGGTGGTGGCTCTGGGGATAGGTGCATTGTGGGCGATGCGTGTTCGTCCGGGGGAGCTGTTCTCGATGGTGGGCCAGCGCAAGGCGATAATAGGAGGCGAGGTCGGTGGCGCCTCCTAAGGGGACGTTGGCGGTAATGGCCCTTCATCTCCGCTCTATGTGGGCTATGCCGTCTTTCTTTCTTCGGGTTAGAAGGATGGAGAGGATGTTGAAAGGAAGGGCAGGCGTGATGCGATATCATCGTTGGGTTTCTCGGCGTAGTCTCCTCCTGACAGTGTGGTGGGAGCGAAGGGAAGAGGCGGAGGCCTGGCTTGATGGCGCTGATGTGAAAGCCTTGCTAGGGCTTGCAGGGAAAGGTGTGGTAGCAGATGCTTGGGTGTCGCTATATGTGCCCTGGGGCCCTAGTGGGCCTTAGGGAGGTTGGATCTGTACCTCCTGGCCCAGAACGGGGCAGCTGGTCGGGGTACCGGTAGGGAGCCCAGCGACATAGCGCAGGATCTGCAGAGCGTCTACGGCGCTCACATCACTGCTGCAGTCTATATCGCCCCACAGGAGCGTTAGCCCTAGCACCCTTTGCCCTAATAGAGGGCATTGCGGCACCCAAGGGCTATTGGGAAGTCCCACTACATGGCGTAGGAGCTTCAGGGCGTCTACGGCTGTCAGGGAATCATCGCAATCCACATCACCCCAAATAAGGGACAGGGGAGGACTTTGCCTGGGTGGCTCCCCCAGGTTTAGCCTTCCGGCGCCAAAGGAATTATCCTTGCCCAAAGGCCCAAGGTCTATCGCCCTGCCCTCAAGGAACTGGCGCACCTGTTGGGCTGTCCAGTCGGGATGGGCCTGAAGGACTAAGGCGGCTGCTCCTGCTACATGAGGCGCCGAGGCTGAGGTCCCATAGAAGCCGTGAACACCATAGGTAACGGTGGAGACGCCATCGGGGGCGACCAGGTCTGGCTTGAGACGTCCGTCCCATGAAGGGCCCTGGGAGCTGAAAGGTTCCAACTGGATGGGATTTGTGACCCTTACTGCCCCTACTGCCAAGGCAGTTGCTCTGTCTGCAGGGGCCACCAGGGAGCCTTCGGGCCTAAAGAATTCTAGCCTGCCTCCCCAGATGGTGAGTCCGAGGCGCCGGGGCTGGGCGGTGGGGCTCTTCTTTATGGCGATGTAGAGGGTGTTGTTGAGGCTGGGGACGGGCTCTGATAGGTCCAGGACTTCTAGGGGGATAGAACTAGCGCTACAGTTCTGTGGGGCGTTCGAGGTGACAAGCTGGATTTCTCCAAAAGGGTCGAAATAGGCTGCATAGAGGTCATAATCGTTGCAGGAGCCTCCCCAAGGGTCGTCCCAGAAAAGGGTGACAGCTACGCAACCTACTCCCCCCGGCAGATATGCGGCGTTGATATAGGTGCCAGGCTGGAAGTCCAACCAGCCATCGGCATCGGCATCGGAGAACGTTCCCATCCAGTGGCTGCGGGCATTGTTACCGGCACTGTTCACCCAAAGGATGCCCTGTTGGGCTGCCCAGTCTACGCTCTCCCCCACCAGGTCCCTATAGCCGTTTAGGCGTGCTCCGGCCGGAGGGCTGGCTATGAAGCCGGCAGAAAGGTTTATCACCTGCACTCCTTGTTCTGCTAGCCACTGTACTGCCTTGGCGAACTCTACCTCGGTGTTGACCTGGGCGAAGTACAGTTGGGCAGCTGGGGCTACATCGTGGACGATTTCGGCTACTGCTACGCCGTGGCGACGACTTAGGGGGTCATCGCATACGCTAGGAGGGCGTGGGGTGGTGAAATCGCGGAATATGGTGTTCTGGGGCAGCTCTATCCCCTTTAGTGTTTCCCAGTCGGCAAAGCTGTCGATAATCCCTATCTTGACGTTTGAGCCTGTGAAACCTCTGCTGTGCCAGCTAGATGCGTCAATGAGGGCGATGCCTTCTGTCAGCACTCTATTAGGGGCTAGACGTGCTGGCGGCTGCAGGCGTGCGATGGTTCCCTGGTTGAGGAGGTCCATGATGGCTCTTAGGGGGACTAGGGCCTGGATATGGTCTCCACTTCGGATCTGGACTTCTCCCCCCACTTTTATCACCGCTGCCTTGGCCTGTTCTCCTTGGCCGGGCAGGGCTTCTATCTCCACCAGGACCAGTTCGCCATGCAAGTGGAGGCCCTGAGCATGGGCTCTAAACTGGGCAGCCCAGGGATCGGAGGTCCACGTTTGCCAGAGTTGGAAGAGGCTTGGGGCCAGGCCGGCGGGAGGCTTAGGGGACTGCAGTAGAGATGCGGTAAGGGATATAGGAGGGTAATCGGCCTTGGCTTCTGTCGGGGGCGAAGCAACAAGGACGAGGAGAATGGCGAGGAGGGGTAGAGCAATAACTCTGTTACCAGGCATGGTTGGGAGCTCTTGTGGCATTATTTGACCCAACCATCAAAGTCGTCAAACGATTTGCCTTGACGCGTGATAGGGGGGCATTTAGGTTAGTAGTTGGGGTCGGGGTGTAGCTCAGCCTGGTAGAGCACCTGGTTTGGGGCCAGGAGGCCGCCGGTTCAAATCCGGCCACCCCGACCAGCGGCAGTCTTTATTGTTTGTGGGCATGTATGTGGACCGAGACGCTGCCAGTAGACTTTTTAGGCCTTCATATAGAAGCCGCCGGATATGCAGATGACCTCCCCGGTTATATAGCTGGACTGGTCGCTAGCCAGGAACAAGGCCAGCTTGGCCACATCGGGGGGCTCACCTACCCGCTTTAAGGGGACTCGCTGGGCGAACCCTTCAAAAAAGTCTTTGGGGTATATCCGTTCCAGGAAGGGATTATATATGAGGCCCGGGGCGATGGCGTTGACCCGGATGCCGTACTTGCCCACTTCGGCGGCCACTGCCCTGGTAAATCCCATAACCCCGGCCTTGGCTGCGCAGTAGTGGGCCTCGCCCTCGTTAGAGCCCATCCAGCCGGCCACCGAGGCGAGGTTGACGATGGACCCCTGGCGTCGCTCGATCATGTGGGGCAGGACGGCGCGGGTACACCTAAAGGTGCCGGTGAGGTTCACCCCTATGACTAGCTCCCAAGTCTCGTCGTCCATCTCCCAGACGGGGGAGAGGCGGTTGATGCCGGCGTTGTTCACCAAGATGTCTATGTGGCCATAGCGTTCCAACGTCTGAGCCACCATGTTCCGAACCTGTTCCTCGTTGCGCACGTCTACCTCGAGGCCTAGGACGGTGCGGCCGTATTCGGCGCTCATGGCTTCCGCTGTCTCCTTGACCCGACGCGCGTGGGCGTCGGTCACTACCACCTCTGCTCCTTCGCGGGCGAACAGTCTGGCTATGGCTTGACCGATGCCGGCGCCGGCAGCGGCGGTGACTATGGCGACCTTGCCATCGAGAAGCCCCATGACACACCTCCTGTTATTGGGCTGGCGGTGCGTATCTTCCTGGCAAGCGCGGGTAGCGGCGGAAGTCGGGCTGCCTTTTCTCTAGGAAGGCGTCCTTACCCTCATCGGCCTCCCCCGAGCGGAAGAAGTCAGGTGCGAACTCTTGCACCCAGTCGCGGCGGGAACGCTGTCTGAGGGGTTCGTAGAGGTCACGGAAGGAGGCCTTGAGGATGCGGAGGCAACTAGGGCTCTTGGTCATGAGCTCTTCGCACCAGCGGTCCACCTCTTCGTCCAGCTTTTCGTGGGGGACTACGGAGTTGATCAGGCCTATGCGGTACGCCTCTTGGGCGTCATACTGGCGGGTGAGCATCCAGATCTCCCTTGCCTTTTTGGCCCCTACTACCCAGGTGAGGTAGCTGACGATGTAGCCGGCGGCGGGGCTGCCCACCCTTGGCCCAATCTGGCCGAAGCGGGCGTGTTCGGCGCAGGCTATGGTGAAGTCGCAGAAGTAGGCTAAATGGTTGCCTCCCCCTACTGCATAACCGTCTACACGTGCGATGACAGGTTTCAGAATATTTTCAATGCCAGCATGGGGGTCGAACCTCTGGCGTCCCCACTCACCTTCTCTCTGGATCTGGGCGAGCCAGCGGACGTCTCCCCCGGCGCAAAAGGCGCGGCTTCCTGCTCCGGTGATGACTATTACTCCTATCTTGGGATCGTTGTTGGCGTCCTCCACTGCCTGGGCCATCTCCTCCAGGGTGTGTCCGGTGAAGGCGTTCATGGCCTGGGGGCGGTTGATGGTGATCCAGGCTGCTCCCGGCACCCGGTGGTGCTTTTGGTAGATGATGTCGGTGAATTCCATGGTCTCTAACCTCCCTTCCTATTGGGTGAGCCTTTGGCTGGCCGGTATGTTCTCCTCGGTTGGCGGGGCAGGGTTCCTAATACCCTGCATTAGGGACTCAGGTACCAGGCGTATCAGCTTGCCTAGGTCCCAGATGCCGTCAGTGACGATGGTGCGGTAGGGCATAGGCTCCTGCAAAAGGGACACTTCCCCTCCCGAGACGAAGAAGGTCTGGCCGTTGATGTTCCACGCGTATTCGGAGCAAAGGTACACCACCATGGGGGCCACGTGTTCGGGCGTGCGCTGCTGCAGCATCTCAGGATCGATGCGCCGGGGGGCCACGATGCCAGCCTGGGCCCGCCTTTGCAGGGCTTCTTGGGGTATAGTAGCCGTCATGCGGGTGACAGCTGCTGGGGCTACGGCGTTGCAGGTAACCCCATAACGGCCCATGTCTCTGGCCACTGCCTTGGTGAGGCCATAGACGCCGCCTTTAGCGGCGGCGTAGTTGGCCTGCCCTGAGGTGCCCCGAAGGCCGGCCATAGAGGTACAGTTTACTATTCGCCCGTAGCGCTGCTGGCGCATGAGGGGCGTGGCTGCCCTAATGGTGGCGAAGTACCCCTTTAGGTGGACGGCCATCACCGCATCCCACTCTTCCTCTGTCATGTTGAAGATCATGCGGTCGCGCAGGATGCCTGCGGCATTGACTAGGATGTCGATGCGGCCGAAATGGTCTAAAGCCATCTGGATGACGGCCTGCCCTCCCTCCATGGAGGCGATGGGGTGGTAGTCTGCTACCGCCTCGCCTCCCTGTTGGCGGATGGTATCGACTACTTCATCGGCTGGGCCTTGGTCGAACCCGGTGCCATCTACGTTGACGCCTGGATCGTTGACCACCACCCGCGCCCCTTCCCGGGCAAGGGCGATGGCGATAGCCCTGCCAATGCCTCGGCCCGCCCCCGTCACTACCGCAACCTTACCTTCCACGATGCCCACGGCCGAGACCTCCTTTTAGTAGCGAATAAGGGTTGTCTGTTGTGTCGCTACTAGCCTTCCCTCGCTGTCCCTGAACTCCGTTTTCAAGACGATAAAGGCCATGGGGCCGGTGCGCCCAGGCCTCTCGTATATATCTTCGATGGACGTAGTGGCAGTAAGGACGTCGCCGGCACACACCTCGGCGAAGTACTCCATGACGGTGCCCCCATTTAACCGCCGCTTAAGGGGCAGCTCTGGGAGGCGCAAGGGGTTAGCAGGGCGAGCAGCCGGGTTGTAGACAGGGGCCCCCAAGTACCCGAAAGGGGCCACTATATCCCGGTATCCCCTTCGCTGGGCCTCCTCCCTGTCGTAGAAGATGGGGTCAGTATAGCCCATGGTGCGGGCGAAGAGGCGGACGCCTGAGGGATCTATTTCATAGGTGATGGGGTCAAAGCGCCGTCCTACCCATGCCTGTACCTCGTCGGTGATTATTTGGTGCTGAGTCATCCGCCACCTCCTTAGTCCCTTCCCAAGATGAGGACTCCTGCCGAAGAGAGGACGCCACCTACCCCGCATATTAGGGCCGTCTTGGCCCCTGGCACCTGGCGCGGGCCACACTCTCCCCTAAGCTGACGGACGGCTTCTATGATGAGGAACATCCCGAACATCCCTGGGTGGGTGTAGGAGAGGCCGCCACCGCTGGTGTTGAGGGGGAAGTCACCTCCTGGGGCGGTGCGCTGGCCGGAGACGAAGGCCCCACCCTCTCCCTTTTTGCAGAACCCCAAGTCCTCTAGGCATACTAGCACCGTATAGGTGAAAGAGTCGTATATCTCCACCACATCCATGTCTTGGGGGCCGAGGCCGGCCATCTTGTAGGCCAGGGGGGCAGCGATCTCGGCCGGCGTCTTCGTCAGGTCGGGCATGGAATAGATGCTGATATGGGTGTGAGATTCGCCCGCCCCTAGGAGCCACACCGGTGGTTTGCGGCAGTCGCGGGCCCGCTCAGGCGAGACCACCACACAGGCCCCTCCGGCGTCAGTAACTAGGCAGCAATCGTACAAGTGGAGGGGATAGGCTATGTAGGGAGAGTTGAGGACGTCCTCAATGGTAAGTGGATCCCGCATAAGGGCCTTTGGGTTGAGCTGGGCCCATTTGCGGGTGGCCACGGCTATCTCCGCCAGCTGCTCCTGGGTGGTCCCATACTGGTACATGTGACGCATGGCGGCCATGGCATATACGCTAGGGGCGGTCCCTGCCCCGTGGGGACCCTCGAACTGGGAGGCGGGAAGCCATGGGTCGGCGTATGTCCAGCGACGCGTCCGGCGCCAGGGACGCTGGCGGTCCGAGTAGTTGACTTGCCCGTGGGTGATGAGGGCCACATTACATATGCCGGCAGCGATGGCCGCTGCCGCATGCTGGACGTGGAACTCGAAGGAGGCACCTCCCACCTGGGTAGAGTCGCTGTAACGGGGGGTGATCCCCAAGTATTCGGCGATAAGGACGCTGTCCATTATCCCAAGGCCAGCCGTGAAGATGGCATCCACCTCTGACTTGTCAATCCCCGCATCTTCTAAGGCGTTGCGGGCGGCCTCGGCATGGAGCTGTAAGGCCGACTTGTCGGGCACCACCCCTATCTCGTCTGACTCGGCCACCCCGACGATGGCAGCTTTGCGGTAGAGCGTCATCGCTTCTCCTCCCTAACAGGTCTGAATCTGGGTATCGTGACTTCCTCGCTCAGGTCCTCAAAGACCACTTCCACCGGCATGCCGATGCGTATCTTATCGGGCTGGGGCTCGCAGTCCACCAAGAGGGTGAAGAGGCGAACACCTTCCTCCAGCTCCACCACGGCGGTAACGTAGGGGACGTCCTCGGCCCATTCGGGGTTGAGGGCCCGGTACTGGATAGCGTAAGTGTACAGGGTGCCCCGTCCCGATGCCTGGCGCCATTCCACCTGCCAGCGGAAGCACCGGGGGCAGAAGGGGCGAGGGTACCAGAAGTAGTCCTGGCAATGGGGGCAATAGGGGAGGAGAAGCTGTCTTTTTTTACAGCCTTCCCAAAAGGGCCTGGCCTCAGGCATTGGTATGGGAACTGTCTTGTTGGTGCGCTTCTGCGTCATATATCGCCTCCCTTGCCCTGAAGGATTTTGGCTAACCTATCGAGGCTCTCTACGTCCTCCAGGTGGGAGAAGAGGTCCAGGGCCTCTTCTACCTGGTCCGGCGGCAAGCAGGTGTAGGCGCAGTCGCGGAACTTCTCGGCCAGCTCTTCCCAGGTGAGGGGCCGACGCGGGTCGCCTTTGGCCACGTCCACCCGCAACGACTTGCTCTGGCCCGACTTTAGCTGAACAGCCACTTCGGCCCACATCTGGGAGGGGTCGCCATCCTCTGGCCCCTCTTCTACATGGACCAAATCCATCAATCGGTCTACTTCGGGCCGGCTCACGGCCTCATCGGTGAAGCTACTCATGGCCACACGACCGTCTAAGAGGGCGGTGGCCACACAGTACTCCATGCTGAACTTGCCTTCTAGGCCCGTCCTGGGCCTCTCCCGTTGCAGGGGCATAAGGGTTCCCCGGCTTACTCGTACTATTACCTTTGCTATCTCGCTGGCCTTCACCTTTGGGGCCAGTTCCAAGGCGGCGTCCAGGGCCCTGTGGGTAGCGTAGCAGCAGGGGTAACGCTTTTGGCCTAGGCCAGGATGGACTATGTCAAAGGGTTGGCCCAAGGGCGGAAGTGGTGACCCTTCATATCTCCCGCCAAGAAAAGTGGCCAGGAACCCGTCTTCCGCCTCTAAGGCGTTGGCGGAGGCAGTGAAGCCACGGCTAGCCATGAGGGCAGCCTCGACCCCATTGCGGGCGGCAAGGCCTACATGCAAGGGCTTAGTCATGGTGCCGAAGTTGGCCCTTACACCGCTGGCCATAGAAGCAGCGATCCCTAAGGCCATCTCTACCTTGGCAACATCAAGGCCCAAAAGCTTGGCGGAAGCTGCCGCTGCTCCTAAGGTCCCCAAGGTAGAAGTGGGATGCCACCCCAGAGCGTAGTGTCTGCCACCCATAATTGCCCCTAGCTTGGCCTCGACCTCGATGCCTAGTACAAACGCCAAAATGAGGTGGCGCCCATCAAGTCCCAGCTCATGACAGAGGGCAAAGGCAGTGGGCAAGACGGGGGCACTGGGATGGCCCCTCATGTTGACGTTGACATCGTCGTAGTCGATGGCATGGGCAGAGGCGCCATTAATGAGGGCAGCCTGGGGCGCAGGAAGCGCTAGGGGCCAGCCCCACAAAGGGGCTGGCCCTTCTGCCCCCCTTTCCCGGGCCAGGGCCACCAGGATAGAGGGGCCTTCCTCCCGGCATCCGGCCAGGGCTACTCCCACCGTGTCCATGATGGCCCTCTTGGCCTGGACGATGGCCTCCTTGGGGAGGTCATCGTAGCCCAGGCCAGCGATAAACTGGGCCAATTGCCGTGTAAGGCTCATGGTCTAGTCCCTGGGCAGACTGAGGCCTCTTACGGCGATGATGTTTCGCTGTATTTCGGAGGTGCCGCCAGCGATGGTGGCGGCCACCGACCATAGGTAATTGCGCATAAGACGGCCACGGAGGGGCGCCCACCGGTTAGCGGCAGCCTCGGGCCCTGCCTTCCGTTGCCGATCTAGGAGGCCGTAAAGGCCCAACACCTTAAGGCCAGTGCGGGCCACCCTTTGGGCGAGCTCCGAGGCGTACAGTTTGGCTGTGGACGCCTCGTAGTTGGGTACAAGCCCCTTCGCCTGGAGGGTCACCACCCGATAGCAGAGCAGGCGGGCCACCTGGGCCTCAATGGCCCTATCGGCCAACCCCCATAACACTTCCCTCCGGGGAGGAGCCCCTGCCTTCTTCCTATCACGTACCACCGCCACGATATCCTCTAGGACGTTCTGTTGGGCCATGGCTGCCCCGATGGAGGAGCGCTCGAAGTCTAGGGTCTTGGTGGCGTAGTACCAGCCCATGTTCTCTTCTCCCAAGAGGTCTTTCCTGGGGACTTTCACGTTGTCGAAGAAGACCTGGTTGAAGCCGGGGGCGCCAGCCATGTTATAGAGGGGGCGGACGGTGATGCCCGGCGAGCGCATGTCTACCAGGAAGTATGAGATGCCCTTGTGCTTAGGGGCATCGGGGTCGGTACGGGCTAGAAGGATCATGCGGTGGGCGAACTGGGCCCCCGATGTCCAGATCTTCTGGCCATTAACAAGGTAATAGTCGCCTTGTCTTTCTGCCCGGGTCTTGAGGCTGGCCAGGTCGGAACCGGCCTCAGGTTCGGAGAAACCCTGACACCATATGACCTCTCCGGAGAGGATGCCTGGGAGGTGTTCCCGCTTCTGCTCCTCGGAGCCGAAGAGGATAATGGTGGGGCCGGCGTAGTTGACCCCTACGCCTCCCGGCCTGGGGGCACGGGCTCGGGCGAACTCCTCGTTCAGGATGAACTGCTGCATGACGGTGAGGCCGGCCCCTCCGTACTCCTTAGGCCAATGGGGGGCTATCCAGCCCTTTTGGGCCAGCTTTTTAGTCCACTCACGGTAGAAACCGTAGCGGTCGATGCCGTCCCAGAGCTCCTCCTCTTCCCCGGGTCGCCCCAGGCCTTTGGGCAGCTCTCGGGCTAGAAAGTCGCGTACCTCTTGTCTGAAGGCAGCCTCCTCAGGACTGTCCCTGAACTCCATGTCTACACTATCCCCTTGGGCTCCCATACTCCGAAGACGTCGCGCAGGACGTCACATATTTCGCCGATAGTGCAGTAGGCCTTTACGGCATCTATGAAGTAGGGTATAAGGTTCTCGTTCTCATTTTTGGCTGCCTTCCTGATAGCCTTAAGGGCCATGTTCACTTGGGCCTGGTCCCGTTCCCCCTTGATCTTCTTCAGCTTGGCCTTCTGGCGCTCCTCGGCCGACTCCAGGTGCTGGGGATCGTACGGGTGCGGCAAGAGCCTTGGCGGTATTACCTCTATCTCGTTCTCCCCTGTGAACATGTTGACCCCCACCACCACCCTTTCGCCCGTCTCGATCTGGCGCTGCTGCTCGTAGGCGCTTCGGGCGATCTCCCTGATGGTGTAGCCCGTCTCTATGGCTTCTACCGCCCCACCGATCTCATCGACCTTGCGGATCACCTCCCATATCTCTTCCTCCACTTGGTCGGTGAGGGCCTCTACGAAGTAGGAACCTGCCAACGGGTCTATGACTTGGCCCAGCTTGGCCTCAAAGCGCATGATGCGGGTGGCGTCTAGGGTGAGTTGGCGGGCCTCATAGCTGTGGCCTAGGCCCAGGGGTTCGTCCCAGGGCACGCCACCAGTGCCGAAGCCGGTAGCTAGGTAGCTAGCGATGCCGCCTATGACCCCCCGGATAAGGTTGTTGAGGGGCCTCTGGAGGGTGTAGCAACTGGGCCCCACGAAGATGGAGTCGCCTCCCCTCATGATCCAGGAGCGAGGGTTTTTGGCGCCGAAGCGTTCCCGCATGATGCGGGCCCATATGCGCCTGTTGGCCCTGGCGCGGGCGATCTCCCGCCAGAAGTCCATGCCGCCGCCAAAGTCCAGGAAGGTAAAGCGGGGGATGAACTCGTCTACATCTAGGCCGGCGTCAACCCCCAACTGGACGTAGGCGATGGCGTGGGCGAAGGTGAAGCCTGAGGCCTGCACCTCGGTAGCTCCGGCCTCCCTCATGTGGTAGCCGCAGATGCTTATAACGTTCATCTCGGGGGCGTACTTATGGCAAAAGGTGATAGTGTCGCGGACCATGCGCATGGAAGGTTTAGGAGGAAATATGTAAGTGCCCCGGGCAGCGAACTCCTTCAGGATATCGTTCTGGGGGGTGCCCCGCAGCTTGTTCCAAGGGACCCCCTTCTTCTCGGCCAGGGCGAAGTACATGGCCAAGATGATGTTGCAGGGCGCGTTGATGGTAAAGTTGGAGGCCATCCGGTCAAGGGTGGTGATGCCATCGAAGGCCTCATAAAGGGTCTCGAAGTCGGCCAAGGTATCGATGGCCACCCCGACCCTGCCCACCTCTCCTTCGGCCATAGGGTGGTCGGAGTCGTACCCGCACTGGGTGGGTAGGTCAAAGGCGACGTTGGCCCCCCGCCGCCGCTCTTTGCGCCATAGGTCACGGGTGTCCTCAGCCGTCCCGTACCCGGCGTACACCCCAGCAGCGGGGCGCACACCCATAGTGTCACCACCGTAAGGGGTGGCGGCTATAGGGACGGCGTAGGTGCCACGGGTGAAGGGGTATTCGCCAGGAAAACCTAGCCTCTCCATGTACTTCTTGCGCTTCACATCGAGGGGCGTATAAAGCTTTACCGGTGATTCCTTCAGCCCCAACCGCTCCAGATTCCTTTGGAGGGTGGTCTCCTCCCAACGTCTCCGCTCCCTTTCCAGCTCCTCCCTATCCTCCCACTCACACATCTTGCGCCACCTCCTATACCTTTACGTCCACGTTCAACCCGATTATAACCCCTCTATTTACCATGTGAAGATCTTTCCCCCCCAACATGCTCACGGATGAACTTGGCGATGTCGCTAACGAGGGTGCCTGGCAGGAAGACTTCGGCGATACCCTTTTCTCTAAGGTAGGGGATGTCCTCTGGCGGGATGAGGCCGCCCCCGATGACCAGGACATCGTGGAGGCCGCGTTTGCGCAGCTCTTCCACCACCCTGGGAAAGAGGGTGCGGTGGGCCCCCGACAGGGATGAAAGCCCCACCACGTCTACGTCCTCTTGGAGGGCCTCCTCTGCTATTTCCGCCGGCGAGCGGCGGATGCCCGAGTAGATGACCTCAAAACCTGCGTCCCGTAGGCCCAGGGCTACTACCTTCGCCCCACGGTCGTGTCCATCCAGGCCCGGCTTAGCGATGAGGACCCTGATGGGCCTCTGCTCTGTCATAGGCATCCCCCCTCACTCATATATGCGCTCACATTCTAGCAGGGCTACTGGTACCCCTGTCTCCCTTTCGATATCCAAGTAAGGGCGTCCGGTGAGGTCCCGCCTCCATGCCCCGAGGCCGAAGGGGGTGGAGGGGATCACCACCAGGTCGGGGCGAGGGTTGCCCCGGGCCAGGTAGTCTCTGATGTGGTCGATGAAGTCCTGGACCACTAGCAGGTCGCCCAGGATGATGTTCCCTCCAAAGTACCGGTTCTGGGGCACCTCTATGTCTAGCCGGATGGCAGTGCGGTCGATAAGGCCACTTTCCTGGAGGGCATCCTCGAAGTAGGGCCTGACCAGCTGGGAAGACAGGAAAAGGACGTGGCGGGCCCCATGGCGGCTTATAAGGTCTCTCAGGGCCTCCACGTAGCCGGTGCGAAAGCCCATCCCCATCATGACGATGCCCAGGTGATGGTCAGCGGCAGGCGAGTAGGGGTAGGCGAAGGTGGAAGGGTCGATGGCCAAAGTGAGCTCCTTCGTCCCCCTCAACACGGACACACTTACAGGGCCCTCCTGAGAGCTGGCGAGGGCCAGAAGGTCGCGTGCCTGGGGGCGATTGCGGGCCCGGGCCCATCCCACAGCGGTCACCACGTCCCCCGCCTCCAGCCCGGCATGATAGGCGGGAGAGTTGGGGACGATGCCCACGATGAGGGCCTGATTACGCACGGTTTCGAAGCGGATCTCCTCATACATGGTGGGCATGGCGATGATGGGAGAGCGCAGCTTCTTTCGCAGCTCCCTTACCTTGGCCACTATTGCCCTCCACACCTCTTCATGATCGAAGAGGGGGGTAGGGGAGTAATACTTGGTATAGCCTGGTAGGTGGACCTGGAACAGGTGCGGCTGGAATCGGTCCAGATATAAGCACGTCTCCTCGAGGTCTTGGAGCGTCTCTGGGAGGTTGCCCAAAGGCCAAGGGACGATGGCTACGGCGTACGGGATCTGGTAGGCCTGAAGGAGTTGGGGTGCTTGGAGCTGGATATGGGGCCTTGCCCTGTGCACAAGGCGGGCAAGCCTCTGGGGGGAAACGGTGTGGAGGGAGAGGTAGATATACACGGGCCGGAGGGATGCCAACTCGCGCACCATGCCTTCAGTCAGGGCCTTCCCTGAGGTATAGAGACGGAACGTGGCCTCGGTCTTCTGGCGCAAGGCTTTGAGGACAGGCACGATGTAGGGATGGGCGAGGGCCTCCCTAATTTCGCCCCAGGCGGGGAGGAGGGCCTGCCTGCTCTGGGGGCGGTAGTAACGGAGACGGGTCATCATCTCTGCCAGCTCATCTTTCGCCCTCCTTACGGGGCTCACCAGTGCCAGCTCGGGTGGGTTGCCCTTCAGGTAGCAGAAAGAGCAGTCTACGTTGCACCTGGTGGCGGCATAGGCAAAGACCTCAGCCGGGTCGCCTAAGCTAGGGACTACCCAGTCTTGTAGGTCCTTCAGCCGGAAGCCCTTCACCTCCAGAAGGCCGTCCTGGCCCTCCAGATCCACCACTTCCAGGAGGGCTTCCAGCACGTTCTGGATGAGGGGGATTCGGGGCTCATAAAGGCTGGCGTTGCGCAGGCTCTGGTACTGCTGGAAAGAGGGGCCCCTTTCAGAGGGGTCGGGTGGCCCTCGGCGAGAGTAGATGTTGTATGTGGTCTCGGGCTCGGCCAAGAACCGGAAACCGTCCGCTTTGACCTCTTGGCCTCGGTAGGTAAGGCATACTACGTCTAACAAGGACTCGAGCAAGACGCGCACCAGCTCTACCAGGCGATGGGTGTAGACGGGGTCCCTCTTTTTGTGGCGCAGTGGGTAACGGAAGGCGTAGTCGCCATCGTCCATCAGCCGATCACCCCTTGGGAACGGAGCTCGTCGAGGTGCTCCTTGGTGTATCCCAGGAGCTGGGTGAGCACTTGGTCGGTGTGTTGGCCTAACAGGGGCGGGGACGTGAACTGGCGGCGTTTGGGGGGAGGGGTTTCGGACATGCGAACGGGCACCCCCACCAGCCTTACCTCCCCTCCCATCACATGGGTGACGGGGACCACCATTTCGGTGGCCTGGACCTGGGGGTCGTCTATAGCCTCCTGCAGGTTGTTGACGGGGCCGCAGGGGATATCGGCCTCGTGGAGGAGTTGGAGCCATTCGTGGGCTGGCCGGGTCCTGAAGGTGGCGGCGAGCTCTTCCTCGAGCTGCTCGCGGTTGGCCAAAAGGCGGTCGGGCCGGTTGAACCTTTCGTCTTCAACCAGGTCTGGCCGACCTATGGCCTGGCATAGCTGGCGGAACAAGAAGGGGGCAGCTACCACGAAGTAGCGGCCATCAGAGCCTTGATAGGCGTTGTAGGGGATGACTAGCTGGTGCTTGCAACCTATCGGTTCGGGGAGGATGCCGGAAATGGTGTAAAGGGCCAGCTCATAGGCCAGTTGGTACATCATCGCCTCCAAAAGGCTTGTCTCCACCTTTTGCCCGCGCCCCGTAACGTGGCGACGGTATAGGGCGGCGATGGTGGCGGCTGCAGCTACCAGTCCAGCTCCCTGGTCGGCTACCGCCACGCCGTTGCGGGCCGGAGGTGCGCCGGGATGGCCGGTGATGGAGATGGCGCCGCTTAGGGCCTGGGCGACTAAGTCGTAGGCTGGGCGGTGACTATAGGGGCCTTGGGAGCCGTAGCCAGTGATGGACGTGCATATGATGCGTGGGTTGATGGCGGAAAGGGTCTCATAGTCTATCCCTAGCTTCTTGGTGACTCCCAACCGGAAGTTGTCTATAACTGCGTCACTCACCTTCACCAGCTCATAGAAGATCTCCCGGCCCAAGGGGTGTTTGAGGTCGAGGGCTACGCTCTTCTTGTTGCGGTTGACGCTGATGAAGTAGGCGTCCATCCCGTGGTAAGAGAAGGGGCCTTCCACCTGGCGTCGGGAGCCTGGACGCTCGATCTTGATTACCTCCGCCCCTAAGTCGGCCAAAAGCATGGTGGCGTAGGGGCCAGCCAAGGCCTGGGTGAGATCTAAGACACGGACGCCAGCTAGGGCTTCTTCCATCGGTTCACCTCCCCTGGAATTGGGGCTTCCGTTTTTGGGCGAAGGCGGCCTGGGCCTCCTTGGCGTCTTCGCTCTGGAAGGCGCGTAGCATCAGCTCCCGGGCCTGCGCGGCGTCCTCTGGCGATAGGGGGCCCAAGGCAAGGCGGTTGATGATGAACTTGGCCCCCTGGACGGCAAGGGGAGCGCACTCCTCGGCCAGCTCATGGGCCAACGCCCTTACGTACTCGTCCAAAGCTTCGTCAGGCTCCACACGGTGCACTAGGCCCATCTGGAGGGCTTCTTGGGCGCCAAAGTGGCAGCCGGTGAGGAAGAGGGCCTTGGCCGCCGATGGCCCTAGCGTACGGACGAAGAGCTCATACCCCTCCAGGGGGTAGACGATGCCCAGGCGTACGGGTGGCATGCTGAAGCGGGCCGTGGGGGAGGCGATGCGCAGATCACACGCCATAGCCAGATGGAGTCCGGCGCCGATGGCGAACCCCCTGATGGCGGCGATGACTGGGTACGGGAAATTCATGACTCCTTCCAGGCCGTAGCGCAAGGGGTCACCCCTCGTCTGCCCTATCCTGCCGATGTCGTAGCCGGCAGAGAATGCCTTGGCCCCTGCCCCCTTTATTATGACCGCCCTCACCTCTCCCTCCTGTGCCCATTGGCGAAGCCTGTCCCCCAAGGCGGTGAGGACTTCCGGGCTAAGGGCATTGAGCCGCTCAGGCCGATTGATGGTGAGGACGGCGATGTGCCCTTCTCGTTCTTCCAGCAGCTGTTCGCTCATGGCTTGCCCTCTGACGGTATGTCGAGGTTGAGGATGCGTAGGGCGTTCTTGTAGAGGACCTTCTCCACCACTTCCTCTGGATAGCCCTCCTGTTCGAAGTCGCGGAGCCACCGCTCTAACGGTATGAAGGGATGGTCAGAGCCGAACATGACCTTGTCCTGAAGGCGGCTACGCACCTCGCGTTTGAGGGAGTCGGGGAAATATCTGGGCGACCAGCCAGATAGCTCCAGGAAGACGTTGGCCTTATGGACAGCCATGGCTAGCGTCTCCTCTTGCCAAGGCCAAGAGGGATGGGCGGCGACGATCGTCAGTCGGGGAAAGTCGGCTGCCACGTCGTCCAAGTAGGGGATGGGGCGTGTAAATTTTAGCTTTATGCCTCCCCCTCCAGGGACGCCAGCGCCGTAGGCGGTGGTGCCCGTGTGGAAGAGGACCGGACAACCGAGGCTCTGGCATAGGTCCCATATGGGGTAGAAGCGGCGGTCGTTGGCGAAGAACTGCTGGGCCGCCGCCTGGAACTTGACGCCTATGAGCTTTAACTCCCTTACAGCGCGCTCTATCTCCTGCAGGGCAGCCTTGCCCTTCCATGGGTCTACGCAGGCCCATCCTGTGGGGAAGACGTCGTTATAGGTGCGTACCACTTGGGCCACGTAGTCGTTGCTTATGGGTGGGTTGCCAGTACGCGTCTCTTCGTCCCAAGCGATGGGCAAAGCGATGACGCTGTTGCGACGGTAAAGCTGGGCCGTCTCCTCCTCAGCCTCCACCTTCCTTCCCCTGAATCCCACATGTAAGTGGACGTCGATGGCTCGCATGCCTTACCTCCTTCAGGGCCAGAACAGCTTTTGGGCCATCTTTCTAAGCTCACCGCGAAAGTCGGGGTGGGCTATGGAGATAAGCTCTTGGGCCCGCTCGCGCACGCTTTTCCCCTGGAGACGGGCCACCCCGTATTCGGTGACCACCAAGTCCACATAGTTACGGGGTATGCTTACCACTGCTCCCTCCTCTAGCTGGGGAACGATACGGGATGTCTGTCCTCCCTGGGCAGTAGAGAGGAGGCAATGGATGCTACGGCCGCCACGGCTGAAGTTGGCCCCCACACAAAAGTCCAACGCCCCGCCGGTGCCACTATAGGGCTTAGCGCCCAAGAAGTCGATGCATACCTGGCCAGTAAGGTCGATGGCCAGGGCGCTATTGATGGCCACAAAGTTATCGTGGGCAGTGATGGTCTTGAGGTGCGTAATGTAGCCTATGTCATAAAGCTCGAAGGTAGGGTTAGAGTCCATGAAGGCGGCAGCTTTGAGTTGCCTCTCTGTCCCGGGCCAGAGGACGAAGCAGGTGCCCACCACCTTGCCCTGATGGATGGCCTTTTTGCGACCGGTGATAACGCCTTTCTGCACTAGCTCCACCATTTGGGTGAAGATGAGCTCGCTGTGGACGCCTAGGTGGTGCTTGTTTTCCAAGAACTCGAGGACGGCCTGGGACGCCAGCCCCACCCCTACCTGTATGACGTCTCCGTCGCGCACTAGCTCGGCGGTGTAGGCTCCTATCACCTCTGCGGCCCGTGCCTCGTCCTCGGGCACGGGAGGGAACTGGATCTGCCCTACGTTTACAGGCTCCACAGGGACTAACCTTTCGATACGGGAGACGTGGACGCGGTTGTTGCCATAGGTGCGCATGAAAGAGGGGTCTATTTCGGCGATGACGGTGCGGGCGTTTCGGGCGCAGGTGGGGGAGTACCACACGCTATGGCCGAAGCTGCACCACCCGTCTTCATCGGGGGGCGATACCTTCACTAGGAACACGTCAGGACGGGTGTATGCACCCCATAGCTTTTCGTCCTCTTGGCGCCCTTGGGTCCCGTACGACCATGGCACGTAGTCTATCAGCCTTTTTTGGGAGAAGGGCCTATCGAAGGGGCCCACGTAGCTGCATTTGACCTGAAATCCCTCTCCTTGAAACCAGGGATAGGGGGCATTGGGGACGGCGTGGAAGACGGTGACCCCATTTAGCTCTTTCATGCGCTGGGCCAAGGCCATCCCCAACTGCAGAGGCTCCCCTCCTGCGCCCAAGGCGAAGACGACGAAGTCGCCGTCCTTTATTAGCCGCACGGCGTCTTGAGGGGAGCATACCTTCTCCGCGTAGCGCTGGCGCCAGTCCATACCGTCACACCTCCTGGAGCTGCGGCGCTAGCTCCCGTCCCCAACCATAGACGTCGGCCAAGAACCGCTCCCTTATCTGCCTAGGAAAGGCTGCCATGCGGAACTCGGATATCACTGCCTTTCCCCACAGCTCTATGGCGCGAAGTGCGTGGGAGTGAGGAATGCCAGGAAGGGCCATGAAGCAGATAAGGTAGTTGATGCCCAACACCTGCTGGTAGCGCCGAATCTGGCCTATACAGTCGTCCACGTCGCCGAAGATGGCCGCCCCCATTAGCTGGGCCTCTGAAACGGCGTGGGGCCCCAGCATCTTAGCCCACGCGCGGGCCAACAGGGGCAGGCTAGACTCTACAGCCTCTTTGGCTTCTTGAGAAGATTTGGCCACCCAGGTAACGCGCGCAAGGGCCCAGATGTGGTCGGCAGGCAGGCTTCCGGCCCCTGCCCGGTACTCGTTGAAGAGGTGGGCCAGCTCTTCCATTTCCTGCCAGGGCAGGCCTACAAGAGGCAAACGTTGCTGGATGGCTACTGGCAGAGTATGGGGCAACGCTGCCGCCCACAAAGGAATAGAGGGCTGGGCTGGCTTAGGCGTCAACGATACAAGCTCTTGTCCCAGGGCAGCGACGTTGGCCTTCAGGTGGGCAGGTATGCAGTAGTGGCGACCTGTGAATGAAAAGGGTTGAGGGGCCCAGCTAAGCTTGAGAACCTGGACGGCCTCGGCGAAGCGGGAGGCGTCGTCTTGGGAGGAGAGCCCATAGCCCGACGTCTCCTCTGGGCGCCACGGCGGGGCAACGGCCAAGATGGTCCGACCGTTGCTGATGTTGTCCAAGGTTACGGCATCTTCGGCCACGTAGGCGGGGTGGACTAGGCCCAGCTGGCACAATACCCCCATGCGCAAACTGTCCACCTTCACCGCCAAAGCGGCGGCAGGAACGAAGGGATGGGGGCAGTGGCCCGTGAAATGCGCCTCCCCCGTCCATATGGAGTCGAAGGCGCACTCTTGGGCCAACCATGCCTGCTGGGCCATCTCGCGAAAGCGCTGGTATGGGTCGTCGTCATCTAGCCAGTAAGGGCCTAGGCCGAACTTCATCCCCTCTTCTCCCACCGACGGCGCAGTTCAGGGATTACCCTCTTCGTCAGTAGCTCCATGCATCGGTGCATCTTTTTGCGGGGGGCGGTATCGAACCGGATACGAAGGAAAAGATGGGGCACCACCCCCTTGGGACAGCGGGCCAACCGTTCCCATAGGGCCTCTGTGACCGTCTCTGGCCGGCCAGCGATG
>JAUQPQ010000021.1 GCA_030550295.1 Chloroflexota bacterium
GGGATCGGATGGTATTCAACATGACGGAGGCGGAGTGGGACGGTGTGATAGCGGTGCATTTGAAGGGGACGTTCAACTGCACCCGTCACGCCTCGGTGCTGATGCGTCAGCAGCGCTACGGGCGCATAATAAACGTATCGTCCATATCTGGCCTTCGGGGCAATTCGGGTCAGGCCAACTATGGTGCGGCGAAGGCTGGGATAGCTGGTTTTACGCGGGTAGTAGCCCGCGACCTGGGCCGTTACGGGGTCACGTGCAATGCCATTGCCCCTGCGGCTATC
Source organism: Chloroflexota bacterium (assembly GCA_030550295.1). Lineage (GTDB taxonomy): Bacteria > Chloroflexota > Dehalococcoidia > SM23-28-2 > HRBIN24 > JAVVHA01. The sequence continues at coordinate 282 of JAUQPQ010000021.1, forward strand.
ACTAGGATGACTGCCGGCCTAGCTGAGCTGCGGGCCCAGAGGGGTGCTCCTCCTGCTGCTCCCCCAGCCCCGCGACTGGTGGAGATGACGCCTGAACATGTGGCCCCCTTGGTGGTCTACCTAGCCAGTGATGAGGCCTGGAACATAAACGGCAAGATCTTCCACGTTGCGGGGGGATACATCTCCTTGGCCTTCGAGGAGCTCCCCAGGCACCAGATCACCAAGGAGGGGATGTGGACGCTAGAGGAGTTGGCGGATCTGGTGCCCAGGTTCCTTATGCAGGACGTACCCAACCCGGCGCCCCCGCCTGAGGACTTGGAGATTCCTGGCCGTAGAAAGGCCCAAGGGGCTGGCTAGAGCTATATCAAGGGGCTGAACTTAGCGCTGTCGTGGGTGGGGAAGCTGCGCCCAGTGGGGGCGTAACGTCTCCATGACGATGAAGGTGTGGGGCCCCCTGAAGGAGGTGCCGCAGGGGACAAAGCCTGCCTTCTGAAAGGCCTTTTGGGCCCGTACGTTCCAGTTTAGGGTGTGCAGGTAAATTCGCTGCAACTGGGTGGTCTGGAACAGGTAGCGGACGATGGCCCTAACGGCATCGCTGCCGTATCCCTGGCCCCAGTAGTAGCGCAAACCGATGCTAATACCCAGTTCGGCCTCCTGGCGCCAGCGATCCACGTTGTAGTACATGATGTTGCCTATGCGCTGCCCTGTCTCTTCTTCAATCGCCATGTTGCGCAAAGGGGCATCGGTGAAGCGCATCTCCGACTCCCAGGTGCGGGCAAACTCCTGCAAGGGAAGGCGCAAAGGAGGGGCGGCATCGTACTGGGCCAGCTCTTCGTCGGTGCGCCAGGAATAGTCCTGTGCTAGATCGGACAAGCGTTTACGCCTGATGATGGTCTTTCTGCCTCGGGCCACCACATCGTCTTTAGGGGTGAACACTACCCTCCACCTCCTGGATGAGCGCCTGGGCCTTGCGGACCACTTCTGCTTCGTTGGAGTAGGTGAGGCGACGCAATGCCTCCTCTACTGGCACCCATTCTACTTGGTCATATTCCCAGTCGTGTCTGTCTATGCTGCCTCCCACGGGGATCATAAGGTAGTGGTGGACGCGTTTGTGCACCCTTATCCGTTCTTGGGGCTTGACGAACCAATATTCGATGGTGCCTATCTTGGCCACAGGCCTCACCTGGATGCCCGTCTCCTCTTCTACCTCCCTAGCAGCCGTCTCCTCCAGCGATTCCCCTGGCGCAGGCGTGCCCTTAGGCAACCCCCATACGCCGTCCTTAGTACGTCCGCAGATGACCACCTCAATGCCGCTAGGGCCATGGCGGTAGATGACTCCTCCGGCGGATACCGCCTCTTCCACTGGCATAGAGCTTTTGCGTCGCCGTTTCATAGCGGTCAGGGCCCTAGGGGGTCTCGTAGGAACTCTAGCTCCTGCAGGGCGGTTGCCACCGCTTCCCTGATGGCAGGTGAAGGGTCGTCCCTTAGGGGCAAGAGGGCAGCCTTAGCCTCTTCATCTCCGATTTGGCCTAAGGCGGCTATGGCAGCAAGCCTCGTCTCCAGATCATCATCGTGCAGTAGAGGCGTCAGGTAGGGAATGGCTTTAGGGTCGCCTATAGAGCCGCACGCCAATGCTGCCTGGTACCGATATTCGGGGTCGTCATTTTGCAGCTCGTGGAGAAGGATGGGCAACCAGGCGGGGTCGGCGCTGAATCCCATGGCGTGGATAGCTGATATCCTTAGGCGGGTATGAAGGCTTTCATAGGCTGAGCGTATGGCCTCTTTCACCCATGGGAGGTGGCCCACGCTGCCTAATGCTTCCAGGGCCCGCCCCCTTACTTCTGGCCTCTCCGTTTCATCCTCAAACGTCTGGCGCAGCGCCTCTTCGATGGGGCGATAGTGCTTTTCCTTGAGGTGGCCAAGGTGGTGGCGTAGCACGAACTGCCCTAATACCAGCGCAGCCCCTTCCCTGACGAGGGGCGAAGGATCGTTTTGGAGCAGGTGGATGAGCTTGGGGACGAGGTCTTGACCCTCGTATTCCCAGAGGCCACGTACAGCTAGGGCCCTTACTTCGGCATCTGGGTCGTCCAGGGCGACAAGGAAGACGGAGTGGAAATCTAGATCTAGGTTGTCCCCCATTAGCTCGGAGAGGATGTTGAGTAGGGTACGCTTCCTGGCTGTTGGTATGCGGGGCCATACCTGGGCTAGCATTTCCTTACCGCCCTCAGGGAGATAAGAGAGTGTAGCCAGTTGGGACGCCTTAGGCATATTAGGCGAGCCCACTAGCTGCTGGATCGTCCTTTCCCAGGACATGGCCTTTTTATCGGGCGGCTACACTTAAGGAGGTGAGAGCGATAGGTGGCACGCGTAGGGAGCTTCCTACCCACCTGGCGGGGCGTCCTACGGCCAATAGGTGATGCCCTAAAAGTTGGTGTACATTTCCGGCTACTACCACGTCCTTTATGCGCCCCACTACTTTCCCCTTCTCTATTTTATAGCCCAGCAGGACGTTGCCAGAGAAGTCGCCTCCCATGACATTTCCTTGTCCAGCACCTATGAGCTGATCTATCACTAGCCCTTCATAGATGTCGGCTATCAGCTCCTCTAGGCTAGCCTCTCCCTCGGCCATGACTAGGCATGAGGGGGATATATCTACATAGCCACCTGCGCCCCTATGGCCGTGGCCGGTGGGCTCGGCCTTGGCCATCCCTGCCGTCTGTAGGTCATAGAGGAAGGAGCAGATTAACCCTCCCTCCACCAGGGACACGCGGCGACTGGGCACGCCCTCGTCGTCGCAGATGCGGCTTCTGGGCCGATAGGGGATGGTAGGATCGTCCCAGAGGTATATGTGAGAGTCGTAAACCTTCTCTCCTAATCGGGAGGCCAAGGGGGACTGTCCTAGGTAGACGGCACGGCCCGAAAAGGCTACCATGAGGGGCCCAATAAGGGCACTAGCTACGCCCAAAGGCGTGAAGACAACGGGATAGGTCCCGGTGGTGATGGTTGCTGTTTTGCTAGCCCAAGTAAGCTGTCTTGTTACCTCTTCAAGGATGGACGCAGGGTCCGATATGCGCTGACAAGAGGAGAGGCTATCACCCACAAAGAGCATATCGTTGCCGCGCACCCACACACCATGGAGGCCCACCGAGAAGATAGAGCGCTGGAAGCTGAACCTTCCTCCTGCTGAGTTGGCGCCCTCTATCTTTTGTACGGCGCGGTGTACGTAGGCGTCGCACACCAGCTCTGGCTGGAGGCGTAAAGCCTCCCTTATCAACCCTTCGCCAACCACCACCATCTCGTCGATAGGGGTGGCAGGTACCTGCTCATCGTATGTAGGAACGTTGGGGTACGTCTGCTCAGGGGGGAAGCGCAAGTAGGATGGGGGGCCAAAGAGGGCTGCTTCTAAGGCCATCTCTACCAGCTCCTCCAGCTGGCCGAAGTGGCTTGAGGAAGCGGCCCCTAGGCGGCCATCCGCCACTAGCCGCAAAGCCAGGCCTGCTATCTGGCGAGTAGTCACTTCCTTGAGGCGGTTCGCCTCGAAGATGACAGGGGTCTCCTCCAACTGGGAACGGAAGGCCTCGGCTTGCTGCGCCCCTCGCTGTAGGGCGCGCTGTATGACCTCTTCCAGCAGCGGGTCAGGCGATGCGGCCAACTTTCTAGCCTTCATGATAACAAAGGGGGCCTAATAAGGCATCAGCAGGAGAGGAATTGACGTTTGTATCTTGTTGCTATACTGCTAAAAACGTGTGGCGTTGAATTAGATGGTCCTTTCTTGGAGGTTCATCTGTCAGCAAGGGTTGCGTACAGGCTGCACGGAAGCTCATCTTACCTTGCGGTGGGTGCCCTGCGCAGTTCCGGCTTGAAAATTAGACCTAACCTAGCGCTCCCCTACTAGGCACTGTCTGATGCGGATGTGGGGGGAGCCGTTAGAGACGGGGAGGGGCATCTGCCCCCCTTTGCCACATCCCCCTCCCTGGTTAAAGGAGAGGTCATCGCCTATGGCGTCGATGTTCATAAGGGTTTCAAAGACGTTACCAGACAACTTCACTGGGCGCAGGGGCTCGGCGATGCGGCCGTTACGTATCATGTAGGCCTCCCCGGCCGAGAAGGTGAACATCTCCATGCTCGTAGTACCACCGTACCAGTTGCAGGCGTATACGCCCTCTTTGATGTCTGAGAGAAGGTCGTCCAGGGTGGCATCTCCCGGCTCGATGTAGGTGTTGGTCATGCGCACGATAGGGGGGAAGCGGTAATCGATGGCCCTGGCGTTGCCTGTAGGCCTCTCGCCCATCTTGGCCGCCGTCTCCCGGGAGTGGAGTCGGCCTACCAGCACGCCTTCTCGTATCAGGTACGTCTTTTGGGCAGGGACGCCTTCATCGTCGTACCTGAAACTTCCCCTTAGCCCTGGCACCGATGCCCCGTCCACGATGTTAAGGATAGGAGGGCCGAAGGTGCGCCCTATGGTCATGAGCTCCCTTAGGCGTGGGTTCTCATAGATGTGGTCTGCCTCCGAGAGGTGGCCGAAGGCCTCGTGGCAGAAGACCCCGGCCAGGATAGGGTCAAGGACCACCGGGTATACGCCAGGCTTAACATAAGGTGCGTCCAATAGCTGTACGGCCTTCTGGGCCAGCTGGCGCACCTGCTCATCCAGGCCCTCTACCACTGAAAAGTCTCCCAGAGAGCCTATGCTCAAGGATGCCTGCTGGATGTCGCCGTTGCGCTGGGCGCTGGCGCCGATGCGTAGGGTGACATCTATTCGCTCCTGGCAGATGTATGTCCCCTGGGCGTTGGCCAAGATGATCCGTTTATGGGAATCGGAGTAGAAGATGTGGGCCGAGGTGACGCCAGGGACAGACCAGAGGATGTCCAGGTAGTGATCCATCAACTCCTTCTTGGCGGTGAGAGGTATGAGGCGCGGGTCCTTCCCTAAGTAGGGGGGCACGAAGTCCACCACCGGCTCCACCTCGGCAAAGGAGGACTTGCCTGTGCCTACAAAACGGGCGTGTGCTACGGCCAACTCCACCCACCGTCTTAGATCCCCTGCCTCGTTAAAGCTGACGAAGCCCCACCCTCCACGGTAGAGGGCCCTCACATTGCCGCCAAAAGAGCGTTGCCGCCCTATCTCTTCCAGCTGCCTACCCCTATAGAGGATGCGGGTGGCCGCGGTATTATCAAGGCGTATCTCTAGGTGGTCAACGTCCCAGCCTCGCAGGGCCTCTAGTATCTCCTGGCGCAGTGTGTCCTCATCCATGGCTAGACTCCCCGTATCTTACATTTCCGCCTTGGCCCAACTTAGGCTCGGTGCCAGCGAGGAGGCGCTGAATGTTGCCCAGGTGGCGCACCAACACAAGGAAGCTGGCAGCAAACCCGAAGACCACATAGGCCCAAGGCGCCAGGTGAAATATGGCCAGCCCCAACAGCGTCAAAGCTCCCAGGGGCACCGTTACCAAGGACATGACAGACATGTACCGGAAGGCCAGCAGTATGAAGATCCCCAGCGCGGTAAGGCTAAGGGCCAAGGGGAAAAGAAAGCCCGCGTACACGCCGAAGGTAGTGGCTACTCCGCGGCCACCCCGGAAGCCGATGTAGAGGGGGAAATCGTGGCCAAGGATGGCAGCTACGCCTACAGTCGCCTGGAGCTCGTGGGACTCCGTTAAGTACCATGTGAGCAAGAGGGGTATCCACCCCTTGAGGGCGTCTACTAATAAGGTGGCCAAGAACGCCTTAGGCCCTAGAACCCTTAGCACGTTGGTAGCCCCAGTGGCGCCACTACCATACTCTCGTATATCGATCCCTCTAAGGAGTCGTCCCAGTAGGTAGCCAGTGGGGAAAGACCCTATAAGGTAGCCCACCAGTGCTGCCACAGCGTAGCTGGTCACCGCTATTCACCCCGTCCCCGGAATATCAATTTAACAGCCGTGCCCTCAAAGCCGAACTCACGGCGTATAGTGTTCTCCAAATACCGGCGGTATGAAAAGTGTAGCAGATCAGGGTCGTTGCAGAAAAACACGAAGGTGGGGGGACGAATCCCCACCTGGGTAACGTAGTAGACCTTGAATTGCCTCCCCCCTTTAACTGGGGGCAAGTGGTGTGCCATCGCCTGACGGATGGCGATGTTGAGGCGGTGAGTAGGCACCCTCAGCTCCCTTGTTTCTCCCACCTCCAAGGCCAAGTCCATGAGCCCTTCCACGTTGAACCCTGTTTTGGCCGAGACGAAGGCGATGGGGGCCCAGGAGACGAAGCTCAGCCTGGCAGTGATTTGGGCAATAAGCTGCTCCCTAGCCTCTTTCGTGTCTGGCATCAGGTCCCATTTGTTCACTACAAAGATGAGCCCCTTATATTCCTCTATGGCGTAGCCGGCGATGTGGGCATCCTGAGCAGTAATGCCCTCTTGGGCATCGGTCACAAGCAAGGCGACATCGCACCGCGATATGGCGCGGCGGGCCCTCTCCACGCTGTACTTCTCCAAACCGGGCGCTATACGGCCCCGACGGCGAATCCCTGCCGTATCGATAAGGAGGAGGCGGTGCCCCTTGTAATCGAAGGGGGTGTCCAAGGCGTCACGCGTGGTGCCAGGAAGTTCGCTTACGGTGGCCCGCTCGTGGCCCAGTATGGCGTTGAGGAGCATAGACTTGCCCACGTTGGGCCTGCCCACAATGGCTAAGGCCAACTCAGTCTCCTTTGCCCTTTGAGGAGTGGACTCAGGGATAAGGGCGGCCAGGGCAGATAGGAGCTGGTCTATACCCAGGTTGTGGTAAGCGCTGATCGGTATGGGATCACCGAGGCCAAGCTCGTAAAGCTGGGGCGCCGCCTCTAGGCGCCGCTCGTTATCTGCCTTGTTTGCCACTAAAACTACAGGCTTCCCTGTAGCCCGCACCAACTGTGCTATTTGGTAGTCAATAGCAGTAAGAGGTTGGGAGACGTCGACCACCATCATGATGATGTCTGCCTCAGCGATGGCTATCTCCACTTGTCGGCGCACCAAGGAGGCGATCCCCCCAGACGACTGGGGGTCTAATCCTCCAGTGTCCACCAGGGTGATAGGACGAAGGTCGATCATCGTGTCGGCGTACAGTCGGTCTCGGGTCGTCCCTGGGATGTCAGCCACTATGGCCTGTCGTTTGCCAACCAAGCGGTTAAAGAGGGTAGACTTGCCCACGTTGGGCCTGCCGACGATAACCACTACTGGGCGTTGGGCGATGGTTACGCCGGCGTTACCGCTCTTCATGGCCCTGATACGGTTACTACTACCTCGCTCGGCACCACGGAGACGAGCATGGTACCGGGAGGCAAGCTAACTAGTACTGGCAGCGTGTGGGTTCCTGGCCCAAGGCTGGCCAATTCTATCTTAGCCTGGACATCTCGTGGTGTAACGCCTTCCAATATCTGCAAGGGCCCACTAAGGGTGACCTGGACTAGGGGTGGCAAGCCCTGAAGGGTCAGCCCAGAACGTAACCCCTGAGGAGCTATGGGCACCCCTAGGGTGGCCTGGGCTAGGGCAGGCCTTATTATCGCCCGCACCGATACCTGAGCGTTTCCCTGGACTTCCACATCTGGCGGAATTTCCAGGTCAAGTGTCACGCTCACATCTTCTCGTGCGCCTGTGATGTCCAGGGGCACCGTGTCCACCCTTGTTAGGCGAAGGATGACGTCGTTGGGCCCAGAGATGGTCACGGTGGCTGGGTCTACAGTAACGCTCAGGACGTTAAATCCTGGGGAGGGGCTACCCCTCACGCGAGGTACAACCGGCACTACCTTGGCTCCCGAGGCCTGGTATATGGGAATGGTGACGCTGACAGTAGAAGGTTCTAGGGATACGCCTCGCACTAGGGTGCCTAGTCGGTTCTGGGGCTCTAAGGGTACAGCCCTGCTCACCTCTGTGCGGGCACCCGAGATATCGATGCGGGCGACTGCCTTGGCCACCAGCTTAATAAGGGACTCGGGGCCGGCAACTGTGATCTCTGGAGGGTTCACTTTAGGGCTGGAGGGGGCGAGGCCGATGGCTGGCTCCCCCACAATCTTCACTTCTACAGGTACCTTCTTGGTGAACATGGGCGTAAGCTCCACCTCGATTCGTTCTGGTACTGGCCCCAGCACCCGTAGGCCTCCGCGGCTGGTTCGGGCCTCCAGCTCCACTGGCAAGAGATGCTTGCCTTCTCCCAGGCCTGACAGGACGACGAAGGCACGGAAATCGTCGGGTGCAAGGGAGTCCCAGACGTCGGCGGAGGCCTGGGCCCGTACCTGGACTCTAGGGAGTTGAGTAGCTAAGGCGAGCCCTTCGGGCAAATTTACAGGCTCTGCGGGCACTTCTAAGTTAGGGATGATGCCACGCTTGATAGTCTCCTCTTCCCCTACAAATAGCCACAAAAGAGAGGCCAAGGCTAGGGAAAAAAGGGCCAGCCCTATGTTCTGCCTGAATGAGGCGATAATAGGCCTCACCACCGTGGCCACCCACTCCCTCCAAGTAGCCTGAACGGTCATGTCGCCACCTTTTTACCTCTGGTGTCTGCCTCAGGCGGGGGCTTGGGCCCTAGTTGTGGAACGGGCCATAAGGCTCCTTAGGATTGCCCGCAATTGCATGTCATCGGCTATTGTCATCATCCGGCCATTGGTGGCCACCGATACCTCCCCCGTCTCCTCCGAGACCACGATGCAGACGGCATCGGTCACCTCAGAAAGGCCAAGGGCTGCTCGGTGACGGAGGCCTCGCCCTTGGCTTCTTTGGGAGAGAGGTAACGTGCAGCCGGCGGCCACCACCTTGTCGCCCCTTATGATGATGGCGCCATCGTGGAGGGGGCCGCTGGGGTAAAAGATGGCCTCTAGTAAGGGGCGACTTACTTGGGCCTCTAGCCTAATGCCGGTGTCGGCGTAGTCCTCCAGGCCAGTGCCACATTCTAGCACGATGATGGCCCCATGGCGACGTTGGGCCAGGGCCAAGGCCGTCTCTGCTACCGTGTCGATGGTCTCTAGGTGGAGGAACCGACCTATGCGGGGCCAGATGCCGCCCCGGCCTAGTCTCTCCAGGAAGCGTCGGATCTCAGGTTGGAATATGACCGGTATGGCTACGATGAGGGCAGGGAGGGAATTACGCAGGATAAATTGCAGGACCCTTAGCTCTAACACCTGCGCCAGGATTACAACCCCTATCGCCACTATGACCACGCCCCGGAAGAGGGCCATAGCCACCGAGCCCTTCAAAAGGAGGAGAATAGCGTAGATGATGAGGGCAATGGCCAGAATCTCTAAGATGCTAGCAGGCTGGAACCGATCTGCTGCATCCCTGAAGATGTCAAAAAGGCCCAATCCTAACCTCCTGGCGCCAAAAGGGACAAAAGGAGAGCCTTAATGGCGTGGGTCTTGTTCTCCGCCTGCTGCCAGATGACGGCTTGGGGCCCCTCCATAACCTCGTCTGTCACCTCCTCCCCACGATGGGCGGGGAGATCGTGCATAAAGATGGCGTCTGACCTCGCCTTGGCCATGAGAGCCTGGTCTACCTGGTAGCCCACAAAGGCCCGATGCCGAACCTCTGCCTCGGCCTCTTGCCCCATGCTGGTCCAGACATCGGTGTAGACTACGTCTGCCCCTGCCACCGCATCTTCCGGGTTTTGGAGGAGGGTGATCTTCCCACCCTTTGCCTTGGCCAGCTCTTGCGCCCTCGCTACCACATGGGCAGGGAGCTGATAGCTAGGTGGGGAGGCGATACGGAAGTCCATGCCTGTCATAGCTGCTCCTAGGCAAAGGGATCGGGCCACATTGTTGCCATCGCCGATAAATGCCAGGGTTATACCCTGAAGGCGTCCCTTCACCTCCCAGATGGTCAGCAGGTCTCCTAATGCTTGGGTAGGATGCTCGTGGTCGGACAGGGCGTTGATGACGGGTACAGAGGAGTAGCGGGCCATCTCCTCCAGTGTGCCCTGGGCGAAGGTTCTCACAGCTATAGCGTGGGCATGCCTGGCGATGACACGGGCTACATCTTTCACAGGCTCACGCACCCCAAGCCCCACCTCTTGAGGAGAAAAGAAAAGGCATTCTCCCCCTAAAGAGCGCATAGCCACTTCAAAGGAGAGACGTGTGCGGAGGGAAGGCTTCTCAAATAGAAGGACCAAGACTTTCCCTTTAAGGGCCTTGTCTTCTTCTTTGCTCTTTAGTTGCCTGGCCAGCTCTAAAAGGGCCAAAAGCTCTTCGGCCCCCAGGTCTGCTAAGGACAAGAGGTGTCGTCCTCTCAGGTCTAAGGTCATAGCCTAGGCCCAGTATATCACTGCTTCGCCCGGCAGCAGGGCTCCTGAGGGGCCGGCTGAGAGTAAAATAAAGCCAGATTTTCCCTTCTCCAGAGGACGATGACCCAGTTTTGGGAGCGTTATAGGCTGATGGTGGTAGCTGCTATAGCGGCGCCGCTGTTGGCATTGTTGGGTTTCCTTTTGGGCAGACATACGGCGCCCTCACCGCCTCTAGCGGTCTCTCAGCCTGAGGTCCGGGTGTATGTGATAGGGGCAGTGCGACAGCCGGGCGTATATAGCCTGTGGGAAGGGGCCCGTTGGATCGATGCCCTGGAGGCGGCTGGAGGCCCTGCAGAAGACGCTGACCTGGAGGCAGTGAACTTAGCTCGCCGCGCCCGAGACGAGGACATGGTGATAATTCCGCGCCGTGGCAGCCAGGGCCGATCGGCCCTGGTGAACATTAACATTGCGTCTGAGAAGGAGTTAGAGGCATTGCCTGGTATTGGGCCCGTCCGGGCCCGAGCTATCGTTCGCTCCCGGGAGGAGGATGGGCCTTTCCAGAGCTTGGAAGAGCTGCTCGCCCGTAACCTCATCCCCCGTTCCATCTTTGAGGAGATAAAGAACCTGGTGACAGTGGGGCCGTGAGTTTCTTGGGATATCTGGCCCTCGCCTGGCTTTTGGGGACAGCTGCCGCCTCTTGGGCCGGGCCCGATCCCTTGGCAGTGGCAGCCCTTGCCTTGGGGCTCAGTTTGTGGGCCCTATTCCTTAAGAAGGGTGGCCTCGTTTTGCCATTGCTGATGCCCCTTTTGGTAGCCGGGGCCTACTGGCACTATGCTGCTACGCTCGAAAGGGAGCCTTCGCCCTTGGCCCGCCTGACCGAGTCAGGCCCATACCTGTTAAGAGGGGTGGTGGATGGGGAGCCTTCGGAGAAGAATTCTTTTATCCGTTACCTGGTGCAGGCGCGTCACGTCCAGGTGGAGGGGGGAGGATGGCAGGCGATAAAAGGTAGGTTGCTGGTAGTGCTCCCTTCCTCGTTGCGCTTCCGCTACGGCGACCTATTGGAGCTGGAGGGGCGTTTGGAGGCTTGGTCTCCACAGGGGGGTTCGCCTGTTGTTGACGGCGCCTTAGATGCCACGATGTTTTATCCAGAGGCCCGCTGGCTGGGCTCGGGCTTCGGTGACCCCGTTATTGGTGGGCTGATCCAATGGCGGGAAAGGTTGAAAGATGCCCTTTCTAGGGCCCTGCCCGAGCCTGAGGCCGCGTTGGCCCAAGGAGTACTTCTTGGCCGACGTGGCCCATTGCCTAAAGAGGTCCTAGGTGCCATGGACGCTACAGGGACCTCTCACCTGTTGGCGGCCTCAGGCCAGAATGTGACCCTTATCGCTGGGCTGGCGACTGTTTCCTTGGCGTGGCTAGTGGGGGCTAGGTGGGCATTGGCGGCGGGTTTGGCCCTTACTGCCGGCTATGCCTTGCTAGTAGGAGGAAGTGCTCCGGTAGTAAGGGCGGCCATAATGGGTGGCCTATATGCGCTGGCCCACATATCGGGCCGCCCCAGGGGTGGGCTTCAGCCCCTCCTGTTGGCGGGGGCAGGCATGCTTGGATGGGATCCGCTACTGGTAGAAGACATCTCTTTTCAGCTAAGCTTCGCATCCACCTTGGGGCTAGTGCTCTGGTCTTATCCCTTGCAGGGTTGGTTGTGGCGCCTCTTAGAGGGGAAGGTGCCTAGGGGGTTTTACCCTTGGTTGAGGCCAATAGCCGGGCTGATGGCCATAACGGTGGCTGCTACTGCCTTCACCTGGCCCCTTACCGCCTTATATTTTGGACGGGCCTCGCTAATGGCGCTAGTGGCCAACGTCTTGGTGGTTCCTTCCTTCGTGCCTTTGCTGGTGACTGCCGGGCTAGCGGCCTTGGCAGGTAGCCTCTGGGGTGGGGCGGCTTCGGGCCTTGGATGGTTGGTCTGGCCGTGGGCCAAATATATGCTAAGCACCGTCCAGGCCCTTGCCTCAGTCCCTGGGGTGGTCTTGGGGTGGGACGGCATTGGGCTGGGACACTTGGCAGCGTACGGAGCTGTGGTGGCGGCCCTCACTTGGCTTCTTCGTAGGTCTTCCCTGGCTGGCCGCCGTCTCGGCTACCCTTTGCCCCAGGTCGCCCTGGTCGGCCTGGCCCTCTTTGGCCTGGGAGGAGGTATCTGGGGCCTTTGGACGTCGGCCCCTTCTGGAGACCGTCTGGAAGTGGCCTTTTTGGAGGTGGGCAACGGGACAGCGGTGCTAGTGAGTGCACCTGGAGGGGTCCGCATCCTTATAGATGGGGGCCCTCATGGGGAGGCGATCTCTAAGGCCTTAGGGAGGCAGCTGCCCTTCTGGGAGAGGTCTTTGGACTTGGTAGTGGTCACCTCTTTTCAGATGAGGCACATAGGTGGGCTAGTGGAGGTGCTGGACCGTTATCATGTGGGGAAGGTGGTACTACCACCCACTGATGGCCAGTCCTACACCTACCATACCCTCCAAGAAGCCATGAACCGTAACGGAGTGCCCATCTTGTGGGCGGCCCAAGGTCAACAGTTGAGGTGGTCAGGGGGCTTTCTCTTGCGTGCCGTTTATGTAGCAGACGAAGAGCCTGTAGCGTTCCATCTGATGTTTGGGAATATTGGAATTCTGATACTATCGAGCCTTTCCCCCGATGGGCAAAGGGCGCTTCTAAAGGAAGGCTGGCCCATGGCCCATGTCATCTATCTATATCAGAGGGGGGGAGCTGAACCCACTTTGCTGAGGCAGATCGTGTCTGCCAGCTCAGCACGTGTATTAGTGCTCCAAGGGGCCCTTGAAGGCCTACCGGAGGCAGGGCCAGATTTGGGACGGGAAGTGCTTGTGCTAAGGCCGTCCCTGGGTAAGGACGTGGTAATAGCCACGGATGGCCATCGCTTATGGGTGGAAGGGCCCCGTGGCCCTTAAAAAGGCCCTACTCTATACTTGGGAGACGTGATCCGAGTAGACGGACGCCGTCCTGACCAGCTCCGCCCAGTCCATATAGAGGTGGGGCCTCTAGAGTTCGCTGAAGGCTCAGCCCTTATCCAGGTGGGCAGGACGCAAGTCATCTGTGCGGTGACAATAGAACCGAGGGCTCCCCCCTTCGCCCGTGATCTGGGCACTGGCTGGGTCACGGCCGAATATGGGATGCTGCCTCGGTCTGCGCCCCAGCGCATACCCAGGGAGAGGCAGAGCGGCCGCACCTACGAGATCCAGCGCCTCATTGGTAGGGCCCTGCGAGCGGTAACGGCTCTTGACCTTTTGGGGGAGCGCACTTTGGTGGTGGACTGCGACGTCCTTCAAGCCGATGGCGGTACACGGACGGCGGCCATCACGGGGGGCTTTGTGGCCCTATACCAGGCCCTCCATCGGCTGGTGGAGAGGGGCGATTTACCTTCTATACCTCTGCGGGGCCAGGTGGCTGCGGTGAGCGTAGGGGTGGTTGGCGGAGTGCCCATGCTGGACCTTTGCTATGAGGAGGACTCGCGGGCCGAGGTGGATATGAACGTGGTAATGACAGCCACTGGCCATCTGGTTGAAGTACAGGGGACCGCTGAGGCCTCGCCCTTCGACCGTGAGACCTTAGACCGGTTGCTTGCCCTGGCAGCCAAGGGGATTGGGGAGTTAATCCAACATCAGGGCCAAGCGCTAGCGAAGGCGGGACTACCTTGGCCCTTAGACGTACTCTCCTAAGAAGGTGCCTCCCAGGATGTGCACATGGGCGTGCTCCTGGGACTGCATCGCATCGAAGCCGAAGTTGGACAAGAGGCGGAAGCCGTTGGGACAGAAGCGACGTCCCATCTCCACGGCTATCTCCCCTACTCTGCCCATATTGCGCCAAAGCTCTTCCTGGGTCATGTGGGTCTTGGGGATGGCCAAAAGCATCACCGGCACCCAACGCAGCCGGTTGCGGAACACCATTACTTCCTCGTCCTCGTAGAGGATCTCTGCCATTTCTCTCTTGGCCACTATCTCGCAGAAGACGCAGTAGGCCATATACTTCCCTGGCCTCACATAAACTCGTAGCCTCCCCTTATACCTGGGGGGTCCTGGTCGATGATGACGTTGACACAGGCAGGCTTGCCCGATGCGAAGGCCCTCTCTAGGGCAGGGCGTATCTGATGGGGCTCGGTGACGTATTCCCCGTGACCACCTAGCGCCTCCACCACCAGGTCGTAGCGCGCATTGTCTCCTAAGAGAGATGCCACTACCCTCTCCTTTCCGTACATGAGCCTCTGGCCTACCACGATCTGCCCCCATTGACGGTCGTTGCCCACCACCGAGACGATGGGCATGCCGAAGCGGACGAACGTATCGAACTCAAATCCGTTGAGGCCAAAGGTGCCATCGCCGTTGACCATGAGGATGCGCTTTGTTGGGAAGACGGTGGCCAAGGCCATGCAAAAGCCTGTCCCTACCCCCAAGGTGCCGAAGGGGCCAGGGTCGTACCATTGGCCAGGGTGATTGATTGGCAAGACCTGGGCAGCCAGGTTGACGATGTCGCCGCCATCGCCTACCACGATGGTGTTATCGTCTACGAACTCGACTATCTCTCGGCAAAGGCGCAAGGGGTGTATGGGGACGGCATCGGATCGCTCAAACTCCTGACGTTGCGCCTTTATCTTATCCTCTTCCTCCCTTAGCGCCCTTATCCATTCAGCGTGACGTGGGATGTGGGTGCCTAGCTCGCTTATCAAGGCTTGGAGGGTAGCCTTGGCGTCCCCCTCAATGGCGAGGGCGAAGTCCCTATTGCGGCCCAGCTCAGAGGGGTCAGAGTCTATCTGGATGATCTGGGCTTGGGGGGAGAAGCGGCGGCCGTAGGCCATGCGGAAGTCCAAGGGCGTTCCCACTATGAGGGCTACATCGCACTGGGTCATAGCTAGCCGCCTAGTCCTGGAGAAGAATAGGGGATGGTCTTGCCGGATGCACCCACGACCCATGGCGTTTAAGTAAACAGGCGCCTGTAACTTCTCAATAAGCTGGCGCAGCTCTTCGTGGGCTTCGTCCCAGTATACCTGGGATCCGGCCATGACCATGGGCCGCTCTGCCCGCGCCAGCAGCTGGGCAGCCTGGGCTACAAGGGTAAGGTCGGGGTGCTTGCGCCCTTGAGGACGATAGCTCTCAGGGAAATAGACTTCTGATTCTTCTACCTTTTGGAACAAGATATCGGTGGGGATCTCAAGAAATACCGGCCCCCGACGGCCTGTCATCGCCTCCCGGAAGGCGATGCTTATGTATTCGGGTATTCGTTTGGTTTCATAGACGCAGCGTGCCCACTTGGTGATAGGGCGCATAAGCTCCACCTGGTCCATCTCCTGGAGGGCCCCCATCTCAAAGCGGTTTAGGGGGCTGCGCCCGCCGATGACTAACATGGGGCTCTTGTTTTGGTAGGCGTTGGCCACAGCGGTGACCACGTCGGTAACGCCAGGGCCGGCAGTCACCACTGCCACTCCACACCGACGGGTAGCCCTGGACCAGCCCTCGGCTGCGTGGCCTGCTGCCTGCTCATGACGCACATCTATAATGCGTACTCCTTCGTCTATACAGGCGTCATAGATGGCCTGGACGTGCCCTCCGCAGAGGGTGAAGATAACGTCTACCCCTTCCCTCTTGAGGGCCTTTACTACTAGGTCGCCACCATCTACTAAGGCCATAGCACCTCTCCTCTCTGCGTTCTAATAGTAGCGTCTCTTCTTGCTCGGTGATAGGGGCTGCCCGGAGAAGGTTAGAAAGGAAAGGGCTTACTGTAGCACCCCTTCGGCCATTAGGTCGGCTATTTCGTCGTCGGTTAAGCCGAGCACCTCCTTGCACACATACTCGGTGTGCTGGCCAAGGAGGGGGGCGGGTGCTGTGGGCCCGCCAGGGGTGCTATGGAGGCGGAACCCAGAGCCATCATAGGCTGTCCGTCCTGCCTCGGGATGGTCCAAGTAGCGGTAGTAGCCCCGCGCCTTGAGGTGGGGGTCGCAGTCGAGGACGTCGGCAGCGCTTTGGACCACCCCTGCGGGGACGCCATGGGCCTGGAGTAGCTCCATTACCTCCCCTGCCTCCCTTTGGCTGGTCCAGCTCTCAATGAGCCTGTCCAGTTCGTCCTCGTGAGCCTTACGCCCCAAGAAGGTGGCGAATCGCTCCTCCTGCGTCCACTCCTCTCCTACCGCGCGGCAAAAGCCTTCCCACTGCTGGTCGTTGAAGATGGCGATGGCCACCCAGCGGTCTTCTCCCTGGCAGCGATATGCGCCATGGGGACAGGCGTAGGGAAGACGGTTGCCCTGGCGCTCCTGCACACGGCCATTGGCCGTATAGTCCAGTATGGCAACCGATACCACATTTACCGAGCTCTCTAGCTGGGCCACCTCGATCAGTTGTCCCTTGCCAGTGCGGTTCCTATGACGAAGGGCGGCCAAGGTGGCGATTACTGCGTGTCCAGGGTTTACTACGTAGTCGGTATAGTTGGTGCCCAGGCCTACTGGTGGCCGATGGGGGAAGCCCGAGAGATAGCTAAGGCCGCTGAGGGGCGTAATTACTGCCCCAAAGCCAGCGAAGTCACGGTGGGGCCCAGTAAGGCCCTGCATCGGCTCTCGCACCATGATGATGTCAGGCTTCACCTGAAGGATCCTTTCGTAGCCAAGGCCCCACTTCTCTAAGGTGCCAGGGGTGTAGTTCTCGGCTACGATGTCGCTCTTGGCGATAAGGCGGAGGGCCAATTCTCGCCCCTTCTCTGTCCCCATGTTGATGGTGACTGACAGTTTGTTGGCGTTGAAGTTATTGAAATATCCGGACATGTTAACGGTGGGGGGCTTATCTTTGGGCATAGGCATGGCGATGCGTAGACCATCTAGACGTGTCTGTGACTCTACGCGTATCACCTGGGCACCGTAATGGGCCAGGATCTGGGTGAAGATGGGGCCAGCGCCGAACCAGGTAAAATCGGCCACCCTTATACCTTTGAGGGGCAGCCTATCCTCGGCCATATCTTTCACCTCCTATTGAGGGCGACATCTTATATTACCCCTGCAGCCGCCAAGGCGCCTACCTGCTCTGAAGAGAGCCCTAGCTCATCTCGATATATTTGGAGGTTGTGCTCCCCAATGAGGGGCGGACGGCGCCAGATCCTGGCTGGGGTGAGACCTAGGCGGTAGGGAGGGCCCGGATAGCGTATCGTCGTCCCTAGGTGAGGGTGCTCTATCTCCTGGAAGAAGCTTCTAGCGTTCAACTGAGGGTTCTCCACTACGTCCTTGGGCGTGTTGACAGGGGCAATGAGAAGCCCTCGCCTCTGCCCTTCCTCATAGAGGACGTTTTTGGTCTTAGTGCGGATGAAGCGCTCAATAATGGGGTCTACATATTGGAACTTGGGTACCCATTGGGTTGCCATGCTGACGTCTGTCCCCTGGAGGAGCTGGGCGATAAGGCGTAGGTCCAGCTGACTGAACACTTCCTTCCATTCGGGAGAGGCGAGGCCTTCAGCCATCCCCTCCTCGGCCATCCAGTCGATGAGGGTAGCGAGGGGGGCACCGAAGCCTGGAATCCCTACCATGAGATATACGTAACCGTCGGCGCACTGGTAGGTGCCTAATCCAGGCACGCGGAACCACTCACCCGTTGGGAGCTTTCTCCCCTCGCCTGTGCGGGTGCGCAGCTCCTTGCGCATGTCCCAGAACTGCATCGCCGTCTCTTGGTTCATGGAGAGGGCCTCCTGCATGGAGACCTCTACTAGCTGGCCCTCGCCTGTGCGGTCGCGATGGAGGAGGGCGATGAGGATGCCAGTGCAGCTCTGAATAGAGGCGCAATAGTAGGCCTGATCGCCATAGGGGCGGTTGGGGGGGTCTTCAGGGAAGCCGGCCAGATACATCATGCCGCTCATGGCCACGGCGATGAGGTCGCTGGCCTGCCAGTGGGCCCGTGGCCCCCAAAGGCCAAAGCCGGTGATAGAGCAGTATATAAGGCCTGGGTTCTCTACCTTTAAGGCTTCGTATCCCAGCCCCAGGCCGTCCATGTAGCCTGGAGGAAAGGTTTCTATGATGACGTCTGCTTTGGCAGCAAGACGGCGGAACAGGGCGCGGCCATCGGCCTTGGTGATGTCTAAGGTTATGGAACGCTTAGAGGTGTTGAAGGCGAAGAAGTAGAGGCTCTTTTCAGGATGGGGGTCGTCGTGGAAGAAGGGAGGTATACGCCTGGCCGCATCCCCCCCAGGTGGCTCCACCTTGATGACGTCGGCTCCTAGGTCGGCCAAGAGCTTGCCACAGTAGGCCCCAGGGGGGCCAGCCAAGTCTAATACCCTCACGCCTGAGAGGGGCCCCTCTTCTGCCACCATGGTCGCCTCCTGTACGATCGCACCAATTATATCCGAGAGGCTGAAGGCAGCCAATACGCTTACCCTTGAAGGAAGGGAAGGGTAAGACGCAGGAACTCCTTAGGCTTCTCCAGCACCACGTTGTGGCCGCAGTCGGCGATGATGTGACATTGGGCCTGTGGGATAACGGTGGCCAGCCGGCGCGAGGCCCACGCTGGCACCATTCGGGCTTCTTCCCCGTCCAGGACTAAGGTGGGAACGCAGATGCGTCGGGCTTCGCCCTCTAGGTCGATGGCTAAAAGCTGGCGCCCCACCCCAATGAGGGTCTGGTTGGGGACCCTCATGATATCACGTGCCATAAGCCCCTTGTCTTCCCTTAGAAGGTGGCGGGTATCGCGTCCCATGTCTAGGCGCCGCACGATAAGCCACCACTTGATGGGGGCCTTGGGGATAATCTCTCGGAGGCCTGGCCGGTCTACCAGCCGGAAGATCCAGTGAAAGCGACGGGGCAAGTATTCCCCCCTATATACAGGCCCCACCAACACCAGCCTACGCAGGCGCTCGGGGTAGCGGCTGGCATAGACTATGGCCAGCGTTCCCCCTACAGAGGCACCTATGAGATGGAAGCGGCTTAGCCCTAGGGCCTCGATCAGCTCGGCTAGGAAGTGGGTGTACGCATCTAAGGTAGGTCTCCTACGCAGGGGCTGGGAGCGGCCAAATCCTGGCAGGTCTGGGGCTACGGCCCAGAAGTTCCTACCCAAGGTGGGCAGGACGTGTCGGAACATCCAGGAGGAGGTGCCTACCCACCCGTGCAGGAGGAGGACAGTGCCCTGGGGCTGGGATGACACAGGTAGCGCCTCTCTTACGTAGACCTGGCGCCCCTTCACCTCCAGGTACCGCTCCTTTACCCTTGTGCCGCCGGGTGTGACTGTCATGGTTGCCCCCCATTATTATGGGGGCAACACGCACACGGGGAAGGGGGGTCCTACCTTTCGATGGGCGATCCCACCAGGCTGCCCCATTCGGTCCAAGATCCATCGTAGTTGCGCACCTGTGGGTAGCCCAAGAGATATTTCAAGACAAACCAGGTATGGGCCGACCTTTCACCTATCCGACAGTAAGCGATGATCTCTTTATCTGGCGTTATCCCCTTTTCTTGGTAGATGCGCCGTAGCTCCTCTGGCGACTTGAAGGTGCCATCCTCGTTCACCGCCATGGACCACGGTATGTTTTGGGCGCCAGGGATGTGGCCCCCCCTTTGGGCCCCCTCCTGGGGCAGGTTTTCCGGAGCTAACAACTCCCCCCTATACTCGGCCGGTGAGCGGACGTCCACTAGGGCGATGTCCGGCCTTTTCAGCCACTGCAGTATCTGATCCCTTAAGGCGCGGATGCTGGGGTCAGGCTCCTGGGTTCGGTACTGGGTGCGCGGGTAATTAGGCACCTCAGTGGTAAGGGGCCTACCCTCATCGATCCACTTCTTGCGCCCTCCATTCATAATGCGGGCGTCCTTGTGGCCATATAGCTTTAGGACCCAAAAGGCGTAGGCGGCAAACCAGTTGTTGTTGTCCCCATACAGGACTACAGTGGTGTCATTAGCGATCCCCGATGCCGATAGAAGCCCCTCCAGCTGGGCCTTGCCTACTATGTCCCTCACCACAGGGTCCTCCAAGTCCCTCTTCCAGTGCCATCCCACCGCCCCAGGGATGTGGCCAGTATCATAGGCCGCCGTGTCCACATCTACCTCCACTATGCGCACCTTGGGGTCGTTCAGGTGCTCCCATACCCACTCGGTGCTCACCAGTACCTCAGGATGTGCATACTCGCCCATGGTCCCCCTCCTTTTTAACCATATACTAGACTATCTGGAGCGCAAAAATCAACTATTAACAACGACAAAGGCGGGTGAAGGGGGTGATTCCGGTGGGTGGAGGCCCTTAGCCAGGGGAGGCCTGAACCTGGGAAGGCAGGGCCTTTTGCAGGATCTCGACAGCTTGGGCCACCATCTCCTCCAAGATTTCGCGGGCGGGGCGGATGCGGCGCAGCATGCCCGATATCTGTCCGGCGGGGTTCATGAGGAGCTCCTTACGTCCGGCCTTCTCTGCCGGCCAAGTGAT
>JAUQPQ010000022.1 GCA_030550295.1 Chloroflexota bacterium
TAGGCTTTCTGGCCATGGACCTGGAGAACCGGGGCCGTCCCGATCTGGCTAGGGACTTCGTAGAGGCCTACATAAGCGCCTCAGGCGATGAGGGGCTGTGGGACGTACTAGACTTCTATCGTTGCTACCGGGCAGCGGTAAGGGGCAAGGTAGAGGGGATACGGGGGAGCCAGCCAGGGCTCTCGGCCTTGGAGAGGGAAGGGACGCTGGAGGCTGCGCGGCGCTTCTTCCGGCTTGCCGCCACCTATGCCCACCGCGACTGGCCCTACCTCATAATCACCTGTGGCCTAGCAGGGACGGGGAAGAGTAGCCTCGCCCATTCTCTGGGGATGGAGGTAGTGTCATCGGACGTGGTGCGCAAGGAACTGGCTGGCCTACCACCCCTGGAGCGCCATCCAGAGGCCATAGGTAGGGGAATCTACTCGCCGGCCATGACGGAGCGTACGTACCGGGCCCTTATGGAAAGGGGGCGCCTCCTTTTACGACAAGGCAAATGGGTGGTGCTAGATGCCACTTTCCTGCGGCGTCGTCATCGGCAGTGGGCCCGTCGTCTCGCCCAAGAAGAAGGAGTCCGCTTTTTGTGCATCCAACTCCAAGCGCCTGAAGAGGAGGTACACCGCCGCCTAGGCCGAAGGTGGGAAGGGGAGCCACAAGGTGCCTCCGACGCTGACTGGAGGGTCTTTTTGGCCCAGAAAGAAGCCTGGGAACCACCCACCGAGATCCCTCCCCATGAACTCATGGTCCTAGAGGCTACCAGACCGCCTGCAGAACTGGCCAGAGAGGCGCTCCATCGCCTATCGCTCCAGTCCCAGGGCCTTAGCAATGAGGAGGCCCCATAAGAGTTCCCTACCCATCCTAGCCGTGGTAGGGCCATCTGGCGTAGGCAAGACAACCCTCCTGGAGGCCCTAACTAAAGAGATGACCGCCCGGGGCTACCGGGTGGCAGCGGTAAAACATTCCCACCACCAAGGCCTCCTCTCCGATACGCCGGGGAAGGACTCTTACCGCCTCTGGCAGGCAGGGGCCCATGTCATAGTTTTGACTGGGCCGGGAGTCCTGATCTTTAGGGGGCCACCGCACCAGGAGTGGCTCTTATCCCAGATCGTACCCCTTTTGCACGGGAAGGCAGACGTAGTGCTCCTAGAGGGTTACCGCGCCCAAAAAGTCCCCCGTATAGAGGTATGGCGTAGAGAATTCCCCCCACCCCCTTGGCCACCAGCTGGCGACGTGATAGCGGTAGTGGGCGACCGTCCCCAAGGCTGGGATGGCCCCTCCTTCTCCTTCCCCCAGGTTCAAGAGCTGGCCTCCTTCCTAGAGAACAGGCTAGGGCTGAAGGCACCATGAGCTACCCGCCCACTAGCGCCATCTTACTGGCAGGAGGGCAGTCCCGCCGACTGGGCCAAGACAAGGCCCTCCTCGACCTGGGCCAGGGCCCAAATATCGTTAGGATAGCTGCCCTCCTTAAGGAGCTATGCTCCGAGGTAATATTAGTTACCGACTTCCCAGGAAGGTATAGCCACTTAGGGATGGAGGTTAGATGGGCCCACGACCGCTTGCCAGGCCAAGGCCCCTTGGTGGCCCTAGAAGCAGGTCTAGAGGCCGCCACCCATCCCTTTGCCCTGGCAGTGGCGTGTGACCTGCCCTTTCTCAACGTCCAGCTCCTACGCTACATGCTGGAGAAAGACCGGGACTACGATGCCCTCGTCCCGCGCTGGAGGGGCAAATGGCATCCCCTCCACGCCATCTACGCCCGAAGAGCCTTGGCCCAAGTCCGGGCCTCGATAGCAAGGGGGGAGAGGAGCCTGGAGGCCCTTCTGCCCCACCTGCAAGTGCATCCTCTTCGTCCCCAGGAGATAAGGCGCATTGACCCTAAGGGGCTAAGCCTATTTAACCTTAACACGCCTCAGGGCCTCGCCTGGGCCAGACGCGTGGCGGGACTAAGGTCCTAGGACTAGCGTGCCTTTCGGCCTCCGAGAGGGTGACAAAAGGCCCTTATGAAACGTTTTCCCCCACGCATAACGTCTATAATAGGAGGGCTGAGGCGATGATGTGGGTCAGCGCTTGTCCCCGCTGTCACGGTCCCGTAATAGAAGAGAAAGACATATACGGTGCGTATCTGGCCTGCCTAGTGTGCGGCTACATCCTCAACGATGCCGAGGAAGAGGCCCTTCGCCAACGGAAGCTGGCCGTGGGGGCTGCCTAGCGCTCTGGGTGAAGGCGGCGGGCAAGGAAGGCCGCAGCCTGGGAGCGACGCTTAAGCTGTAGCTTGGAGAGGATGCTCGATACGTAGTTCTTGACCGTCTTCTCGGACAAGTAGAGCTCCGCAGCAATCTCCCGGTTGGTCTTGCCGTCGGCAATAAGGGCAAGGATACGTCGCTCTTGGGGGGAGAGGGAGGCCATCTCGTCCTTTTGGCCGGAGGCGAGCTGGCGGAGGCGCTGGAGGACCTGGGCAGTAACGCTGGGGTCCAGGAGGGACTCGCCCCTAGCTGCCCTTTCGATAGCTTCCACCAAGGCCTGGGAACGGGCTTGCTTGAGGATATAGCCGGCGGCACCGGCCATGATGGAGCCGAAGAGGGCATCATCGTCGGCGAAGGCCGTGAGCATGATCACCTGCACCTGGGGATCGTCCTGTTTTATATCGCGGCAGGCTTCCACCCCTGAGCCATCGGGCAGGCGAACGTCCATGATCACTACATGAGGTTTAGTGCGGCGGGCAGCCTGGATGGCCTCAGCCACGCTGCCAGCCTCCCCTACCACAAGGAAATGGGGCCTCCTTTCCAGAAGGGTGCGAAGGCCCATACGCACCACCTCGTGGTCGTCTACTATCAGCACCCTTATAGGCTCCTCTGCCACGGCACCGCCTCCTCTACAGGGACTTCCAAACGCACTAGGGTACCCTGGCTAGGGGCGCTTCGGATGGAGAGGCATGCCGCCAGGGCGCGTGCCCTATCGCTCATATTGCGTAGGCCCTGCTTGATCCGCTCGCGAGGCTCCTCGGGGTTAAAACCTATGCCGTCGTCCGCCACCTCCAAGATGAGGGTGGGCCGATGATACGCCAGGCGCACCGTTAGGCGAGAGGCGCGGGCATGCTTTATGACGTTGCTTATGGCCTCCTGGGCCACATGGTAAATGCCCAACGCCTGCTCGTCCTTCAGGGGCGGAAGGATCCCCTCCGTCTCCAGGCGGACATCTATGCCGGTAGCCGATTTCGCCTCTTCCACCAGCTCGGCCAGGGCACGGCGCAAGTCCCCTACCGATACTACAGCCGGGCGCAGGTCGTATATGTAGTGGCGTAGGTCACGGATCACCCGGCCGAGGTCATCGATAGAGCGCTCCAGGGCCGCCTTGGGCCCCGTCTGGCCCTGGCCCAGCTCCTCAGTGATCGCCTCCAACCCTAAGGTGACGGCGTACAGGGACTGGATGACGCCATCGTGGAGGTCCATGGCGATGCGCTCCCGCTCCTCCAAAAGGGCGAGGCTGCGCATGCGGTCGTATAGGCGGCTCGTCTCCACTGCCACCGCCGCCCAGTTGGCGAAGGCAGAGAGTAGCTGGGCCTGGTTATCTCTGAAGGGGTAGGGATGGCGATTGCCCACCATGAGCACCCCCAAGAGGTGCCCCTTGGCAGAAAAAGGTACAGCCACCACCGACATTAGCTTCTCCTGCCCCAAAGGGATAGGGCCATCCAGGTCTGGACGACGGCGGCAGTCGGGCACCACGAGGGGCAGCTTGGACTTTACCACCAGCGCCTGAGGCCCCCCCTCCACGGGTAAAGATATGGTAGCTAGAGAGGGCTCAGGCCCAAGGCCCCTGTGCGCCGCCAGCCTCATCTCCTCCCCCGAAGGCTCCAGCAGGAGGAGGGCAGCCACATCGGCCTGAAGGAGATGCTGGGCCCTCTCTACTACTGAGCTCAAAAGGCCTTCCAGATCAGGGGATGCAGTCACCTCTTGGCCCAGCTCAAAGAGGGAGCGCCATTCCTCGGCCCTTCGCTCGAGTTGGGCCTGCATGTCCTGTAGAAGGGAGAAGATGGCCCACGTGAAGGCGAAGATGCCTAGAGCAGCCACCACCCCTGCTACCGTCAAGGCCCCTGGCAAAGGAAGAGCAGGCCTTAGCACCATCTCCAGCAAGACCCCAAGGCCTAATACAAAGGCCAAAGGGGCCATGCTGGCTACAACCCCCATGACCTGCAGGGTTCTCATCTCACCCTAAGTTTACATCCTATGAGCATGAAAGGCCCGGCGGTGGCACCACCAAACAGGTGATCCGACAACGTTGAGCCAAGGCGTGGGCAATACTGCCTATGTTGTCCACCAGCTCCAAAAGCCTATTTACCGAGTGCCCCCCGGCCTGGCGCAGGCGCCGGGCTCCCTCCTCAAGGCGGTATCCCATCAAATGGCTGGCTGGAGAGATGACTAGGAGCAGATGAAGCCGCACCCCAGTGCAAGAAGCGATAACTCCCCCATAGGCGAGCACCGATTCAGCCTTGGAAGAGCCATCCAAGGGGACAAGAAGGGAGCGGACCATAGGCTCACCTCCGGCGTTAGACATAATATCATCCTATTCCACCTTCCCCCTATCTTTAGTCCTATAGGGCTAAGGTCCTAAGCACCTAATGAGATAGGCCTTACGGCTCTATGCCTTGGCCGAACGCCCTCCTAGCCTTGAAAGAGAACAGCCATGACGCCCACAGTAGGCTTCTACCCGAAAGAAGTGGCCATAAGAGGAGGGGAAAAGGTGACAGTGAGGCCCCTCCTGCCCGATGACGCCCAGGCCCTCTTAGCCCACTTCCTGTCCCTGCCTGAGGAAGAACGCCACTTCCTGAAGGAAGATGTGAGCTCCCCCCAGGTGATAGAGGCTTGGGTTCGGGCCTCCCAGGGCCCTCAAGTTTGGTCCCTCGTAGCCCTAAGCGGCCACCGCATAGTGGCCCAGGGGGCGGTGGTGAGAAGACGGGGAAGGGCTTATGCCCACGTGGCAGATGTGCGCCTTACCGTCTCTCCCAGCCACTATGGCCGAGGCCTGGGCACGGCCCTCTTGCGCGAGCTATGCGACCTTGCCGCCGAGGCAGGCCTAGAGCTGCTCTTGGCCCAAATAGTGCCCGAGGTGAACAGGGAGATCTTGCGGGCCCTGGAATGGATAGGGTTCGTAAGAGGGGGCATGATAGAGGGAGCAGCCATCGATCTGGCCGGCAACCGTTACGATCTGTTCCTGCTCTACTTGCCATTGAGCCGGTGGCGGGAGTGGACGCGCTTCTGAGATAGGGCCGCTTGCAAGTACCCTACCCTTTGCCCTGTCCTAAGGAGGAGATGGAGGGCAAAGGCCGATATCCCCTCCCTCAGGGGCCTGCCAAACCAGATCCCCCTTTCCTTCAGCCCAAAAATAGAGCCCAGTAAGGTGTGGACTTCACCACATGGAGGGAAGGGCCATAGCGCAAAAGGGCTACTACTCTAGGGTCTTCTACGCCGCCCCTCTCAAACCACTCCTTGGGCACTAAGACAGGATGGGGGAGGCGCTCCTCCACTTGGTCATAGCCGCGTAGGCGGGCGTAGCCAATGCGGGCCACCCTATCTTCACCCTGGGTATTGTAGAAGAGATGGAGGACGTTTCCCACCTTGATGGCCCCCCATTGCATGTGAGGCGTCTCTCCCACCAGTGGTCGGAGGGGGCCAAGATGGGGTTACGGGGGCTGCGCTGGAGTGAGATGAACTTTCCCACAGCAGCACCGGGGTGGCCAGGAAATTCAGGGGCGCTGGAAACCAGCGAACCGCTCCAGCACCTTGATCTCCACCCCTCCTGGCTCCAGCACAGAAGCTAGCTTGGTGCCAGCTTGGCGCAAGATCTCTCCCCGCCGGTGGGCCTCAAAGGCCGCTTCGTCTTGGTAGACCTCAAAGACGATGATGATATTGGGGTCGTTCTGAAGGCGGTGGAAGAGGTAAGTGAGGGTGGCAGGCTCTTTGGCCGCCACTTGGGAGGCCAGCTCCTCCATTATCTTCTCCGCCTCCTCCTCCTTACCCTTTTGCACCTTAAGGGTGGCCAAGATCGTAAACATGGGGGCCTCCCTAAATTTAAATTATCGGCTCCTCTTGATAAACGCCGAAGACTTCCCTCATGACATCGCAGATCTCGCCTAGGGTGCAATAGGCCTTGACGGCGTCGATAAGGTGGGGCATGACGTTATCTTGGCCCCGGCAGGCCTGCTCCAGCCTTCGCAGAAGACGGGCCACCTCCCGGTTGTCCCTCTCACGCCTGAGCTCCCGAAGTCGCTCCACCTGTCGCCTGTATCCCTCACCTGTGGGGTCCACCCTCAAGATGGGTATTTCAACGGGCTCGTCCAAGAGGTACTGGTTCACCCCCACTATCACCCGGCACCCCTCGTCCACCTCCTGCTGGTAGCGGTAAGAGGCATCGGCTATCTCCCGCTGGAAGAAGCCCACCTTTATAGCTGGGATCACCCCACCCAAATCGTCGATACGTCGGAAGTAGGCCCGTGCCCCTTCTTCTAGCTCTCGGGTTAGGGCCTCCAAAAAGTAGCTCCCGCCCAAGGGGTCCACAGTGTTGGTCACCCCCGATTCATGGGCGATGACCTGCTGGATGCGCAGGGCGAGCCTTGCTGCCTTTTCAGTGGGCAGGCCTAAAGCCTCGTCCCAGGAGTTGGTGTGGAGGGACTGGGTACCTCCTAGCACCGCTGCTAACGCCTGGATGGTAGTGCGGATCAGGTTCACCTCTGGCTGCTGGGCAGTAAGGCTGCACCCAGCCGTCTGGGTGTGGAAGCGCATCCACCAAGACCTGGGGTCTTTGGCCCCAAAGGTCTCTCGCATCTCCTGGGCCCAGATGCGCCTGGCTGCCCTAAACTTGGCTATCTCCTCAAAGAAGTCGTTGTGGCAGTTGAAGAAGAAGGAGAAGGTGGGAGCAAACTCGTCTATATTCAGGCCCCGCTCCAAACACCAACGGACATACTCGAAGCCGTCGGCCAGGGTGAAGGCCAGCTCCTGGACGGCCGTGGAGCCGGCCTCTCGGATATGGTAACCGGATATACTTATGGGGTGCCATTTGGGCACCTGCTGAACGCAGAACTCCACCGTGTCCACCACTAGACGCATGGACGGCTCCGGCGGGAACAAGAACTCCTTCTGAGCGATGTACTCCTTCAGGATGTCGTTCTGGATGGTGCCACGCAGTTGCCCCCTTGGCACCCCTTGCTTGTCGGCCACCGCTATGTACATGGCCCAGATGACTGCAGCCGGGGAGTTTATGGTCATAGAGGTGCTTATCTCCCCCAGGGGGATGCCTTCCAACAGGATCTCCATATCCCGAAGTGACGATACAGCCACTCCACACTTGCCAAACTCCCCCTCAGCCAAGGGGTGATCGGAGTCATAGCCGTAGAGGGTTGGAAGGTCGAAGGCGATGGAGAGCCCAGTTTGCCCCTGGGCTAATAGGTATTTGAAGCGGGCGTTCGTCTCCTCGGCCAGGCCGAAGCCCGAAAACTGGCGCATCGTCCATACCTTGCCCCTGTATCCCGTGGGATATATGCCACGGGTGAAGGGGTACTCCCCTGGATACCCTATGTCCCTAAGGTAATCCAGATCAGCCACGTCAGTGGGGTCGTAGACGCGCCTGACAGGGATCCCCGCAAGGGTTGTGAACTCCCTCTGCCGCTCCGGCCACTGTGCCTCCACCCGCTCCTCCCAGCGCCTACGATGTTCTTTCAGCTCCCAAGAACGCTCCTCGTCCATGCCTACCTCTGCAGGGCCATTTTAGACCTTACTCCCACCGTGACACTAGCCCCATGGCACCAAGAGACGATGGGGAAGGGCATCCCACAGGAAGAGGCCCACGCCTCCCCCTAGGGCCAAGAAGGGCCCATAGGGCATGTAATGCCCCCGGCGAGCTAACCGGAACAGGAGTAGCAAGGCAGCCCCCACCCCTCCTGCCAATACTCCCACCATTAGGGCCCCCACCACCCTTGGGAAGCCAACCACCGCCCCTATAAAGATGGCGAGCTTCACATCCCCTGCCCCCAGACCTCCCCTCAGCAAGAGATAAGCCAATCCCAAGGCTATAGCGCCAAAGCCAGCGCCAGCTGCGGCCTCAACAGGGCCTCGCCCCTCCCAGCCCCATGATAAGACCAAGGCCAAAAAGGTAGCGGTATAGGTGAGGCGGTTGGGCAAAAGCCTCCTCTCCAAATCGGTGATGGTTAAGGCCAAAAGGACAACCCCAAAAAGGGCCCCTAAGAGGGCAGGCCCTATTTGGGGGCCTAAGGAGAAGTAGGAAGCTACACCTAACCCCCCACCAGCTATGGGCAGGACCAGGGCCCTAACAGGTAGAGGACAGGCACATCGATGGCAGGTGAGAGACGAGGCCAAAACGCCCACCACCGGCAATAAAGAGGCCCCACCCACACCTAGGCCGCACTCCTGACAAAGGAGAAGCCCCCTCCACCGCCTCTCCCCATACAGGTAGCTCCACCCCAAGCCCAGTAAGTGGCCCACCAGAAGGCCCAAAAGCCCAGGCGCCCACATCCTAACTGCCTTGTATAACACAAGCCAGCCCCTGGATAAACGAAAGGCCTCTGCCCCCAGCTAGCCGGTGTAAAATTGTGGCGTGATACCTTAGGAGGCTAAGGGCCTTAGGACCCAAAGAGGGTTGAGACCATTGGGCCAGAAATTTGTGACTAACGTCCCATATGGACCACATCCGCCTCCGTTTAATCTTCTGAAAAGAGCGAGCCTCCTCATGGCCTACAGGGGGTGATGGCTATGGCCCTTAAGGTGAGCAGGAGGACTTTCCTAAAGGGGGCAGCAGCAGCGGGAGGGGTAGCGGCAGCTTCTGCCTTCCTTTACAGGAACCTAGAGACCTTAGCTGGCCCTGAAGGAGAAGCCCGATCATCGGCCGCCCCGTCGGAAGAGTGGGTGCCCACTACCTGCTGGATAGGCAAGCAGGACTGCGGCATACTGGCCCGGCGCATCGGCGGGCGGGTGGTAAAGCTAGAAGGGAACGCTGCTCATCCCCGGAACCTAGGCACCCTATGCCCCAAGGGAGTGGCCCAGATCAGTGCCCTCTACGATCCCAACCGCGTGCGCACTCCCCTAATACGCACCAACGAGAAGGGGATACCTGGCCAATTTCGCACTGCCTCTTGGGAAGAGGCCCTCAATCTGGTAGCGTCCAAGATCCGGGAGGCCCAAGCCAAAGGGGCTAAGACGGTGATATGGCAGAAAGGGAGGAGCAAGTCTGGCCCCCTCTACGACAACGCCTTCACGGCCGCTCTAGGCGCCGTCAAGCTCCACCACGGCGCCTTCTGCTCCGATGCCGGCTACCGGGCCAGCGAGTACACCTTGGGCCTTAACGGCGTCCTCCACCCTGACTTTAAGTACACCAACCTCCTCCTCTCGTGGGGCTGGAACATCACTGCCGGCGGTGGCAATAAGCTGTGCTGGATCACCTTCCCCCGCCAGCTAGTTGAGGCGAGAGAGAGGGGGATGAAGGTGGTTCACATAGATCCCCGTCTCCACAGCGCCGGCCCTCACGCCGACTGGTGGATACCCATCCGCCCAGGCAGCGATCTCGCCCTAGCCTTGGCCCTTATCCATCAGGTCATAGCCCAGGGTTCTATAGACAGGGCATACCTCGTCAACTACACCAATGCCCCCTTCCTTGTTCAGGAAGATGGCACCTTCTTGCGCCTGGAGGGGAAGGAACAAGTATGGGACGAAGGGTCGGGTGCCCCAAGGCCCTACGATGCCCCAGGCGTGCGGCCTGCCCTGGAGGGCACCTTCCAATGGCAGGGGAGGCGTTTGCGCACCGCCTTCCAAGTCCTTAAGGAGCACGTCCAGGGCTACACGCCCGATTGGGCAGCATCTATATGTGATGTCCCCGCAGAGGAGATACGTCGCCTGGCCAAGGCGCTGGCTGAGAACGCCCAAATTGGCGCCACCATCTCCCTTGGGGGCAAGGTGCTCCCCCTGCGGCCAGTGGCCATCCACACCTACCATCTCGCCCAGCAGGAGTTAGGCTTCCAGGCCACACGGGCCATGGCGATCTTGATGATGCTCTTAGGGAGCCCAGGTGCCGTGGGCGGCCAAAGGGTCGACTTCACCTGGAAGATCCACGCCAACTTCCAGAAGTTTGGTGAGGCCAAGCTCGCCAACCCACCCTACAACATCTGGCTGGAGAACTCCGAGTTCTTCCCCATCAACAGCAACAACTCGGCCATCGTGGCCTTGGCCCTCAAAGACCCTGAGGCCTGGAAGGTGGACAAGGCGCAGCTGCCCCAGGTGATGATCATCCATATGAGCAACCCCCTCCTGGCGTTCGGCTCCAGCCAGGACATATTGGAAGGGTTTAAGCGCATCCCCTTCATCGTCGTCCTAGATGCCTGGATCTCTAAGACGGCCGACCTTTTGGCAGACGTTATCCTACCTGCATCCACCCTGGAAAAGTACGAGGGTCCCCTCTCAGCAACCGACCAGTACGTGGATGCCGTCGCCTTGCGCCTTCCCGTCATGGATCCGTTGGGGGAGAGCCGTGGGGAGCTGGAGATATACCTGGACCTGGCAGAAAGGCTGGGGATTTTGGACAAATTCATTGAGAACATCAATAAGGAGCTGAACCTCAAGGCCCCCAATACCCTCCCCAAGGGGCGCAAGCCCACTCCCAGGGAGATCTTCGACCTGTGGGCCAAGTCGCAGGGCCTAAGTGAGGGCATCGCCTACTTTGAAAGGAACGGCGTGTGGGTGAAGGGGGAGATACCCATAGCCCAGCAGTACGGGTACGCCCAAGACCCTCCCTTTGGTGGCATCCGCCACCGGTTATACGGCGAGTCCCTCCTCCTGATGCAGCGCCAGATGCAGGCCCGGGGGGTAAGCGAAATCTTCTGGCGCGACTACACCCCCCTACCCACCTGGCGCAAGCCCACTATGGAACAGTCGCCCCCCCAGTATGACCTATACCTCATATCCTTCAAGCTCATCGAGTTCAAGCAGGCAAGAGGCACCAACCTACCCCTAGTAGCAGAGCTAGCCCCTGCCCAGAGGCTGTGGATGAACCCCAAGGCCGCCAAGGCGCGGGGCATCAAGGACGGCGACGAGGTATGGGTGGAGTCCCACAACGCCGTCACAGGCCAGACGAAGAGGGCCAAAGTCAAAGTCTTCCTTACCGAGGCTATAAGGCCCGATACCGTTGGCCTTCCTCACCACTACGGTGACATCGCACGCCACCCTTGGAGCGAAGGCCAAGGGCCAGGGGCAGCTGAGCTCTTCTTCACCGGCCCCGGCTACATAGCCAACACCGCCGACCAGAGCTTCCTGGTGAAGGTGAGGGTCTATAAGGCGTGAGAGGAGGTAGATGGCCATGCCCCGTTATGCCATGACCATCGATCTGAGCCGGTGTATGGGATGCCGGGCATGCATGGTGGCCTGCAAGGTGGAGAACAATACCCCTGAGGCCCACTTCTGGATGTACGTCTTCCGCTTCGAAGAGGAAGAGTACCCAAAGACAAGGGTCTGGTTCTTGCCCCGCCCCTGCCAACACTGCGATAACGCCCCCTGTGTCAAGGTGTGTCCCGTGGGCGCCCGCTATAAGCGGGATGACGGCCTAGTGCTCACCGACTTCCAGCGGTGCATCGGCTGCAGGTACTGCGAGGTGGCCTGCCCCTACGGGGTGAACTACTTCCACTGGAAGCACCCCGATAAGGCCCAGTACCTGGACTACACCGACGACCCCGAGGTGAAATCCCGCACCAACAATACAATGCCCCCCTACCGCAACCCCGACGCCGATCTGCGCTACGGTCCGGAAGAGCGCCTAACTGCTGGCGCCCACCACTACCGTGGCGTGATAGGGAAGTGCACCTTCTGCGTCCACCGGGTGGAGAAAGGGTTGGAGCCAGCCTGCGTGGCCAACTGCCCCGTGCGGGTCTTCGAGTTTGGCGACTTGGACGACCCCAATAGCATCGTGTCCCAGAAGCTGCGCACCAACCCTCACTTCCGCCTCCTCGAGGAGGAAGGGACGAAACCTAGGGTCTACTACCTGATGGGCAACCCGCCCTCCCCCGAGGTGCGACAGGTGATGCCCGTGAAAGGAGGTAAGAGAGGATGAGCGGCCGGGCGGTAGCCCTCCCTTATGGCGTAGGCAGAATAAGCCTTGGCTGGCTAGCCCTGGTGGCAATAGCAGCTGCCCTAGTAGGCGTAGGCGCATTCGCCTACGCCATTCAGGAGTTGGAAGGCCCAATAGCCACTGGCCTACGTGACTGGGGCACCATGGGCGGAGCCACATGGGGGTTATATGTATCCTTCATCGTCTACTTCGTGGGTGTGAGCTTTGCCGGGATAACGGTGGCAGCCCTCATCAGGATCTTGGGCCTTACCTATCTGCGTCCCATCTCAAGGGTGGCCGAGCTGCTCACCATCGTTTCCCTCATCTTGGGCGCCTTATCGGTCTTGGCTGACCTGGGCCAGCCGTTGCGGGGCATCGCAAACCTGTTCCGTTATGCTCGTCCCCAATCGCCCTTCTTTGGCACCTTCACCATGGTGATTGCTGGTTATCTCTTTGCAAGCCTGGTCTACTTCTATCTGGCTGGGCGCCGCGATGCCTACCTTATGGCCCAATATCCCAGCCCATTGCGTTGGCTATACCGCGCTTGGGCCGCTGGCTACCAGGATACGCCCGAGGAGAAGGCCCGCCACGAGCGCATCTCCTTCTGGTTGGCCCTGGGCATCCTACCTCTGCTGGTCATCGCCCACTCCACCCTGGGTCTGGTGTTCGGCCTTATGGGGGGTAGGCCGGGCTGGTTCAGCGCCTTGCAGGCCCCTGGATTTGTGGTGCTAGCAGGAGTTTCCGGCATCGGCCACATCATTGTCCTGGCTGCCCTCTTGCGCTGGTCCTTGGGCCTTAGAGATCAGCCGGAGATGGCCGCCTTCCGCTGGCTAGGGCAGGCCCTTTTGGTGCTGGGCATAATCTACATCTACTTCACCATCGTGGAGATGGTGACGGCTGGCTACGCCGGCCGCGAGCATGAGCAGAGGTTGGCCAAGCTCGTGCTGGTGGGCTATTATGCACCCTTCTTCTGGACGGGGATGGGGGCGTTGGGCTTGGCCATAGGGTTGCTTGCTTCCCAGGCCCTCTCGGGCCGTTGGAGTATCCCCTTGCTGGTGGCTAGTGGCATCTTAGCGAACGTGACGGCGGTGGCCAAGCGCCTCATCATCGTAGTGCCCTCCCTCACCCATGGCTCCCTGCTCCCATACGGGATCGGCATGTACATACCCACATGGGTGGAGGGGGCTATCATCGCCGGCCTCATGGGCCTAGGAGCGCTGACGATCTTGCTGTTCATGAAGGCTTTCCCCATCATGGAGGTGCCGGCACCGGTTGAGGAGGTGAGGCCATGATCTCCCGGCGTGCCTGGGCCGCCTTGTTAGTGCTAACGGCAGGGATCGCCCTGATGGTGGTAAGCTATCTGGTGCTGGCTGCCCCTTGGGGCTTCCCACCCGAATCGGAGAAGTTCAGCAATCCACGTCTGGCGTTTGCACCTCTCTTGTTCATCATAGGGGTGATGATCGCCTTCCTGGCGGCCGTGGTCTATGAGCTTTGGCCCCAGAGGGGAGGTAAAGAGTAGGGCCTTGGGAAGTTGGGGGCGGGCAGCCCGGTTCCGTCAGGGCATTTATAGGCTTCTGGCCTCTTCCTTCCTGCCGCCCCAAAAAGAGCGGTGGCAGCAGATGCAGGAGGCGGCCAAGTCGCTGAGGCGACAAGATAAATGGGCCCGCGATCTGCCCTTTTATATGCCATGGAGGGAGTTTTCGGCCTCCTTAGGGCAAAAAGAGCCCTTGTCCCTGGAGGACTATAACCGCCTTTTGGGGCCGGGAGGAGATGCCCCCCCATGGGAATCTTCCTACTTGGGGCCGATCCTCCTAGCCCAGGCCGAGGTGGTGGCCGATCTGCAACAGGCCTACCTGAGGGCAGGTTTGCACCCCACTTTCCCCCATGGGCCCGACCATATCAGCGTTGAGCTGGAGTTCATGTCCTACCTGTGCGGACAGGAGGCCGAAGCCTGGGAGCGAGGCGATACGCGGGAAGTTAGGCGCCAATTGAAGCGTGAGGGGAAGTTTCTGGGTGGCCATCTGTGCCGCTGGCTTCCCGCCTTCGTTAGGCGCCTAGAAGGGGCTGCGGCCCCGCCAGTATTGGTCAAGGGGGCTTACGCTGCCTGGGCCCTCACCTGCCACGACTACGATCTGGCCCGACTGCTAGACGCAGAGTTGGCCTTCGCCCCTACCATCGATGAGGGATGAGAGGATGACGGTGCGTGTCCTCCTGTGCCAAGACGTAGAGGACAAAGGCCTCCCTGTGGCATCGCTACTCTCATTCCTCCAAGAGCAAGGGGTAGAGGCCCAGGTGGCCAGCCAATTATGCCCCCACCCCTATCAGATAGCCCAAAAGGCCAAAGGGGCCGATCAGCTCATCGTGGCCACCTGTTACCGATGGGAGGCGGCAGGTGAGCTGGAGGAATACGCCCGTCGAGCAGGGGTAAGCCCCCTGGCATTCCAGGTGGTGCCCCTTGCCCGCATATGTGAAGGGGATCCTCGCCCCCTAGAGAAGGCGCAGGCATCCTTGGCGATGGCGGTTCTCAGGGCAAGGGCCTTCCCAGGGGCCCGCCCCGAGAACCTGCGTCCTTACCTATTGCCCAGGCAGCGCCGAATAACCCGGAGGGCTCTTTTCTCCCTTTCATCCCTTTCCTATAGGCCTATACCTACAGTCCACCGGGCTCGCTGCCGGGCCGAGGATGGGTGCCGGCAGTGCGTCCATACCTGCCCCCACGAAGCCTTGGAAGAAGAGGGGGGGATCATTCAGCTCAGGCGTGAGGCATGCACCTCTTGCGGCGCATGCGTCATGGCTTGCCCCCAGCTAGCCCTAGAGATGCCTGGCTGGTCGCCAGAGGAGGTGAGGGCCGAGCTAGAAGCCGCCCTAGCCTATGGCCAAGGAAGGGGCATAGCCTTCATATGCCCACAGATAGCGCCACCAGGGGGACCATGGATGGCCGTTAGGGTACCTTGCGCCTCAGCCGTCTCTGTAGCAGCTCTCCTCTTCGCCCTCCAGGGAGGGGCGGTGGCGGTAGGCCACTGCCGACACCAATGTCAATCGGGCCTGAGACAGGTGGTGGAAGCCCGCCTGGACTTTTGTCGCTCCCTGCTCACCGCCTTAGGGAAAGACCCAGTCATTATCCCCTTGGTAGACGCCACAGACGGCCATATAGACCTTCCCGTCCCTCCCTTACAGGAACGGGGGCCTACAAGCATCGGCCCCATCGCCGGGGCCGGGGCCGATGCCCAGGCCATCCTCTCGCTCACAGGGGACCATCTCCTCACCTTAGCTCACGAGGGGGCACCACTAGGCGTGGCCCAAGTAGATGAGTCTTCCTGCACCCTGTGTAGCAGCTGTGCCTTCTCGTGCCCTACAGGGGCCCTAGGGTACGAAGAAAGGGAAGGCCAGGCCTTCCTCTCCTTTGAGGCTACTCTATGCATCGCTTGTGGGCAGTGCGTAGAGTCCTGCCCTGAGCGCGAACGGGGCGCCATAGCTATCTGGCGGGGGGTTGACACCGCCACCCTAAGGGAGGGCCGTAAGACCGTGGCCAAAGATGAGATGGTCTCCTGCCAGCGATGCGGCGAGCGAGTAGCCACGGCGAAGATGCTGTCACGCCTAGAAGGCCTTTTAGGGGCCCAGTTCAGCTCCCGCCGCATGGCCCAGCTCTGTCAAGACTGCAGGGGCCTTCCCCTCTGAGGACGTGAGATAATGAAGCCATGGAGCTGGCCCTTATCGGCCTCCAGGGGGCAGGCAAGACCACCCTCCTTCACGCCATAACGCGAGGGCCAAGGGGAGGGCCAGTAGCCACCGTCCCTCTGCCCGATCCCCGCTTAGACCAGTTGGCCGCCCATTTCCGTCCCCTTCGCACCATCTACCCTGAAGCCACCTTTCACGACCTGCCCCCATGGCCTGAAGGGGGACGCCCCTTTTCCCCCGAGGCCTCACATCTCCTCTCCCGGGCCGAGGCCCTCGTAATGGTAATAAGGGCCTTTAGGCGCCCTGACGTGCCTCACCCCAGAGGCGAAGTGGACCCTGAAAGGGACTTCCAAGAGCTCTCCCTAGAGATGGCCTACCGCGACCTTGATGTGGTCTCGCGCCGGCTGGAGAAGGTGGCCAAGGCAGCAGCCTCGGCCCGCCCAACGGAAAGGGAATCGGCCCAGCGCGAGCTGAAGGCGCTGCAAAGGGCCAAGGCCACCCTAGAGGCCGAGAGGCCCCTGCGCCAAGAAGGCCTCACGCCTGAAGAGAGAAAGCTCCTCTCTCCCTTTGCCCTCCTTACCCTCAGGCCCCTCCTCATCGCCATCAACGCCGACGACCCCGTGATAGGCACAGAGATCTCCCAGGCCTTAGCATCACGTTACGGAGGGGAGGCTACCACCTTTGTCCCCATATGTGCCCAAATGGAGCTAGAGCTGGCCCAAATGCCCCAGGAAGAGGCCGATGCCTTCCGCCAAGAACTAGGCCTGCCCCCCGAGGGCATGGGAGCCTTTCTCCGCTCAGTGCTAGAGGTAACGGGAACCGTCACCTTCTACACAGTGGTGGGGGAAGAGTGTCGTGCCTGGCCCGTCCCCAGGGGCACCACTGCTTTAGAGGCAGCAAGCAAGATCCACTCCGACATGGCCAGAGGGTTCGTGCGGGCAGAGGTGATCCCCTGGCACCAGCTCCTAGAGGTAGGCACCCTACAAGAGGCCAAAGCCCGTGGCCTTCTCCGCACTGAGGGCAAAGGATACGTCGTCCAGGACGGCGACGTGATACACATCCTTTTCCACTAGCCCCTCACCCCCCTACCCAAGGGGGCACCTGCGCCCCAGGAACGGCATCGTAGTGAGGGATATAGGGCTTGATGTCTAGCACAGGCGTGCCATCGATGGCGTCGAGGCCACGGACCCATAGGACGTTATGGCTTACCCTCAACAGCGGACATACCGTTAGGCCTAAGGGGTTGGGCCGGAGCTGGCTGCGGGTAGCAAATAGCCCCGCAAGGGGAAGATCTTGGCGTCCTCCAGGATGGATCTGAAGGCGGGCCCCTCTAAGCTCTGATGGCACCTCATGTAAGTAGAAAAGGACATAGACGTGGGAGAAGCCTTCCAGTCCCAATAGCGCCTGGGCCAGCGCTGGCCTAAGGACTATGCGCGCCTCCACCCCCTCCCAGCCGTAGGGGCGCATCTGGCGCACAGGGCTTCTAACCACCCCGATGGGCTGCAAGACTACTCTGGGCAGGGGGCCTGGATCCTGAGGCCCAAGGCCCAGCCACCCTTTAACTACTTCCCACACTAAACCCCCCTTACACGCATACCGGTACGGGATCGGCGATGGCCACCTCCTGGGGCGATACCCGGCACCGATAGGCCAGCACCATCACGCCACTGCGGTGGGCCTCCCCCAGGGCACGGGCGAAGGCCGGATCGGCCCCATGATGGGGGGAGAAAGCCTGCGCATCTTCCCGCTGCACAACGAAGATGACTGCCGCCCCCAGCCCCTGACGGAGCGCCTCCATGAGGGCCTGTAGATGCCGCCGCCCCCTTAGAGTAGGAGCATCAGGGAACAGGGCCATCCCTCCTTCCACCAAAGTAACCGACTTAGCCTCCACCAGCACCTGGCCCTGGGGCCCCCCCAAGAGGAGGTCTAACCTCGCCCCGCCGAAAATCGGCTCTCGCCTCACCACCCTGAGCCCAGCCAATGCCCCAAGGCGACCCTCCTCTACCGCCTCCATAACCAACCTATTGGGCAACCTAGCATCGGCCGAGACCCACACGCCGTCAACGTATACTAGCGCCAGATCTAGTCCCGTCTTCCTGCCCACCCTGGGCCGGGGCGTTAAAAGCACCGGCGCCCCAGGAAACATCAGCTCATGGAGGCGCCCCGAGTTGGCCAAATGGGCATGCACCACTTCTCCCCCCACCTCTACCGCCACAACGAAGCGGTTCACCCGTTGTATCAAGTTCCCACTTACTAGGTGAGGGGGCAAGCGCACAGGCCCAGTATAACAGGACATAAACGGGATGACTGTAGCAATCTAAAGGGGTAAAATAGGCAAAGGAGGTTCTCTTCAGCTCCTCAGATGGCCCACAAAAGGCAAGACTCCTACACAGCCGCCGATATCCAGGTCTTAGAAGGTCTGGAGGCCGTGCGCCTGCGGCCCGGCATGTACATCGGCTCCACCGATGCCCGCGGCCTGCACCACCTTTTATTTGAGATCGTGGACAACTCCATCGACGAGGCCATGGCTGGCTACTGCGACCGCATTGAGGTGGTACTGGACCGTGAGGGAGGGGCACTGGTGCGGGACAACGGCCGTGGGATACCAGTAGATATCCACCCCCAAACCGGCCGTTCGGCCCTGGAGACAGTGATGACGCAGCTGCACGCGGGGGGTAAGTTTGATCGCCAGGTCTACAAGGTATCTGGGGGCCTTCACGGCGTAGGGGCGGCGGTAGTCAACGCCCTCTCAGAGCGCCTCTGGGTAGAGGTGCGGCGCAACGGCCTCGTCTACCGTCAGGAGTACGAGCGCGGCAACCCCTTGGGCGACGTCCAGGTGGTAAGTGAGGTGGCTTCTGGTGAGACGGGCACCACCACTTGGTTCCAACCCGATAGCCAGATATTCCGTCACCGGGAATTTGACTTCGATACGGTGGCCCAGCGGCTCCAGGAGATGGCTTTCCTCACCAGGGGAGTATGGATACGCCTGGTAGACGAGCGCACGGGCAGGGAGGTGAACTACTACTACGAGGGGGGCATACGGAGCTTCGTCCAGCGGCTCAACAAGGGTCGAAAGCCCCTCCATGAGCCCATATACTTCCAGCGCACCGTCAACAGCACCATCATCGAGGTAGCCATCCAGTATAACGATGGCTTTACTGAATCTGCTTACGCCTTCGCCAACTGCATCCACAACATCGATGGTGGCACCCACCTTACAGGCTTCCGCAGCGGCCTCACCCGCGTTATCAACGACTATGCCCGACGCCAGAAGCTTTTGAAGGATGACGAGGCCAACCTCACCGGTGACGACGTGCGGGAGGGTTTGGCGGCCATCATATCGGTCAAGCTGCCCGATCCCCAGTTCGAGGGGCAGACAAAGACCCGCCTAGGTAATGCGGAGATCAAGGGGCAGGTAGAGTCGGTGGTGGTGGAGGAGCTCTCTCGCTGGCTGGAGGAGCACCCTGGGCCCGCCCGCCGCATCGTGGAAAAGTGCCTCACTGCTGCCCGAGCCCGGGAAGCAGCAAAGAAGGCCCGGGAGCTGGTCCTGAAGAAGGGGAGTCTGGAAGATACCACCACCCTGCCTGGCAAGCTCGCTGACTGCACGGAGAAGGAACCACGCAAAAGAGAGCTCTACATAGTGGAGGGGGACTCAGCAGGAGGATCGGCTAAACAGGGGCGAGACCGTCGCTTCCAGGCCATCTTGCCCTTGCGTGGCAAGGTCCTCAACGTGGAGAAGGCCCGCCCCGACAAGGTCCTCGCCCACGAAGAGATAAGGGCCATGGTGGCCGCCCTAGGCGCCGGCATGGGCGAATCCATCGACCTGACGCGCCTGCGCTACCACCGCGTCATCATCATGACCGATGCCGACGTAGACGGCTCCCACATACGCACCCTCCTTCTTACCTTTTTCTTCCGCCACATGCGGCCCCTTATTGAGGCAGGCCACCTGTATATCGCCCAGCCTCCCCTCTACCGCATTGCCAAAGGCAAAGAGGTGTACTGGGCCTACTCAGAGCAGGAGAAGGAGGCGCTCCTTCAGCGCCTAAAGGACGGCAAAGGTGTAGCCGTGCAGCGCTACAAGGGCCTGGGAGAGATGAACCCAGAGCAGCTCTGGGAGACCACCATGGACCCCCAAAAACGCACCATCCTCCAGGTGACCATTGAAGATGCTGCCCTTGCTGACAGGGTGTTCAGCCAGCTAATGGGGGAAGACGTAGCTCCCCGCAAAGCGTTCATTCAGAGCCATTACCAACAGGTGCGGCGCCTGGACGTTTAAGGGCTTCCTCCAGCTTCAAGAAGCGCTCCGAGGTTCAGTGGGCACGCCCTGGACACTATTCGGCCACCAACTCCAGGCCCAAAGTCACTACTTCTAGGGAATATCGGAGCAAGCCCGGAAAGTCAGCGGTGCCCTCCTCCAGGTTTTCCCCCCAAATAAGTCTAGAATAGGTGAAGGGATGACGATGCTCATTGTGGAACTCGACCCTCCCCTCCCCTGCCCCTTGGGGTTTGAAGGGGATACGGCATCTCTCGTGTATTTCATGTCGTTCGCCGTGGCCGAGAGATACGGAGCCTTACATGAGCTGGCCCAAGCCGCATCCTTTCTGCGGCGACAGCTCAAGATAGACCTGTCGCCCCTCTTGCGGTTCACCAGCGCCCAGCCAGAGAGCCCCCAGGACGTAGAGGAGCTGGAGGCCATATGGCAAGACCCCGAACCCTTGGCCCGCTGTTGCGAGGAGGTGGCAGCAGCCCTTGAGCTCCACCCCCG
>JAUQPQ010000107.1 GCA_030550295.1 Chloroflexota bacterium
GCCCACAAGGGCGATCACCTTGGTTCCGTTCTTGTGGAGGTGGGGGACGAAGGGGGCGGGGTTGCCCAGGCCAGAGGCGAAGACGGGCACCTTCTCCTCTAGCACTACCTCCATCTGGCGCTGGATATAGTCGCCACCGAAACCTCGTCCCAGGGTGGAGCGGGAGGGGTCGGGCCGAACCTCTCCTAGGCCGTACCTGCGGGCCACGTCTTCTGCCCAGCGCCAGTGCTCGAGGCCTGGTTCTCTCCGGCCACCGCTTTCGCTGCTACTTTCCCCCACCACGTCAGCCGGCAAGAGGATGTCGACCCCGAAACGTCTATCTGTCAAATCGCGGACCTTTCTTATCTCCTCTCGCAGGCGTTCTGGCCTCATCCCCGTAGCCCCTATGATCCCCAGGCCGCCAGCGTTGGAGACGGCCGCGGCCAGCTCGGCCCGGGCGACCTGCCCCATGCCAGCGAGGATGACAGGGTACTCGATCTCTAATAAGTCGCAGAGGGTTGTCCGCAGGACGGGCCTAGCCATTACCAGCCTCCTCGTCTGGCCGGAAGAAGACGAGGCCGACCTCATCAGAGTACTTTTCGAAGGTGGCGCGCACGGGCATGCCCACACTTACCTCCTCTGGTGGGCAGCCGACGATGTTGGTGAGCATCCTTGGGCCCTCTTCCAGCTCCACGATGGCCAGCACATACGGCACCTTATCAGCAAAGGCAGGGGTGGCTGCGCGCCTGACAACTGTGTAGGTGTATACGGTGCCCCGACCTGAGGCCTCCTTCCACTCAAGATCATCGCTCAGGCAAGTGGGGCAGAAGGGGCGCGGGTAGTAGATGAAGGAGCTGCAGCGTCGACATCGTTGTAGCAGGAGCTTCCCTTGGGCGGCAGCGCGCCAGAAGGGGGCGCTTATCGCGGTAGGCCGCGGTAACGGCCGTGATGGCGTCTCACTGGTCATGGCTCCCTCCCTAGAATGAGGCTTACCTGTTCGCTCATGACCCCACCGTTGCCTTGCACGAAGGCCAGTTGACAGTCCTTCACCTGCCGCTCTCCAGCCTCCTCCCGCAGCTGGTAGACGGCCTCGATGACATGGGAGG
Organism: Chloroflexota bacterium; assembly: GCA_030550295.1. GTDB lineage: Bacteria > Chloroflexota > Dehalococcoidia > SM23-28-2 > HRBIN24 > JAVVHA01. The sequence continues at coordinate 1,086 of JAUQPQ010000107.1, forward strand.
CTCCTCCTGCTAGCCCTGGCTGGCCGTAGGAGAGCTGGCCACCGTGGGTGTTAACTGGGAAGTCCCCTTTGTACGTGAGATCGTGTTCCTCTACGAAGAGGCCGCCCTCTCCTTTGGCACAGAAGCCGGCGTCCTCCAAAGTGACGATGACGGTGATGGTGTAGCAGTCGTAGACGGAGACCAGGTCTATATCGGCAGGGGTGCATCCTGCCCTTTCAAAGGCCTGCTTGGCCGTATAGACGATGGGTGAGGTGGTGAGGCTGAGGGCATGAGAGGGCAGGCTGTGGGTCACCTTCTCTCCGAAGCCCAAAAGGTATACAGGGGGATGTGGCCCAGAGCGGGCCACCTCAGGCGCTGCCACAACGAAGGCGATGGCCCCTGAGCAAGGCATGACGATCTCCAGCAGGTGCAAGGGATCGACAATGAGGGGGGACTCAAGGACCTCTTCTACGGTGATGGGCCGGCCGTAGAAGAGGGCGCGTGGGTTGGCGCAGGCGTTCTGGCGCTGGTCTACGGCCACTTTAGCCCGCTGCCGGTCGGTGGTGCCGAATTCATAGGCGTGGCGCATGGCGATCATGGCGTAGCCAGAGTTGGCACCCATAGGACCATAGGGCCGCTCGAACTCGGGAGGCGGTAAGCCGGCCCACCGTACGCCCCTGGTGTAGAAGGCCTCAGGGTCTACAGCTTCGCCCGTCAGACACAGAACCGCTCGGGCTGCCCCAGAGGCGATGGCAGCCGCTGCCCGCCAGACCATGCCCGCTGCCGTGGCCCCACCCAGGTCCACTATGTCGGCGTAGGTGGGCCTGAGGCCTAAGTATTCGGCCATCATAGAGGCGAGGGTTACCGGCGCTCCTACCAGCAGGGGCCCCACTAGGAGGCCGTCCACCTCCGGTGGCTCTAGGCCGGCATCTAACATGGCTAGGCGGCCTGCCTCTAACATCATGTCCACGGCGGTCCTACCCCCGGCCTTGCGGAAGGGGCCCACCTCCCCTACACCACAGATAGCTGCTTTGCCGCGTAGGTCCATCGCGCGCCTCCCTGGGTGATACGCTTCGGGCCATCCCCGTGCCCGTTATGTGAACGCTGCAACCCCCATTAGAGATGGCCTCGTCTAGCTGGTGACATTATGGAGGGAGGGATCGTTCTTAGTCAATCGTCCGTTCGCCCTTTGAGGACGGATTTTGTCATTTGGGGGTGGGCAGGGCAAAGGGGTATTGGTTGTTGTGCGCTGCCTCTTGTAGATGTTAGATGGTTGTAGCCCCTGTCCTCTCGGTCGCTTTGTGGGATGGGGCGGCGGTATGCAGGGCGCATCTGGTCATGATATGTTGTGGAAAAGGTATGGATAGGTCGGCCCCTTCTGGCCCTTCTGCCAAGGGTGAGTGGCGGCGAATCTACATAGTGATGGGGGTTCTCTCGGATCGCTCCATCCGGGAGGAGCTGGCTGCTGGGCGCATCAAAGTGGAGCCCTTGTGGGAGGATGCCATCCAGCCAGCCAGTATCGACCTCCATCTGGACCGGGTGTTCCGGATCTTCCGGGTGACGCGGCGCCCCTACGTAGATGTGCGGGAAGACGTTGCTGATCTCACTGAGAGGGTGGTGATTGAGCCGGAGGAGCCTTTCATAGTCCAGCCGGGGAGCTTTATACTGGCTGGCACCATTGAGCGCATCACCCTTCCTGATGACATGGTGGCGCGTGTGGACGGTAAGTCCTCTCTTGGTAGGTTGGGGCTCCTGGTTCACGCCACTGCCGGATATGTGGACCCGGGTTTTTCCGGTAGGCTCACCTTGGAGCTTTCCAACCAGTCCCAGATGCCTATCGCCCTTTATTACGGGATGAAGATCGCCCAGATCTCCTTTTATCGTCTCACCACGCCGGCTGAGAGGCCTTACGGGACTCCGGGGCTAGGCAGCAAGTATCAGGGGCAAGAGGAGCCTACCCCATCTCGTGCCCACGAAGACTTCCGCCTTTAGGGCAGGTTCCGCCGCCGCAACTCCATGAGGATGAATGGGTTCGTCTGCTTCTCGATGCCTATGCGGGTCTCTTCCATATGCCCAGGGAGGACGATGGTGTCATCAGGCAACTTTAGAAGCTTTTCGATGATGCTGCGCATCTCTTCTTCGTAGTCGCCCCCTGGCAAGTCAGTGCGGCCGATGGAGCCGCGGAAGAGGGTGTCGCCGCTAAAGAGCATTCCCTCGGTATAGAAGGAACAAGAGCCTGGGGTGTGCCCTGGGGTATGGATGACCTTAAGTTTCACCCCTGCCACCTCCACCTCGTCGCCATCGTTGATGAAGAAGTCGGGGTCTGGGGGAGGTTCTATGTTCCGTCCCAGCCAAAGGGCAGCAGAGGCCCCTGCCTTGCGGGCTATCTCCAGGTCACCCGCGTGAAGTAGGAAAGGAGCACCGGTGGCCGCCTTCACCGCCCTCACGCCCATGATATGGTCCAAATGACCATGGGAGTTGACGATGAGCTTGATCTTTACACCCATATCGCGGGCCAGATGGAGGACATCGGCAGGCTGATCTCCCGGGTCGATGCATATCGCCTCCCCGGTGCGGCGGTTGCCGATGATCCAGCAGTTTTCGGCGAAGAGGCCTACTACTAGTCCCCTCACCATTAGCTCGCTTACCTGAGGCTCCTGGGACATGGCTCCCCCCTGCCCATGGTAACATGGCGCGGTATCATAGTCTTGCCATGGGGCCCTTCATGAGGCTAGCCCTAAGGGAGGCGCGAAGGGCTGAAGGCCGGACATCGCCCAACCCTTGGGTAGGGGCGGTTGTGGTGAAAGAGGGGATAGTGGTAGCAAGGGGGTACACACACCCCCCTCCTGGCCCCCATGCCGAGGTGGTGGCCTTGGCCCAGGCGAAGGGGTTGGCCCAAGGGGCGGATCTGTTTGTCACTCTGGAGCCGTGCTCTCACTATGGGCGTACTCCTCCCTGTACCGAGGCCATCATTAAGGCAGGGATCAGACGTGTCCA
>JAUQPQ010000108.1 GCA_030550295.1 Chloroflexota bacterium
GCACAGACGTTACCGCCTTTACCACCTGTTCATAAGGGAGGAACCAGGTCAGGGGGCGCCCCTTTAACTCTTCTTTAGTACGCCCAAGGAAGGAGGCGGCACTGGCATTCATGAAGGCTATATTCCCCTGGCGATCTATAACCACTGCCCCATCTGGCGAGGCCTCCAAAGCAGCAACCACAGCCTGTAGTTGCTGGTCTAGGCTTGCCACCGCCTCCCGCAATAAGTCTATCTGGCCAGCAAGGGCCCTCAGGCGAGCTTTAGCCGACAAAAGGGGTACGAGGAAGGCAGCCCCTGCCCCAGCCACCAGTAAAGGCACAGATCCGGGGCCTACACCCAAAACAGCCATCAGGCCAGCCAGGGATATGCACACAAGGGCCAAGGCAGCAACTAGGTAGGGCATCAAGGACTTCATAGCTGGAACCGCTCAGCCCCCAACCTCAGCCCTCAAAACGGTAACCCAAGCCACGCACGGTGATTATACGAGTAGGCTTGCTAGGCACCTCTTCGATCTTCTCTCGCAGCCAGCGGACGTGAACGTCCACAGTGCGGGTGTCTATAGCCACATCTATGCCCCATACCTTGTCCAGGATCTCCTCACGGCTCACCGTCCGGCCCCTATGACGAAGGAAGAAAGCTAGAAGCTCCAGCTCTTTGGGGCGCAGGGGAAGGGGCATATTATCTCGGTAGGCCTGACGGCGGCGCAAGTCCAGGCGTAAGTTCCCTGAAGCTAAGACCCCCTCTGGCTCGTATGGATGCTCCGCCCGCCGCAGAAGGGCCTTTATCCTCGCCATCAGCTCCCGCATGGAAAAGGGCTTCACCATATAGTCGTCGGCCCCTAACTCTAGGCCCAGCACGCGGTCCACTTCCTCTCCTCTAGCTGTCAGGATGATGATGGGCACCTGTGACTCCCTCCTGATGGCCTTGCACACGTCTAGGCCGTCCATATCGGGCAGAATGAGGTCGAGAATGATTAAAGAGGGGCGTTCCCTTTGGGCTATCTGAATAGCCTCCTGCCCGCGGCTTGTTACCAAGGGGTGGTATCCTTCTCGCCCCAGATTGTACCGGAGGGCATCGGCAAGGGTACGCTCGTCTTCTACTATGAGGACCTTGCGCAACCCAATACCATTATAGCCGGCCTCCTAGGGGTATGCTGGTCTGGGCCTTTTTGAGGGCCACGGCAGGTGCAGATGGTATATTGGTAGCGGGGGTGAAAAGGGTGGTCTTGGTAATGCCCTCCCAGGTCCCCTTTGAGGTCCACGGCGGGGGTCGGTTCCTCGTGCGGCGTAAAGACTTTGTGCCTGCCTACTTGCGCACCTATGAGGCGGGGCACCTAAAGGAGAAGGTAGAAGAGGCCATTGAAGCCCTGCGCAGTTGTAACCTATGCCCGCGCAACTGCCGGATAGACCGCCTGCACGACCGTTTCGGGGTGTGTAAGTCGGGCCGCTACGCCCGTATCTCCTCCTACTTTCCCCACTTTGGCGAGGAAGACGTCCTAAGGGGCTGGCGGGGTTCAGGCACCATCTTCTTCTCATGGTGCAACTTGCGCTGCGTCTTCTGCCAGAACTTTGAGATAAGCCAATTGGGGGAAGGGGTGGAGGTGACGCCCCGCGAGCTGGCCACTATGATGGTGCGCCTGCAGGAGATGGGATGCCATAACATCAACCTCGTCACGCCAGAACACGTGGTGGCCCAGGTGCTAGAAGCTATCCCCTACGCCATAGAGATGGGCCTGAGGCTGCCCATCGTCTACAACACTAGCGGGTACGATTCCCTCCACTCCATCAAGCTCATGGACGGAATAGTAGATATATACATGCCCGACTTTAAGCTTTGGAGCCGAGAACATGCCCGCAAATACCTCCTAGCTCCCGATTACCCCGATGTGGCACGCCAGGTGCTAAAGGCGATGCACCACCAGGTGGGAGTCTTAAAGGTAGACGAGTCGGGGCTGGCCGTCCGCGGCGTCCTCGTTCGTCACCTGGTGATGCCTGGCCTCTTGGAGGAGACGCGCCACATCGTCCAGTTTTTGGCCCAGGAGCTTTCACCTGACACTTATGTCAACATAATGGACCAGTATCACCCTGCGTGGAAGGCGCGCACCGACCCTAAATACAAGGAGATAAATCGGCGCGTCCTGGCGGAAGAGATGGTCCTTGCTTACCGCTATGCCCGCCAGGCTGGTCTGTGGCGCTTCGACACCCGGTGGCGACGTCTAGTGCGCTGGTAGGGGTTCTACCAGCGGTTTATGATGTGGAAGCCCACCGTCCCAAACTCAGTCATAGCGTTGAGCACGTCGTTGACGCCCTCCACCGGGATGGTCTGCCCCACCAGCCTTCTAGGGTCTAGCCTGCTCGATGCTACCAGGCTCAGGAGGCCTGGGTAGGAGGTGACAGGGCAGCCCAGGCTGGTCACCAAATTTATCTCCTGGACCACCATAATGTCTATGGGCAGGGAGATCATCCCCTGCTCCTGCTGGCTGGTAAGACCCACCTGGATGTGCCTTCCCCCCCGGCGCAGGGAAAAGACAGAGTTGAGGGCTGTCTGCGCCGAGCCTAGGGCGTCTATCCCCACATCAGCGCCACCATCGGTGACGGCGCGCACCTTTCCTACAGGGTTTTCAGCCCGGGCGTTCACCGTTATTAGCGCCCCTTCTTGTCGGGCACGTTCCAGCTTGTCTTCGCTTATGTCTACGGCGATCACCCTAGCTCCCAAGGCACTGGCGATCTGGACAGCGGAGAGGCCTACGCCCCCTACACCGAAGATGGCTACCCATTCCCCTGGTCGCACTTGGGCCCTATCAGCTACAGCGTGGTACGCCGTCATATAGCGACACCCAAGGGCGGCAGCCGTTAAGAAATCTACACCCTCAGGCAGACGTACCAGGTTGACATCGGCGTTGGGCACTAGGGCTAGCCGCCCGTAGCCCCCGTTGGAGTTTACCCCTATCACCCCATAGGCTAAGCAGACGTTGGACCGCCCACTGTAACAGTAATGACAGCGACCACACGCCAGGTGGAAGGGGACCGTAACCCTGTCGCCTACCTTGAAGCTTTGCACCTGGGATCCTACCGCCTCCACTACCCCCCCAAACTCGTGCCCCATGATGAGGGGAAGGGTGGGGGAGACTCCCATCCAAGCCCAGTCCCCCTGCCACACGTGCCAGTCAGATCGGCAGATGCCACATGCCTCCACCCTAACCACGGCATCTGTAGGCCCAGGTACAGGGTCGTCCACCTCCCTTATCTCAAGGGGAGCACGGAATTGGGTCATAACGGCTGCCTTCATGACCTGCCCTCCATCATGACCAATTATTTAACCTTATCTTTGTCCCTATGGGAAGAAGATGTCAACGTGCCACGCCGCCTCAGGTAGTAATAGGCCCCAAGACCCACCAGCGATCCCAAATACACGCCCAGCAGAGAGAAAGCCACCAGGTTACCAGGGCTCATCAATTCCTCCCTTGGAGGCATGATGTCTGGCAGGCCCCCAGGGCCAGTGGTCAGCTCCATATCTGTCTCTAGCTCTTCTATCTGCCCCGTTAGCCGGAACCGGTACTGTCCAACAGTGGGAGGGACGAAGATGGCTTCATACACGCCGGGTCTGTCCTTGGCCGGCCTAAAATACACGGGGAAACGACGCTCCAAGCCCGTTTGGGGTGTCACCCAACCCTCCATGCGCAAAGTATCTGCCAGCCCTAATACAAGCTCCCCCGTTCGTTGGTCCATTACTTGCAAAAGGAGGATGCTCTCATCGTTCACATGGGGCTGCTCCTGAAATTGGGCGACAATTCTATAGGGCCCCACCTCCTTCTGCACCTCCTGTAGGGGAAATAAAGGCCGGACTGCAGCCAGGAGGCCCAACGCTAATAAGAGAAGAGCGTTCATGCCCACGGGAGTCCCAAATAGTCTAGAAGGAGACGTGAACATAAAGAGCCCATAAGGGCAGCAGGCACCAACAGACGAGGCTGGCCCCAAGTCCATCCTAAGTAGTAGGTCACCCCTTCCTCCCCTTGAGATGCTAGGCGAGGCGGCCACGTAAGGTAGCGGGCCGAGAAGAGG